>JAFYWV010000018.1 GCA_017546505.1 Bacteroidaceae bacterium
GTCTTCATTGACTGAAACGGTGTAAGCTTTAACACCATCAGGAATATTAACAGCTACAGGAGCATAGAATGTAGCATAACCTGCAGAAGTAATAGTTACAGGGAGTTCCACTACCGGCTCAATTGTCCAAGAGTGAGTTTCACTGTGTCCATCAAGATCCTGATTACATCTATCAGCACGATTTCCGCTATTATCGTGCAACCAATTACCATCATTGCTCTTGATTTTGTACTTACCTACAATTGAAGACGCTGAAAAAGTCCAAGTATTTCCGTCTACACCAACATTAGCAATTTCGCGTGTAGCTGTTACATATGTACCTGTATAATAGTTCAAAAGTTTGCCGTTCTCATCAAGATAGAAGATTGTACCTGCAAGATTGTATTCTGCATCAGATTTCATTGACATCTGACCTACCTTAGCTGTTGCATTACCGTAAATTGAAGATGCATCAATATAATTTCCTGAATTACCCTTGAAACGGTAGTACTTGCCAGCCTCAGGCATATTCAGTGTGTACGAAGCTATTGTTCCATTTACAAGTTCAATATATGCCTCTATGGTTTCAACTGGTGTACTTGCATCAATGCTATTACAAAATTCCTTCGCACTGCCTAAGAGACTTACTAATTCTTCTTCTGTATAATCGCCACCTGAGTATTCGCCAACGCCATCGCCGATTGTTATTGTAGCAAGCAAAGCCTCAGCCTGTGCAATAGCCTCGGCAAGTGCCTCTTTTGCAGCTGTATTACCAGCTTCAAAAGCAGTAATCTTTGCATCGGCAGCAGCAATTTCTGCTGCATAGGCAGTTGCATCAACAGCAGTGAATGTCATCAATGTAGCAGCAGCTTCATCACTTGTCAACCAACGAACAGAACCGCCTGCGCTGTTTGGAGCCCAACCGCAAGAGTATGAGAGATAATAATTACCACTCTTAACGCTGACATAATTAGTGTTATTTGCAGTTCTTTCAACCATTACGAAACCGTTGGCAATAGCCTCAGCACAAGTAACCTTCTCCTGAGCATACTCCTGCAAGAAATACCCCTTACCTATATTGTAGAAATAGACACCCTTCTCGGTTGTCTTCACATACCAATGCTTATTGCTTAAAGGATCAACAGAGAGATTATTACCGGTGCAACCACTCAAAGTAATCTCGGTCAAACCAAAATATTCTGCACCATTCCAGGTACCATAAGCCATAGCACCACGGTTATTGTAATTATTCTTTATGAGATAAACACCATCGGCTACAATTTTGCCATCATCTTCACCGTCACCATTTCCGCCCATATTAACCTCAATGAATCCCCAATAACGTTCAATATTGGTTATAAATGTACCTGATGTATGCACTTGCTGATCGGTGTTGTTATTGTACATATAGGCACCAGCAACTTTTATTGAATATTTAGTACCATTATCGGTGGAATTGTTATAATCACCAATAACGACATTAGATTCAGTATTACCAATAGTAACATCACCAGAACCTGAATAATACAGATAGGTGTCTGTACCATAAACCTTAAGACCGTTTGCAGTCTTTTCAAAAATAGCAGCATCGGACTCATTAGCCGAAACAGCAACACCAGAACCACCAGACTTCTGAGCACCCATCAGCCAAGGATACTGGCTATTGTCACCCTTAATTTTGTAATATTTACCGGTCTCCGGCATTACAAAAGCCTGCGCCATTGCACCTACTGCAAGGAACAACGATGCAATTAATAAAGTAAATTTTCTCATAAGTTTTTTTAGTTTTTATATTAAAATTTCGTTAATACATAATTCGTTGCAAATATATGTATAACCAAACTTTTTACCCCCCCCCAAATTGTTAAAATATGTTAACGCTCAAAAAATAATAATTCTTGTTATACTACACACATTTCTTGAACAATCATTCAGGGCACCCGTTATATAAAGGACATAAAAAAACGTGGACAACGTTGCAATATCCACTGATGAGGTCTTGGCGTTACCCGGAAGATAGATATGCAAGTTGCCCACGCTGTAATACAGCGCGGACATCAACTCTGCTACTAATCTTCCTTTTGATTTAACCGCCAAGTTTGACAAGGACAAGCCTTGCCGGGGCAAAATGCCCCCATCAGTTAGGATAGTAAAGCTAATGCGCTATGTTTCTAATATGTCACAACCATCGGTTGCATTTACAAAAATAGTATTTTGGAAAAACAATACAAAATTTATTAAAAAGAAAAGACAATCCGCGAAGAAAAGACAATAACACTGCTGCGACGTCACCGGTGTCGACTGTTTACCACTCCACAGCACGGCAATTTGCATTATTCGTTATCTTTTCGTACTTTCGCAACAGACAATGTACCAAACACAATACATTATTATATATATGAAACTACTTGAAGGAAAGACAGCGCTTGTTACAGGAGCGACACGAGGCATCGGCCGTGCCATTGCGGTGAAGTTTGCACAGCAGGGTGCAGACATTGCATTCACATACAGACAGATAAACAGCAACGCCGAGGAGCTTATAAAAGAGATTGAGGCGCTTGGCGTAAAATGCAAGGGCTATGCAGCCGATGCTGCCGATTTTTCCGCCACTGATGCTGTGGTAAAGGATGTTGTCGGTGACTTTGGGCGCATAGACATATTGGTGAACAACGCCGGCATAACAAAGGACGGGCTTATTTTGCGAATGACCGAGGAGCAGTGGGATGCCGTAATTACCACAAACCTGAAATCGGCATTCAATTTCACCCGTGCCGCAGTTCCGGTGATGGCAAAGCAACGTGGCGGCAGCATTATAAATATGTCGTCGGTAGTAGGAGAGAACGGCAATGCCGGACAGTGCAACTATTCGGCCTCAAAGGCCGGGCTCATAGGTTTCTCAAAATCCATAGCCAAGGAGATGGGCCCCCGCGGCATCAGAGCAAACTGCATTGCACCGGGATTTATTGTAACAGATATGACCGCTGCAATCCCCGAGGAGATGCGCAACGAGTGGGCAAAGACCATTCCGCTGCGACGCGCCGGAACACCCGATGACGTTGCCGGCGTTGCACTGTTCCTTGCCAGCGATATGTCGGCCTATGTTAGCGGACAAGTAATAAATTGCTGTGGCGCAATGAGCTGTTAAACAACCGTTTATCTTCAACACACATCTATTCGGCAAGGCGTGCCCGCTCCTGGCCGAATATTTTTTTTCACAAAGACAAAACAAAAACAGACGTCAAATTGTTATAGAACATACAGTAACCATATCTTGTTTCGGCAACCATACGACCTGAAAACACGCAAAACAGCTTTCATTTGTTAATATATGTTAACGGGGGGATTTATTTTAATCTCAACAAGTTGTAGAAATATAATCACTTAAAAATGTTTGAAATAAAAACACCACAATATATTTTTGTGCAATTGTTAAGAGGTTTTAAAACATAATTAGACGCAAGATGGTTCATATTGGCAGTATCATAAAAAAACAATTTGACGCCCAAGAGGGCTCTGTGGCTTGGTTCGCGAAACAACTATGTTGCGACAGAACGAACATATACAGCATCTTCAAACGCGAAAGCATAGACACAGCCTTGCTTGAAAAAATATCTGTTATACTAAACCACGATTTCTTTCAGTATTACAGCAAGGAAATCAACATCGACAACAAGTAACTATCACGGATATACACAAAGGTGGGGTGAGCTGTTAATTCACCGCCCTACCCCGGGGGAAACGGTAATCTCTGCCCGTTTCTCTCTTTTTTATAGCCCCGACATTATGTACAAAAACACCAGACCGTGAACGGTTACACATTGTATATAAAAGTATAGAGGGGCATTGTCAATGCCCCTCTATACTTTTATATACAATGTCACTTATTACATCATACCGCCCACAAATTGCTGTATCTAATTGATAAACAAATCAATCCGCGTTATCTTGATTTTCTTCCGACAATAAAACGGTTTGGATTGAGCCATTCTTACGGCAAATTTCAGTCAAGGTCGGTACATCTTCAACTGCTCTATCAATGGCAAGTTCATCGAAGTAAGGGCAATCCAAAATACCATTCCTTTCTGCTTGAGCATAAACCTTACTAAACAATGACGCACGCTCTTTTTCATCAGCCGGAAATTTATCAGGCACACACAATAAAAGTCTGCACCCCCAGCCAACGCAGTCGGCAGACAGGTGGCACCACGCTTCTGAATTTCTTTTTCGGCTACATTCTACGATATGCTCTTTCATACCCATTAAATAAGTTTACGCGCGTACATATTAAATAAGCGTTCCGTCAGTCTTTTTTTATCCCCAAAGCCAACTCCTTGGCCTCGATTTCTGACTCACGTTTAATGAGTTCTACCTCTTTTTTCATCAACTCCTGCTCGCGATGCTGGAGCTGGGTTATCTTTTCCTGAAGAGCATTCTCCTTTTCTGTAACCTGTTCAAACAGACTGATGACCTTATGAAGCATTGCAATGACATCTGTATGCTCATCAACAGGCTTGGCTGTGGTTTCTTCAACAGGTATTACAACTGGACCTTCACCAGTAAACAAAAAAGTCTTGCTTATTTGAGGAAAGGCATCACAAATAAGATTTGCCACTCCTGGATTAAACTTCTTTGTCCTACCACGCTGAAGGTCAAAGATTCGCTGGTAGTTGATACCGATTTTACCTGCAAAGGTCGGGGCATTCATACCCACCGCCTTCAATACCTCGTCGATAATCATTCTTGCATCGACATTGTTTTCCGCTTTTTCACTTGGTTTCATTTCCGTTTCCGCTTAAGTTATACAACATATCATCATTGCTACATTGCACAGATGATTATAAATGTTAAATTTATTATTTTGTTGCAAAAATGATTATATTTCCTTGTATTATATTGCGGAAATGATTATATTTGCATACGAAATAATAATAATAACAGTAGCAAAGATAGTATTATTTCGCCCAAATGCAAAATAAGAGACATACCTAAAAGTAACAAATAATGCAAAACAATGGAAATTTCATTATTTATCACCAAGGCATATCGGGGTTTATACGATATGTAAAATCATACTAAATAACAGAGTGATATGACAGAGATAGCAAGAAAACCAGTAACATCAGAACTCAAATCTTTAGGCGTCGGACAGGTTGCAGTGTTCCCGATAGAACAGCTGACATCAGTCAAAGTTACTTGTCATCGCCTTAAGAAAGAATTGGCAAGAATTCGTTGGGATTGCCGTGTTAGAGAAAACCTCAACGAATACACCGTCATTGTCGAGAGGGTTCGCTAATAACCTAACGCAATGGAATTAAGTAAAGTTGAAGAACAGATTGCCGAAACATACTGCCACGGATATACCGACAAGGAAGTATCCGAGATTGTAGACAAGCCTGTATGGACTGTACGCACACATAAAAAGCACATATATACCAAGTTAGGAATATCAACAACGCACGAATTAGTCTTATATATGGTAGCCAAATACCTGAAGCACCCCTGGGACTTATCCGAGTTACGAAAGAGAGGCTTGAGTGCCATTATGTGCTTGATAATGATATTCAACATTTACATATCACTTGACAATGACATCTACAATGACGATGATGAATTCTGCAGGTTGTCACGTCGAGCAAAAATAGAAACGAGATTTAGAACCAGAATTAGAAGCAAGAGAGAAAATGAGCTCTGACGAATTGTTGGCATACAAATTCGCTTCGCTTGAGCAGAGGCTTGAAAGCGTTGTTTTCTCCTACCGAAAAGCAGTTAAGATTGTCGGTGGGGAAAAACGACTGGAACGCCTATTGCTTGATGGAAAAATCAGGTACGAAAAACCTGAAGGAAGCCGAAATAGTATGTGGCAATTCAATGCAGCCGACGTTATCCGCAATGTCAAGCCTGCAAAACGCGAAACTCTCCAGCATACAAGATATAATCATTTATGCAAGGTTATATAGTTTATTTTATTATATTTTCAATTTATTCATCAACCATTTAATTTAATCACTATGGGACTTATCAAGAAGCCTAATGAACTGAACGTTCAGACAAAAATCAAGATGCTAATCTTCGGCCAAGCCGGAATGGGAAAAACAACACTGGCATTGAGTGCTCCAAATCCTCTTTTGGTGGATTTCGACAATGGTGTAAATCGCGTGAACTACGCGCACATCAAGGACACTGTTCAGATTGAGAAGTACGAGGACATCCTCGTTTTGCTCAGCCAAGAAGACCTCACACCCTATGACACATTGGTCATCGACACCGGTGGCAAGATGCTTGATGCTATGACATCATATATCATTCGCCAGAATCCTAAAATGGGACGAACCAACGGTATGCTCACACAAAGTGGCTACGGCCAGCGTAAGGCTGAATTTACAAACTTACTTCGTATGATTGAAGACAAGAAGAAGGACGTTGTATTTGTAGCACACAGACAGACTACAATGGACGGCGAGGAAACACGCTACATTCCACAATTTGGCGGAAGCAACTACGATGCACTTGTGACCGAGTTGGACTTGGTAGGCTATCTTGAGGCGTATGGCAACAAGAGAACCATCACATTTGAGCCTACATCAAGAAATGAGGGTAAGAACACTTGTAATTTACCACCAGTAATGGAAATCCCTATCATTGTAGATCAGGCAGGAAACTGTATCGCAGAAAATGACTTCCTTGAGACACAGGTGTTCAAATACTACCGCGAAAGACTCATTGAGCGTTCCGTTGAGGGTGAGGCATACAAAGCCTTGATGAAAGAGATTGAGGATGCAATTAGCAAGGTAAATAACGCTGATTTGGCAAACAAGTTCATTGCCGACATTGACAAGTACAAGCACATCGGCAATTCGAGAGTGATAGCAGTAAAAAAGATGCACGAGAAATGCACTCATCAGTTGGGATTGACTTTCGTACAAAAAGACAAGAAATATGTCGCAAAAGCCGATTAAATACAGGTTCTACGCCACTTTGTTGGACGCTTTCCAGAATTATTTGGACTCGGAGAAGAATTACTCAACATTCTACAGCTCCGACAATCCCTCATTGTCTTGCGATGAGTACGAAGAGAAAGTTTTCAAGGAATTCATCGACAAGCTCAATCGCGTACCTTTTTCAAGCGAGGCCGCAGATAGGGGGACTGCGTTCAACGAAGTTGTGGACTGTTTAATCTCCAATACCAAGAGCGAGAAATGCGAATTCACGATAGATGAGACTCTTGGCAACGTGTTTGCCATCTACAAAAATCAACAATTCGTGTTTCCGCTCAAATTGTGTCGTGAATTTGCTGAATATTACCAAGGAGGCATATCGCAGGTCTTTGTTTCAGGAACTATTGAAACCAAGTATGGCACTGTTGAATTGTATGGCTACATCGACGAATTATTGCCGTTCACAATTCACGACATAAAAACAACAAAGCATTATCAGTCATCGAAATTCCTCCATCATTGGCAACACAAGGTATACCCCTATTGCCTTTCCCAACAAGGGTGTGAGAACTGGCTATTTGAATACAATGTAACCGATTTCAATGAAACATTTACCGAAAGCTATAGCTATGAGCCCGGCAAATATATTCCCGACCTCATCGACCACTGCGAAAGACTTATTGAGTTCCTTGAGAGTTACAGACATTTGATAACAGACAGGAAACTATTCAATCTACCAGATGAACACACAAGCGATACTGATAAAGAATGAGACGGAGGGAGTTCGCATAAATCGCTCAATCGTAACAATGATAAACGAACTTCCCTCTGGTAAATACAGAATTGTCATCGAGGAGCAGAAGCAGTTATGTTCCGTGCCGCAACGCAAACTTATGTGGATGTGGTTCACTTTTCTTGAACGCGAAACAGGAACGTCACGCACATATTGGCACGACTATTTCTGCAAGTTGTTTCTTGATGATGATTTTATCAGCACCAAGGATTTGTCAAGTGTACAGATGGCACATTTTATGAACCAGATACAGGCCGAAGTTGCCGTTGAATGGGGATACAATCTGCCATTGCCTGAAGACAAGGATGCACCTGAAAGATTCAATGAATTTGTCCGTGAGTACCAATACAGATAGTAACCGTAAATTATAAACAATGGAAGACATTTTATTTCAAGAAATTCCTGAAGCAAAGAGAGAGGATATGCTTGACGCAAACTGCGATGAGAAGATAGAGACCTCCTATCTGCGTCGCTTTTCACAGGAAGAACTGGATCAGGCACGAAAAGACTTTGCAGACCGTGGTATCCACATTGCTCAACTCGAAGATGAGCTTAAGGAGGCCAAACTGGCTTACGATGAGAAACTGAAGCCACTACGAAAACTGCAAAAAGAGACACTGGAGTGCATCAAATCGCGTGGCGAACAGGTGCGTGGTTTCCTTTACAAGATGGTCGATGTTGAAAAACGCGAAGTTGGGTTCTATGACTCTGCCGGCCACCTAATAGAAAGGCGAAAAGCACTTCCCAGTGAAATGCAACGCAACATTTTCCAAATCAACAGAGAGCGTGAAGCAATGTAATACTATTCAAATCAAGTAAAGAAATGGAAGAAAACAAACAAAAAATCATTATTAACGTGAGTAATCCTGAAAAGCTCACAGACCCCATCGAAGTTATTCTGCGTGAAGGTGCTGCACCAAAAGCAATTGAGGAACTACCGACTAAGGAGCCTTTAAGTTGTAACCTCGATGGCATAATCACAACTCCGGCCAACTGGCTTGAAAAACGCATAAAGAATGTGGAATTATCCGAGGCGTATTTGGTCGTGGACCGGGAGAATATGCAGATTGCACTCGTTGTAAACGAAACAGACTATTACAACAAGCGCGTCATAAAAGGTTCAGTCGAGTTTAGCGAGATTTTTGAAAATTTCCGCATCAACCAGGAAAAGGGTTGGTTGCCTGAAAAACTCGGACAGTTCATACGCCTTAACCGTTCGGCTTTTGCCGATACAAGCGTAGCTGCTGAACTTGTAACCAAGTTGCGCAAGTTCAATGCAGATGTAAAGGTGAAGTTGGAGAAGAGCAACGAGTCTAACGGCTCGCGTAGCATCGTTTACGACCAGCAGGTAACATCATCGTTGCCTACAGAGTTCACCATCAATATACCATTGTTCAAAGGCGACAGCAAGGGGCAATTCACTGTAGAGATAGACCACTACGTTGATGGAGCAGACTGCTTCATTGTACTGGTGTCACCGTCGGCCAACGATGCGGTAGAGAAGTTCCGCGACACCATCCTCGACAGAGAGATTGAGCGTTTCAAACAGTTCGCTCCTGAATTGGTAATCATTGACGGCGCCCTCACAGACAACAACGTCAAGTAACTTTATGGCGGAATATATGGCAAAATTTGAATTGAGGGACTATCAACGCGATGCGAGTAACGCTGGTGTGTCATTCTTTCAACGGAGGTATACCAAGCGTAATGGCATTCTTGTGCTTCCAACAGGTAGTGGAAAGAGTCTAATTATTGCGGACATCGCCAGTAAACTGAAAGAGAATGTACTTGTGCTGCAACCATCAAAGGAAATTCTCGAGCAGAACTACTCGAAGCTCCTCAGTTATGGTATCACGGATTGCTCCATATATTCCGCCTCTTTGCGAAAAAAACAAATTTCAACCATAACATTCGCCACAATCGGTAGCGTAATGTCAAAGATGAGCGAATTCAATATATTTCGCTACATAATTGTGGATGAATGCCATCAAGTCAATAGCACAGGTGGGCAATACAAAGACTTGTTTGATGCAACATCACGAAGAATTTTAGGATTGACAGCAACACCATACAGACTGACATCCCAACAAATCACGGTGGATGATGATGGCCACTACAATCCGGAAAGCGAACCACAGAATGTATGCATTCTAAAATTCCTCACCAGAACGCGTCCAAGAGTCTTTCACGACGTTTTATACCAAGTAAGCATACAAACCCTACTGAAGCGAGGATACTTGGCTCATTTGAGGTATTTCGACCTTACACTTATAGACCAGCAGGGACTAAAGCGTAATTCAACAGGTATGGATTACGATGATACAAACTTGCAAAACCTTTTCTATGTTAAGAATTTTTACTCCTATCTTGTAAGCATTGTAAACCGTGTCCTCAACCCGAAAGATGGAAAGCAAAGACGCGGTGTTTTGGTGTTTACAAAGTTCCTAAAGGAAAGCGAAGAGCTTTGCAAGAGTATAGAAGGGTGCGTAATGATCAGCGGAAGCACCAAGAAAAAAGAACGCGAGAAAATACTTAAAGAGTTTAAGGAGGGGAAAATCAAGGTTGTTGCCAACGTAGGAGTTTTGACAACAGGCTTTGACTACCCCGAACTTGACACTGTGATAATAGCACGACCGACAATGTCTTTGGCTATGTACTACCAGATTGTAGGTCGTGTGATACGACCATATCCGGGCAAAGATGCTTGGGTGGTCGATTTGTGTGGAAATGTAAAACGTTTTGGAAAAGTTGAGGACTTATACCTCACCGAACCAAAACAAGGCGAATATATGATACGCGGTCTGTGCAATGGGACAGACAAGCAACTAACAAACATCTATTTCTAAAATGAAACGAGAAACATATAACCAGCAGCTATTTAATGCGATTGTCAAGGGAGAGAAGACTCCCCCTAAAAAGAAAGCCCCCAAAGTAGAAGCCTATGAGAGCGACATACAGCAACAATGCTTGAGGTGGTTCCAGATGCAATACCGCGAAATATGGGAGGCAGGTTTGCTGTTCCATATACCGAATGAAGGAATACGCCTCGGGAAGATGGGTAGCCGTATGAAGCGTGAGGGAGTCCGCAGAGGAGTTGCCGACTTGTGTTTGGCAATACCTCGCCACGGGTATGGAGCACTCTATATTGAGATGAAACGACCAGGAGGAAGACAATCTGCAGAGCAAAGAGCGTGGCAGAAGAATGCGGAAAAATATGGCAACAAGTACGTTATATGCCATTCACTGGAGGAGTTTATGTTTGCTATCAAACGCTATTTGAGTTAAGTTTATGAGCCGTATCATTATCACACCTGAGCTTTGCGATAGTTGGCTATGGGAAGACCCGACCAAATTCCAATGGTGGCTGAAATTACTTATGCTGGCCTGCGTAGAAGCCGGCACAGTCACCCTTTGGAATGGCGAATTAGTGGAATGTGCAAGGGGTGAAATTATAACATCGCTTTCCGCGTTAGCCAAGGAGTTCAAAACATCAAAAGACAATGCGAGAAACTTTATAAACCAGCTTACAAGGACCCAAATGACCTCACATTGCTTTTACACTACTTTTACACGGATAACTATTTGTAACTATGATAGTTACATAGCACCTTTACACTACTTTTACACTACCCCCCAAGACGGTTACACTACCAACGAGTCTGTAACTAATTGTGATACAGGTATTTGTAAAGACAAAAAAACAGAAGTTACACTACCCCCCTCGGAAGAGCAAGAGAATAAAAAAGAAAAAGAAAAAAAAGAAGCAAAAAAATGAATAATTAAAAAAAAAGAGAACTTCTTTGTTAATTCTTCACAAAGTTCAGAATAAACTTCCCCTTCTGCGCGTACGCGCGAGGAAAAAACTTTGATAACAAGGGCAAGGGAGATATTCGAAGAATACTACGAAAAAACTTATGGGCAGTCTTACTACTGGGAAGCGAAAGATGCAAAAAATATGGGCGACCTGTTGCGAAAAATCACTTTCAGCCGAAAAAACAGAAAGGTCCCCTTGCCGGTGGATGATGATTCCATTCTTGAGGCATTCAAGACTTTCCTTGAGTCAATAAACAAGAACTGGATACACAACAATTTTTCTGTACCAAAAATAAATTCACAATACAACGACATAATTTCAGAAATCAAAAATAGGAAGCCAAATGAGCAACAAGGATTTGACAACAACTACGCAAACATCATTTGCAGCACTCGTCAAAAAGAGTCTGTCTTGTCTGATCTCGCAAGAGCCGAGCAACAATGGCTCAAGCAACGAGAAGAGAGTGACGAGATTACGTGACTCATTCTCTCCACTCCAGCTTTGTTCTCTTTTCAACCCGGGGTTACAATCAACATTGCCGTCCAAATGCAAGTCTATCCACATTGCGACCTATTATGAAGAAGCACCTACCCTTGGAGAAATGGCTCGTGCTTATGGCGATATGGTTGCCGTTGCTTTTCTAAAGGCGCAATTCATCAAGATAAACGACTTTGCAGGTTCAAAGCAAAAGATTTCAGACGGTCAGTTGGAGGACTTGTCTTTACAGATAGTCGCTGAATACCCACACCTGAATTTGCTTGAAGTAATCGTTTTTTGTGGAAGATTGCGATCTGGAATGTATGGCGAGTTCTATGGTTCAGTAGACCCGATGAAAATCCTCTACGGCTTAGGGCTGTTTTGTAAAGACAGAGAAAAAGATATATCAAGATATGAGACAGCGAGGGAAAAGGAGGAACTGGCAAGAAAACGCGAAGAATGGGCTAAGAATTCTATCAGCTGGGAAGAGTGGCAAGCTATAAAAGCAGAAGCCGAGAAAAAAAAGTTTGCACAAATGATTATTTTTCTTGCTATTACTTGCATATATGATTATATTTCACTATATTTGTATATGCAAATAAGATAATAATCATTTAACCAGTAAGACATTATGAGAATAGACAAATCTTCGCTGTTCAGAACAGCACACGCAATTTACAAGAGAGCTGAAACCAGTAGTTTTGCAGAGGCTTTGAAATATGCATGGAAAGCACTGAAACTCAAAGCGAGAATGGCAATGGAGGTTGTTGAGTTCCAGTACAAGAAACTCAATGGGGAAATCCGCAAGGCAAGCGGCACTCTCAAGAACATTGCCGAGTACATAAAAGGCAATAGTGGCAACAAAACACGCGAAGATTTGATGTGCTACTTCGATGTGGAGAAAAAAGGGTTTCGTTCATTCATAATCATCAATCTTATTTGAACTATGGACGAGATAAACGAAATGGAAACCCGACTGGAGGAGTTGGAATCCAAATACAAGGAAATGGATGAGGACGTCTTCAAACTTGAGGAGGACGAATGGGAGAAAAAATGGAACCCAGACAACAAACCTGAATGCCCTATGGAAGCATTGGAAGAGGAGATAAAGCAATTAAAGCAAGACATTGAGAATGCTTACGATGATTTGCCTTACGACCACCGCACCGCAGGTTTGGACCCTGCATTCAGTTCTTGGGAAGAATTTTATAGAATGGTTTTATAAATCTTAAAAATTACTACAATGAAATCTAAGTTATCAATCGTTTCAGCCTGGGATAATGGCAAACTTACTCACACTGTGATTTGTGAGGGTATAGTAACAAAGCCCAAAGTATTCGCAGGCTTTACAATTGGCTCCAACAGCCAATTGGTACAACTACCTGTTAAAACGTATGAGTCTGAATTAGTTGTCGCATTTGACGGAACTGTATACGACTCTGGTCTTGCAGAAGCAAAAGAACTAATCGACAAGTTTAACGAATAAATCAAAAACATTATGGAACTATTCAAAAGAATTTCAGAGTTGTTGGATGACAACTGCACGTTATCAATCAACGTTGCGAAAAAGGGGGAACGTCTTATCGTAAGTGTACTGCCCGGCAACAGCCTCGTAAAGGACACAGCAGCTACAAGCCAAATTGTACCGCTAAATATTTCAGGAACTGGAACTGAACTGGACGAGGGTTTTGTAGATGCGATTTTTGAACCTGTGAAGCGTGTGACAGGTCTTCTTGTGGATATGCAATCCTTTGAAGAGGGCGAGGAAGCCGCAAAGCAGAAATCCAAGATGGAAGCAAAGAAAAAGTCCGAGGAGGTCGAGAAAAAGAAGCAGTATCTCGGCTATGTTGAGTTGGCAAAGACCAACCTTGCAGAAAGCAAGTTCCGTGATGCACTTGTCTGCATTGAGAAAGCTCGCGAGTTTGTTGGTAACGACAGTGAGAGCAAATCACTCGACACACTCAAAGCAAAGGTCGATAGCGACTCTGGTATCGGCAGTATGTTTGGCGGTGCAGACGACAAGTCCGACGGCAAGAACGTAAAGCTCAAGGGAACTACCCCAGCAAAGCCCACTGCACAGGACACCGAGGATGACGACACCGAAGACACCGAAGATTAACCTTAAATCAATCAACTATGGCATACGATCTAAAGAAACTCCAGCGAGTATTCAAGTATAAAGAAAGAACATTATCCGACCCTGACACATCACTTACACCAGATGAAGTGATGGCTTTCTATAGCAACCAGTTTCCCGAACTGACCACAAGTAACGTACATGGCCCGCAGGTGCAGGGCACAAAGGCTGTTTACGAGTTCAAAACCACCGTTGGAACAAAAGGATGAGCAAAAAGCGTAAAAGCAAACAAGAAAAAGAGAGAGAATTATGGCAGTTTCATCAAGAAATAGGAAATATCCTACGAATTTCAGTTCAAGAACGCGGAGAACTGTCACTGACAGAGCGAAAACAGCGTTTGTTGAAGCCGTCAGCCAAACAAATCTTTTTCTGACCCAAAAAATAGACGATATTCGCGGAACTGACATACACTCGTTAAACGCATCGGAGTATGAGTGTAATCAGGACGAGAATATCGTCTATTTGGAAGACACGGTGAAGAAATACTGCGAAAACCACAACAAGGATTTCGTTTATAGCAGAACTGGCAATTTTTACGCGGACTTCAGCAACTTGTTGGATATTGTCGAGCAGGCCTGCCCGAAAGACCACAAGATACGAGCTGAATTCAACTTAAAAAGGCATAGTTTTGTATTTATGGAGTCTGCCAATTGCGATTTCCCCTCTTATGAGTTGTTTTTCCTCCCTGTAAGTTTCATTAACAGACTGGAGGGAGAAATGCAGACATTAGGACTGAATTTCATCAAGTTTACGGAAATAATGTGCGGTTTCAGTACGCCTTACAAACATTTTGACTTTTGTTATTCCATTGGTTTAGGAGATACGGACAACTGGAGAGAGTCCGACTTTATCACAGAGTACGATGACTCAGTTTTCAGTCTTGTAGAAGACTACAATGAGGGAAAAATAAAATCTTTGTTCGATAGAATTGAGTCTATTAAATTTGATGGCATTGAAAAGAAACTGGAAGAACTTTTCAGTTCTGTAAAGCCCAAGGACAGCTTTGAGTTCCAAATCGTAACGCTAATGGAGGAGGGTTTCAAACTGATGAAAGACAATTTTCTCCCGAACTATTTTCCTGAAGAAAATGATGAATTTGAAAACTACGATGAAATCCTTGACGCCAGCCGCCTGTTCTGCCTATGCTATGATGATGAGGAACACGATGAAGTCACAGATATGGCCATCTATAATCTAAATCAAGAAGCCCAAAACTTATATTGTGCCGATATGACTGATTGCATTACCCTGTCACCCGATGACAAGGAGGCATTTAAGCCAAGCGACTACCCAAGTAGATGGGCCGAATGGTATATTAAGTTTTACCGAGCAATCAACAACTAAAATGAGCACTATTACAAAAAAACTCAAAGAGAAGTTCCAGCCGTTTGTTGCACTTATAGCATACCGCTCAAACGTGGATGGTTCGTTCTATATGGAAAGCAGGGATATCAAGAATGGCGAAATGCAGAACAGTAAGCCACTTACTATCGATTGTGTTTCCAAACTACTCAAGAGCATTGCTAAATTTAAATGCGAGGTCGATGATGAGAATATTTACGGAAGAATACCGAGTAACGTACTTTGGTATGACTCACGCTTTGGCAAGTTCACTCTTATCTGGTACCGTGAACCCGAAATCCGAAGACACTATTTCTCAAAAGGGCTTGGCTTGCCAGATGGCGAAATTAAGATACCAGGACTTCTCTACATCGTTAGAGACAAAAGTTTGTCTTTGTACGCATTCAAGGGAACGAAGCCAAAGAACAAACTTTACCACGCACCTTTTATGAACGTAAACAATGGCTCTGTATGCCTTGGAACAGCAAAAATAAAGAAAAGCCCTGAGCAGACGTTTGAAAGCGTTATGAAGCATTGGGAAGACAAGTTTTGGCTATCCGAGTTCTCACACATCTACGGAGCAAACCCAGTCAAAGGAAATCTATCCTCAATAATCAAGCATTGCATCGCGACAGGCGATCCTTTCCCCATCGACAATCTTATCCCAGCAAACACCAACCTCAAAAGCATTTTGGTATGAACACTCATTATGTAGCCCCATATCTTCTTAACCCGACCCACCGAATAACAATCAACCTCATAGGTGCAGGTGGCACTGGCAGTCAGGTTCTACAAGCATTGTCAAAGATAGACTATGCGTTGTATAAATTAGGCCACCCCGGGCTGTTTGTTACTGTATACGACAACGATATTGTTACTGAAGCTAACATTGGCCGTCAGTTATTCTGCCAAAGCGACATTGGTCTCAACAAAGCAAACGTGCTTGTCAGTAGAGCAAACGCGTTTATGGGCACTGATTGGGAAAGCAGGAATGTCCTATTCCCAGAATCAACAGACTGCACTCCTACCAACATTACAATCAGTTGTGTAGACAATGTAAAATCTCGTTTGGCAATAGCTGATTACTTGCGTAGTCACAGACAAGGTAACAATGACCGAATGAAACCATATTACTGGCTTGATTTCGGCAACCAGACGGACAGAGGGCAAGTTATCCTTGGTACAATCAATAAAATCAAACAACCAAACGAGGAAGACAACAAGATAGAAAACCTTAAATGTATCGATGAGATATACAACCTTTCCGAAGTGAACGAAGAAGACAGCGGTCCGAGCTGTTCGCTTGCAGAAGCTCTACAAAAGCAAGACCTATTCATCAACCCTGCATTGTGTCAGATTGGCTGTGCCCTCTTATGGAAGATGTTCACTGATGGCAGTATAAATACTCAGGGAGCATATATCAATTTGAATACATTGTCAGTAAACCCCATCAAGTTATAACCTATGTCATACGACGCCAACAAAGAACTTCAACCATTGATAAAGGAACTGACTACATTCAGTTACCAGAATGGCAAGAACATTACAGATGTCTTTGATGACTTCCTGCTATATATTATCTACGGCTTTGATTGCACTTTCAAAAAGGTCGAAGGGTGGAACTATACTCCAGTGCAGACACAATCCTTTGGAAGGATGTTTGCCGAATGGGTCAGGATAATGGAGAAAGCGCTTCGACATCGTGACTGGTACGATGCTTTTGGGGATATTTATATGGAACTCATTTCAAGCAAGATGAGACAGCAAGGTAATGGCCAATTCTTCACACCACATACGATCTGCGACTTTATGGCAAAAATAACCATCAACGAGGGTGAGCATACCGGGAAAATAAATGACTGTGCTTGCGGTAGTGGTAGATGCCTGCTTGCAGCCAATGCAATATCGCCCGGAAATTACTATGTAGGGCAGGACATCGACAAAACTTGTTGCCTAATGACGGTCTGCAATTTCATAATACACGGTATGGTAGGTGAGGTTATTTGGGGTGACGCGTTGAACCCTGCTAATTTTCACGGTGCTTGGAAGACAAACGAAATGCTGAAGTATGGAACACCGAGTGTCCGCTACATTGATAGATGCGAGTCAGAGGGATATTTGAGTGCTATCTCGGCGTTAATTAACAAAGAAGACAAGCAAGAGGCAAAACAGTCAAAACCAAAGGTGGCAGAGCCGGTTGCCGTAGTGAAAAAATCCTCCAAGGCAAGCAAAGCGAAGAGCGAGTATGAGCAGATGTCGTTGTTTGATGGTCTTTGGTAATAGATTACCCGAGATTACTCGAAATTTTACTCGAAATTTTTGTTTTTACACTACCTTTTACACTCTTTTTACACTACCTTTTACACTGATAACGTTTTGATGTATAGTAAATTACAAAGGCGATTACACTACCTTTTACACTACTTTTACACTACCCTTTACACTACCTGAGTGCAGAAAAAAAGATGCATTTTGTTGTTAAAAAGCCAGTCTATTTGTTGCGTATATGATTACTTTTGAGTATCTTTGTAGTACCTAAATAACAATTACTACATATGATAACCAAGAGACAAATTCAGCCGGATATGGTGTGGGCAACGGAAACGCCCCAGCGCCTCGTAATTGTTAGCGCAGGACACCTAAGTCCGGTTTTTTATTTTTTCCTAAATAACAATTTTTATGAAACCCTTTTCAGTAACTTTAGCACAGTCTTTGCTAAAAGAGTATCAAAACTCCAGTGTTCGTTTCGATGAGACATTTGAAGAATTCGTTATGGATAAAATCCACGACATTGATGACGGTCTGTACGAACAAATCATTGATGAGGATGAGCCTATGATTATCGGCAAGCAGGTAAGCCGCTTTCTTGAATTCTGCGAAAAAGTCTGTCCGAGTTCCTACGGCACACCCTATCCAACCATTGACGAATACTTCACTACCTGCGTTCCCAAAGAATACTTTATTTCTTTACTTGGCGAGTTGATGGATGATTACGTTGCCAAGTCCACCAATCCAGATTGCGAGAACATCAAGGACGTTTTTCATCGCATAAATATCCTCAGCACTTTTGTATCAGTCTTGGAACATTCAGATGATATAAAAGAACACCTATCCTAAATGCAAATAGAGATTATACCGTGATGGTATTAAGCCGGGCATATTGCTCGGCTTTTTTTGTCTATACCCAGAAAAAAAAGTTTGCACAAATGATTATTTTTTCCTTGTATTATTTGCATATATGATTATATTTCACTATATTTGTATATGCAAATAAGATGATAATCATTTAACCAGTAAGACATTATGATGACTGTATCAAGACTTAAGGCACAGAGAAAGCAACTTGAGTGCAAGCTCGCTGAAGCACAGCAGAACCTTATACACTGCGAAGAGGAATTCGCCAAGAGTGATGAGTTCAATGTGTATGTAATGCTGATGGAAGCAAAAGATGTTGTGAACAGCCTCTACTGGCAGTTGAAGAGCGTAATTCATTACATCGACAATATTGATTTTTACAAAGAATGCGAGCGTCAGGAACGCGAAGAACGCGATGCTAAATCGGTTTATATCAACATAAGTTTTTAACCATAAATTTTTAAGGATGGACAAAAAAGTCATTAAATCACTTTTCGCCAATATCGTTGAGCGAAGTGGGTTGCGCCCTGTAATGTCAGGAGTGCATTTTGAGAAAGAAGAGTCTTATGCTTCAGACGGCCACATCCTTGTTATCTACAACAAGGGTAGCAAGGAACTGGCCGGCAAGACAGTAGACCAGTTCGGAACAATCATCGATGGGCGTTATCCAAACGTTCACGCAGTAATTCCACAGAACGTAAAGAAGCACGATGTTCAGGTCGATTTCACACAGTTATCAAAAGCCTGCGACTGGCATCTTCGCCAAGAGGGCAACAATGATGAAGATGTTGTAGTTATCGACAACAGCGGTTTCAAAATTAAACTGCTTAGCAAGTTGTTATCCGTATTCAATGCAGCAGGCGAATTAAAGAAATGCTGCTTGTTTGAGTCCGAACCAGACAAGGCAAGGGTGCTGAAAAGCGACAGCCTTACATCAATCATTATGCCGTGTCTCTTTGAACCAGCAAAGATTGATGCAAAACGTGAGGACGAGGGATGTCCGATGACATTCAGTTTTGAGAGTTTCATCAACAACTTCGTGTTTGAGAGTTGGAAGCCCAAACCTGTAAAGACCGAAATGGCGTGGCTCCAGTAATCATAAGTTTAATATCTAAATCTATATCAAAATGCAAGTAAGAAATATTCCATTGGCAGACATTGCCCCCAGTGAACTTAACCCCAGAAAGACTTTCAACCAAGAGGAGTTGGAAGAGTTGGCACAGAACATCAAGGAAAACGGTCTTGTGCAACCCATCACCCTGCGTAAAGCCCCGAAAGGAGCTTCTGCAAAGTTTGAGATTGTCTGCGGAGAGCGTCGTTTCCGTGCATCACAGTTAATCGGCGCAAAGGACATCCAGGCAATAGTCAAAGAACTGGATGACAAGCAGGCTTTCGC
This sequence comes from Bacteroidaceae bacterium, assembly GCA_017546505.1. Lineage (GTDB taxonomy): Bacteria > Bacteroidota > Bacteroidia > Bacteroidales > Bacteroidaceae > HGM04593. The sequence goes on from JAFYWV010000018.1 coordinate 20,008, forward strand.
TTGTATGATAATTGAAAACCTCCAGCGTAAGGACATCGACCCGATGGAGGAAGCAGCAGCTTTCCACCGACTACACAAGGACAACACTATGACTGTTGCCCAGATGGCAAAGATGCTTGGCAAGAGTACAAGTTTCGTACTTGGCCGAATACAACTTCACAACACTATTCCGGAATTCGTACAGCTGATGCGTGACGGCATCCTTGTACTGACCCACTTGCTTGACATCTGCAAACTAACCGAAGACCAGCAGAAAATTCTTTTTGAGTCCTGCTTTACAGAGGCTTGTCGCTCACGTTGGACTTACAAGTTCCCCAATATGCCGCAGTTACACGAAATGATTGATGAGCACGTGATGAACTACCTTGAGAAAGCAAATTTCTCGCTGACTGACGACACGTTCTCCTGCTCACAGGCCTGCGAAAACTGTCCTTTGAACACAAAGAACAATCCCGAGAGTTTCAATGATGCCAATCGTCCTCGTTGTATGAAACGAGAATGCTTTATGAAGAAATGCCAAGAGGCAGTCTTCCGCAAGGCAAAGGAGCATAAGGATGTGCAATTGGTTTACCAAGGCGATGAGAAAGAGAACGCAGTCATCATCAATGCCGCAAAGGAAGCCGGTCTTGAACTTACAGCACTGGGCAAACGAAACTATGTATTCAAGCCAGTGGAGCCTAATGCCGAGAATTTCCAAGACAAGGAGTGCTTTGAAAAGCGAATGGCAAACTACCAACACGCGAAGTCTGTCTTCGATGATAATGTCAATGACGGCACAGTAGTCAAAGTGTTTGAGATTTGCTTCAGTGGCCAGTTGAGTGGCGAGGAAAAATATGTGTTCAACATTCCGCAGGATAGCCTCGACAATGAGAATATAGTCAATGCAATGGAGGTTGTAAACAAGAAGATTACCGCCCTGAAAGACAAACTGTATAGCTGCGATGAGCAACGCAGGGATGAGGAGATTGAGCGTCACAGGGCTTTCCTTGAGCAGTCCGACTACTCTTTGGCTAATGGAATTATGTCAAAGAACGAAACATTGATATTCCTTTACATAGCACTGAAGCGTTTGTCGCAGGAGTTCAAGCAATCACTTGGCCTCGACACCACATTTGGTGACTACACAGACAAAGCGAGCCTTGACACAATCGAGAAGAAGATGAACCAAATCAAACGTGAGTTCATCAAGTCGGCTCTCTCGGAGAAGAGTGTGTTGTACTCAAAGGATATGGCACATTTGCTCGGGTTGCTGATGGGAGAGAAATACACCAAGCAACAGCGAGATATTTCCAAGAGCCTTGATGAGCAGTATGCATCTGTCAAGTCCAGTCTGCAGGCGAAAATCGAAAACCTGAAGAGTGCTGAATGCAACGAGCAGGATGAGAACTGATAACATCGGGAGTAGGGGCATTAGCCCCTCTCCTTTTTTCTAACTATAAATAAAACGAAATGGCAAATTCTTGTTTTACGGAGTACATCATCCGAGGTGATGAACAGGAGATAAAAGCACTGCACGAAACGATTATCGAACTGGAGAAAAGTCCAGCTCCTTATGTCGCGAATGGTTGGGGAAACCTTTATGCAGGATGCCTTGTAGAGAAGTTGGGTGGTTCGCATAACAACGTATGTTGTCGAGGCGAGATTACGAGTTATGAACTCAACGATAACGGCAAAGAATTATACCTGTGTACAGAGAGTGCCTGGAGTGAACTTGATGAGGTGAGAGCATTTATCTCCCAGAAGTTCCCATCGCTTAAGTTTATTTTCGCATCAGAGGAAAGCGGTTGCAGTTACTATGTGACCAATGACACAGAGTGTGAATTCTTTGGGCACTACAAACTTGAAACGATAGGTGTAGATGGCTGTAGCGATGAACAGCACTACCTGAACAATTCCGATGAAGTCCTTGAGGAACTACAAACGATTACAGGCATCGGGTTTGGTAGCATTGAAGAGGCACTGGAGTATATTGAAGATTTCAATAGCGAAGATGAAAGCAAGCAAATCACTTTGTCGATATTTGACATCGTAACTTAAGGAAAGATTTTTTCCTAAACATCCTTACGGATATTATATAAGTCTTTACAGGGCAGGCATTTAGCTTGCCCTGAATTTCTATTTGTCCTGTGAAAATTATTTTTGCATATTTGATTATATTTCTTTATGTTTTCTTGTGTATATGATTATATTTTCGTATATTTGTATATGCAAATAAGATAAATATAATCATTTAACCAGTACACAACGATATGACAGCAAATGCCTTTATCAGAGAACTTCAGTCTTTAATCTGTGATTTTAAAAAAAAAGCAAGTGAGTATGGCAAACTCGACGAATGTGGTCCAGAGCTTACATTTGACGATATTGAAGGGTATCCATTTCTCGAAATGGAAGTGAATGACGGTAATAAGATAATTACCTGCAAGCAAAAATTCGAAATATGGGACGAAGACTGTCACATTATTCGTCCCCATGAATTCACTCATAACTAAAAGAATCTATGCAAAACGAAAGAATCAAAAAAGTGCGTAAAGCACTTGACAATGGGTGCGTTTCGTCCATCGAGTTTTACAGTGATGGTTCAGGTGCTTATTTCTATTACCTCGACCCGGTTGGAGATCACGGATGCCCTTGTACTGTTGCTGCATCATTCAATATCAACGAAGTAATGGAAATTGTAGCAGGATTCAGATTTAGACAACACGAATTATTAAAATGTTTCTAACCACCTTGACGCTATGGCAAAAAAAGACATTTGGCACTTGGTCTTCATTCATAACCCCAATGGGATAAAGGAGGTTGCATACGCCCATACCGACCAATTCCGGGCACAGAAAGTATGTACCTATTTCGTAAAGCGTTTCCCAAACAAGAAATTCTCAATGTCCCACATCTGCAAGTTTGAACTTGACTGGGGCTTCAGGACGCAATTAAGACAAACTTTTAATTTTTAATGATATGACAAATAAGTTTTATATGATTTTCGTAGAGGGTGGAAGCACCCCTGCAGTAAAGCACTCGAATTACAAGTTGGCTGAGATTGAAGCAAAGCGACTGGCCGAGGTCACAGGCAAAAAGGCTTACATACTCTGCACCGTCCGTTCATTCGAGGTAAACAAGTTCGTAGTTGAGGACATCATACCAGATGAGGTGAAAGAAGACATAATGCTATGAAATTAGGTAAAATCTATTCAAGGCTCAAACGAGAAGCCAATGCTTCAGAAATAAGCATTACGTTCAGCAACAAGAATGACGGTATCACATTGCCGGCACCTCACAGGAAATTGAAAATGCTAATGTTGCTGAAGTTGGTAGGCAAGGTAAATAAAGCCGCGTACAAAAGGGGGTTGAATAAATACATTACCCAAAAGCGATGAGAAACTGGCGAGAACTTTCAGAAGATGAGATTATCAAACTCAAGCAGCTCTATCCTACGACCACAAATCGTGAGCTGAGTAAGATGTTTGACATATCCGTCGATGCAATACAAGATAGGTTTGCATATCCTAATGGCTGGAAAAAAGATAATTACAAGATAGGTAATCGTAAAGGCGTGTCGCTGGATGAAAAAGCCATCAAATGGATAATAAAGCACTTTAAGCATATACCCAATTACGAAATAATGGATAAATTCAATATTGGTGAAAGCACATTGCATCGAGTCGCCAAGAAATACGGCTTAAAGAAATCCAAGCAATACCTGCGAAAATCCTGCCAGAGCAACAGTAAGAGAGCTATGGAAATATGCCGTCAATACAATATCTATGAAAAAAATGCAGAGTTTTCTCGCCAACGTTGGGAGCAATGGAAAGCCGAAGGGCGCGAAGTTGGTTTCAAGAAAGGTGAGAGTAACCGCGACAGGCTCTCTCCATCAAAATACAAAAAGTTGCTTGAAAAGGTAAGTGCCACAAGACGAGAGATCATCCGTAAGGATAAAATACGAATAAACTGGGGGCTTCCACAGAAAACAAAACTAAAGCTGACATCGCCTGGAAAGAAAGCCATACAGTACAGATACCTACTAAAGCGTTTGAACTACATTGTGGTTCGAGGTGATATCAGGGTATTTTACGATGAGCATACTAACAGGAATCTCACAACAGAACGAAGAGCTATTATCAACGGTCTAAAAATAGAGCAATATGAACAAAGCAATTAGTCTAACGGAGAACCAGTTGCAAAAGATGACACACGCTATCGGTTTTTCCGCACGAAGAGTCAAGAAAGGACAATATGAGGCATACCGCAACTATTATGATGCCGGTGGTGCAGACAAAGATTGGGAACACCTTGTTTCTGTTGGTTATGCAATCAGAAGACATAGCCAAATAACCGACAATATCTATTACAGCGTTACTCGTAAAGGTCTGGATTGTTTAGAGAGAATAATGGGCGTACGAATTTCTGAAAGCGACTGATATGGCAGCCGATGGAATATACGAATATCTAAAGAGGCAAGCAAAAGCAGAAAAGGAACTTGAAGTTGAGCGGTGGGCTGCTATCACAATTGAAAGTAAGGAAAGAGGTCTTTTGCATCGTTATGATCTTCCAGTCCATTTAACAGAGCGTTGGGAGTGGGTTATAAGATGGCGATTAGCAAAGTTAATATGTAAATATCCAAAGGATAATATTCGAAGATATTATGCACCTTACTACAAACGAAAAGGAGTCTATATGGGCTATAACGAGGATTTTAGCACTCTAATATCCGCAAAAGCTCAAGTTACTAAAGCTGAAAATGCAATCAAGAATTACCTGGAATCAAAGAAAGGCGACCTATTCTTTGACGAAGAGCACGATGAAGATTTACAGAAGGCAAAAATGAAACTGGCGCAAAAGAAAGCCAATGTGGAAGCAGCCGAGAAACGAATGGTTGAGAAATATAACAAAGCAATAAAAAATCAATAATATGGAAATCAAATTGAAATGGAAGTATGCAGAGGGCGTATTAGATACAGATACGCTACAATTGCTATGTATCAAAGCTCGTGGTAAACGAGTTTTTGGTCCCGAAGAAATTGATGCGGAACTCTGCATAAAGGACGGCCTGAACTACACTATCGCAGAAATTCACTTGGGCGATGCAGCAAGTTCCAATATTCTATGCGAGGAGATCGTAAGACGCTGGAACGAGTTCAATGATTGGCACGATGCCAACAGTGACGTAGAGCCTCCAAAGAATTCTCATTGCCTATTGCGTGTCGAGTACCTAGATGAAGGTAAAACCAATGTGGATTACCTGACTGCAGTCTATAACAATCTCGGTTGGTCAGAGGATTATCTCGACCAGATTGCAGACTATTATGAGGACTACAAAATAACCCATTGGAAACAAATCAGCAAACCTAAAGGAGTAGAAAAATGAAAGCAATAACTATAAAGCAACCTTGGGCAAGCCTCATAGTAGCCGGCATCAAAGATATAGAGAACAGAACTTGGAAAACAAGTTTCCGTGGTCGGGTACTCATCCACGCCGCAAAAACTCCTGTAAAGGAAGGACTTATGGCTTTGAATAACCTCCAGTTGTTCGCCCTAATGAACAGGGCTAATTGGGAACAGGAGTTCAGTAACGTCCCCAACGGTGCCATCATCGGAAGTGTTGAGATTGTAGACTGTGTCAAAGACCACTCTTCGCGTTGGGCAGAAAAAGGAGTATGGAACTGGGTATTGGCCAACCCCATTATGTTCGACGAGCCAATTATGGATGTAAAAGGCAAATTGTCTTTTTGGGACTACCCTTATGGGGAAGAAACAAAGACTGCCAAGGAAAGTTCCGTAAAGTTGCTTAATGGCAAGAGCGTGTGGGATAACTACTTTGTAAGACAGCCGACAGCCGATGACACTTTGAACTGCCTCAAGAAATTACCGAAGGACAAAGCATTACGACTTGCGTATGTTCCTGTTATCATCACAAAGATAGCTTTTACATACATTGACAAAGTAATCTCGCAGTGCGTAAAAAGAAAACTGCCATACAGCAAACCTATCCGTGAGATCAAGGAGCACATAAGACATTATAACGAAGATTTGCTGGGCGGTGTCAGCAAGCATAGTCTAAACCAACTGGATGAACTTATAAAATCATTCCTTGACAAATACTACCTTGATATGACCAGTTTGTGGTGGAGTATCAACCAAGAAATTCGAAGAGGGTACCCGGAAATAGAGAAAGAGCAGAGCGAGTTCATCACAGCAGTATATATGCCTATATCATTGTTGAAATATATGATGTCGGTAGGATATTCCCTCGATAGAATGCTAAAAGAAACGATGCCCGGCCAAACAGGATCAATTGTTCCTATGGATGTCAAGGAAATACAGAAAAGGCTTGAAGGTATGGTTACGAATTATAAGTTAGAGCCAACGCCAATGCAGGAACAGGCAATAAAGACAATCGGGAAGAGAATTGATGCGATAGAACTCGGTGTAATAGACTAAAAAAAGAAGATAGGTAGTCCTTACGGATTACCTATCCCAAATGCAAATAAGATTATACCATTTAACCAAGACGTTTCCCAGAACGGGAATTGAAAAGGATGGAGGTAAATCTTACTGCAAAGATAAGATGAAGAGTTGAAAAAAACAAGAGCACAACAGTTTATTTATCCTTACGTTATGATAAAAGTAATCAAAAATTGCACCTTTTCTTATATTTGATTATATTTGCAGTAGAATTGTAAAACAAAATCAGTATGGATATTAGAGTAGACGTAAGAAATCTTTTAATCAATCCTGACAATCCTCGCCAGATGAGTGAGTTTATGGAAGGAAAACTCATCGAGAGTCTGCTGGTGTTTCCAAAGATGTTGGAAGCACGTCCTATTCTTGTGAATGAGGATAATTTGGTTCTCGGTGGAAATCAACGCGTGACTGTTCTCAACAAAATTCTTACTATGGATGAGAATGAGGTTGAGGACTATTTGTTTAACCAAAAGAAGTTCCGCAAGGCACCAGATGCAGAGAAGCAGGCTATAATGGCCTACTGGCGAGAATGGAAAGAAAACCCACAGGTGCCTGTCCGCGTAGTGGATAACCTCACCAAAGAAGAAGAAAAGGAACTTTTGGTAAAGGACAATCTTCACTATGGCGAAGATGACATCGAGATTATGAAAAAGCACTTTGACAGGGAGTCTATCGGTGATTTTTTGGGAGGAGTTGCGTGGAACTTGTACGACTACGATGACAAGATGAACGACCAGCAGCTTGACACAAAGAAAACTTACCCTGAAAAGTTCAAGTGCGGATATGTCGAGTGCCAATTAACGGATGAGGAGTTCTGTATGCTCTGCGAGAAACTTGATGCATATTTGGCCGAGAACGACGGCAAAAGTGACGGATTTTTAACACATATATTGATGAAGCAATGAAAGTAGATGTAAGAGAATTAAGCATAAACCCTATCAATCCTCGTAAGATTGTTTTAGGACAGAAGCGTCGCCTCCAGCAAAGTATAATGCTGTTCCCGAAAATGCTTTATTACAGAGACATTATCATCAACAAAGACAAAGTTGTTTTGGCCGGCAACCAGCGTACAACAATTCTGAAAGAGATTATTACCTCAAGTCCGATGGACTGGATGATAATTCTTCAAGAGAACGAGAAGTGGCAGACTTTGACCGAGAAACAGCGTGATGTTGTCATCGAATATTGGAAGAAGTGGATTGAGGAACCCATTATCGACGTTACAGAAATAGAACTGAACGAGGAAGAAGAGAAAGAGTTAATCATTAAGGATAACAATGAGTTCGGCGAGTTCGACTACGACAAGTTGCAACAGATTTACGACGAAATCAACCTTGTCAATTTTGGTTTCGATGAAGCCCTATTCTACAATCCAGAAGAGGATGACACTGTGCTCACAAAGATTAAAGGTTCAACACCAGTGAAGATCAATATGCTTTCTTTTGGCAAGAACGTGGTTGCCGTTACCAAAGAGGAGTATGAAACCTTGGTTGAACGCTACAATGACTATGTTGATGCCACAGGTGTAAACTTTGGCTTTGTTAAAAGCCTGCTGCAAGGCGAGTAATCGAATGTTTAACAAAAAATAAGCGTAAAATGGAAATCGTAAAATTTGCAGACATCAAGCCTGCATCGTACAACCCGAGAAAAATTAGCGAAGAGGCTTTTGTGGAGTTGAAGGGCAGTTTGAAGACACTCGGCTTCATTCTTCCTATCATTGTGAATAAAGACAATATGACAATCGTTGCCGGTCACCAGCGAACAAAAGCAGCCACGGCGATTGGAATAGAATCTGCCCCTGCGTATTTTGTGTCAAAGATTGACATTGAATCAGAGGTTATGTTCAACCAAGTTCACAATGGTGTTGAGAATGAGCCGGCTGAGCACGCAATTTGCAAGAACCCTCGTGAGTATGGAAAGTTCTATGATGATATTCCTTGTGAAGACTTTGAGATCAAGGGTAGTATCGCCTCTATCGTAAAGGATATGTGTGGTCTGATTGTCAAGTATGGCGATGCTTTATGTGCCATCGTGTGCGGTAATGAGGTAGTCTTTGGTAACAACTATATCAAAGCTGCAGCTACCCTCGGTATTCCGGTACACTGCTATTTCCTTGACAAGAGTTATAAGGCTATGTTCGACTACTACTTTGCACGAGATTATGGCGTATTCAACTATGAGCACATTGACCGCAATGACTTTGTTCAGGGACTTGCTCAGCCACCTCGACACAAAGGTATAGACTGGAGCGTACTATATCGCCAGATTGTTCCTTATCTCTTCAAGGAAGACAAGCGTTCTATCAAGGTTCTTGACTTCGGATGTGGAAAAGCGATGTTCATCAACAAGCTCAAAAAGGAATTTGGCTACCGTTATGCAATAGGTCTTGAGTTCTTCAACCACAACACCAAAGGTATCTCTATTGAGAAAGGCCAGGAAATGGTTACCGACTTTGTAGACTACGTCAAGGAGAACGGTCTGTTTGACTATACTATATGCGATGCAGTAGTGAATTCGGTAAATACCCAAAAGGCAGAAGACAGCGTTTTCGCGTGCCTTAACCTGTTTACCAAAATGGGTGGTCGCATCTTTGTTTCAGGTCGTTCTATGGAGGTGGCAAAGAAAGAGTTGAACCTTAAGCGTAACACTTCGGAGTATATCACCGTTAAATTCTTTGATGAGAATGGTCTTACTGCAATTATGCGTGAGGGTCAGTGGTTCTTCCAAAAGTTTCTAAACAAAGAGGACGTTGATAAAATATTGGAGCGTTTCGGTTTCGAGCCATTCATGCGTTATGAAAAGGCCGGCTACTGGGGCTTCGGTGCTTACAAGACACGCGAGTTGTCTCGAGAGGAGTACATTGAAGCAGTAAACTACGAGTTCAACCTCAAATTGCCGAACAATCAGTCATACAACCGCCACGAGGAAGTGAAGCAACTTTTCAACCTTGTGGATGAGCAACAGACAGAGGGCGAAAATTGATTATTTTTTTTGCCCTACAACTTGCAGAAATGATTATTTTTGATTATCTTTGATTATAATTTCAAATGCAAATAAGATGGTTTATATTGAGTATGCTGAATTGAAAGGGGTTTATAAAATTCTATGGCTCCGCTACATTTACGGTGTGGACCTGAGTCAGCACTGTATGAAATGCCTACTTGGGCACAATGACAAACGAGTTCGTGGTTATATGAGGGCCTTGAGAGGATTAAAACTTGAGGAGAGTCGCTACTACTACTTGTGCGGAGTTGATGAATACTGGAGGTGGGAGAAAAATCTTCACTTGGCATTCATTCCAAGCTACGGCAGCGTTATTGAAATTGACAACGAGTTCATCAAGTGTAAAATCCACAACGCGAAGCAACTTCCAATTACCCCCGACTACATCGACTGGTCTTTGCCCCAAGCGAAGAATAAATTGTTCCACACCTGCCGCAACTGGCAATTCGCCAATATGCTGGCCCGCTGGAGTTCTGTTTCAAGAGCCCCGGTCCAAAAGAGTTTGTTTGATTGATAAAAGAATAAAAAATGAAAAAACCTTCACTTGATGAATTTTCAGATGTGATACGCAAATCTGGAGGCAACCTGACTCAAGCAGCTACGCTGTTGCAGGTGAGTAGACAGACCCTACACAACTGGATGAATGATGATGAAGAATTCAAGAATGTTGTCAAGGACTCTCGCTTGAGGGTCTTTGACCGCTGCCTTGATGTTGCGTATGTCGTTGCGGTAGGTGTTCCTCATTACGATCCGAAGACAGGGGAAATGATTGGCTGGCGAGAGAAACCGGATGCAGGAATGCTCCGCTACCTGCTTTCAACTCTCGGCCGTGATGAAGGCTTTGGCGAAAAACTGAACGTAAATATGGAGAATCCTTTGCCGACAGTCATAAATATCATACAAGAAGACCGCAAGTAATGAACGACATCTATGTATTCAGCAAGGATAAGCAGACTATAGAACTTCGTTTCGACAGCAGTCCGGCACTTGCTTATTACGCCCAGAAAATCCCATCGGCAATATATGATGAGGACAATCGATGTTGGTACATAGACACGTCTTACTCAATGTTCGTTCGAGAATTCTGTGACTTTGCCACCAAAAGACGTCTTGCCCGGAGTGTGATAAATATGGAAGAAGGCGATGTCGCGAAAACAATGGCAGACCTGATGCCCGATTTGCAATATCCTTACCAGATGAAAATGGACCCCTATGACTACCAAAGGAAAGGTATCCAATATATGCTGGACCACAAAAGAACATTCAATGGCGATGATATGGGCTTGGGAAAGACTTTTCAGAGCATTGCAGCAGTCAGCATAGCGAAAGCATACCCTTGTTTGGTTGTCTGCCCTGCCGCGATGAAAGTTACTTGGATGCGTGAGTTTATGAAGTTCATAGGCAAGAACGCAATGATACTTGACAATAGCAACAAGGATACTTGGCAACGATATTTTGAGACAGGAACGTGCAATATCTTCATCACGAACTATGAGAGCGTGAAGAAATACTTTGTGAAGCGTTTGGCCGGCAAGAGAGTCACGACAAAGAATATCATCTTGGACCACCGAGCAGCAATGTTCAAATCAGTCATCATAGATGAGTCTCATCGTTGCAAGGCATCATCAACGCATTGGAGCAAGTATCTTGAAAAGATTTGCGACGGCAAAGAATACATCTTCCTGCTTACAGGTACACCAATCGTGATAAACAATACCGACCTGATACAGCAGTTGAAGATACTGCAAAGGCTTGATGACTTCGGTGGAATACGCAAGTTCCGAGAAAGATACTGTTCCGGCCCGACAGGCTCATCTAATATGAGTGAGTTGAATTACCGTCTTTGGAAGACCTGTTATTTCCGACGTGACAAGAGTCTTGTGCTGAAGGAACTCCCGGAGAAGACACGGCAGTATCTTATTGTAGATATCACGAACCGTAAGGAGTATGACACAGCAGAGAAAGACCTCATCACCTATCTCAAGAAATACGAAAAGGCAGATGACGAAAAGCTCCACAAAGCAATGGTTGCCCTCGCGATGGTGCAGATAAACAGCCTGCGACAACTGACAGCCAGAGGCAAGATGCAGGAAGCAATAAAGTTCATTCGTGATGTTATAGACAGCGGAAACAAGCTGATAGTATTCGCCTTTCACAAGCACGTCATAAACGAGATTGTAGAGACCTTTCCAGGATGCGTGACGGTAACAGGCACTGATTCCCAAGAAAAGAAGCAGAAAGCCGTCGATGCGTTCCAGAATGATGAGAATTGCAAGCTGATTGCACTGAACTACAAATCGGGAGGAGTAGGCATCACGCTCACTGCTGCATCGAGGATATTGTTCATCGAGTTCCCTTGGACCTCCTCGGATTGCGAGCAGAGCGAGTGCAGGGCTCACCGCAACGGACAAAAAAACGCAGTGGACTGTTACTACTTGCTTGCCCGGAACACGTTTGATGAGAGAATTCTCGACATTATCCAGAACGAGCGAAGAGATGCGAGCATTGTGACAGGAGCACCGAATGACACAGAGGAGAAGATGATAGACCTAACACTTGAATATTATAAAACGAAACATAAATTGTAATATGGCAACAGTAAGAGAAAAAATCTATTTGAGAATTAAGGAGCTCGGCATCAAGCAGAAGGAATTGAGCGAGAAGCTGGGTACCCTGAACGTACAGAATCTCTCGGCATATCTTCGTGGTAAGCGTACCATTCCTTACGACGACCTTGAAAAGCTGTGTATGCTGTTGGGATTGACATTAGGAGACGTGAACAAAGTATATAACTCAAAAGAAGAGGAAGTATGTTTAGAGAACGAATAAGAGGAACTATGAACGAGCAGGGCATATCAATCAAGAGCCTTGCCACGAAGACTGGAATCAACCACAGCAGTATCACAAGTTTCTTGACAGGAAGCAGAGCAATAAGCAATGCAAACCTCGATTTGATGCTCGATGCACTGGGCCTTACGCTCGTGCCGAAGAAGGGCTTCACGTATGTCAAGGATGAGGAGAAAGGCGAATAATTGACACAGGTTTAAGTTTACGAATTTGACAGTCCTCATTTTGGAGGGCAGGAAGATGTAAAAAGAAGTTCCGTCAAGACTATGGCTGCGGTTGATGTAAGAGTGTTCAGTAAGCAAGCCCAAGCATTGGAATTCCTTTCAGCGAACAATACAGAGATAACAGAAGTCCTATATGGCGGTGGTGCCCGTGGAGGCAAGACGTTCTTGGGTTGTTTGTGGCAAGTGATAAGAAGAATCCAGATGCCGGGGTCCGTTGGGCTTGTTTGCCGTGAGGAAAGCACCAAATTGAAAGATACCACTATTGTAACTTTCTTTGAGGTTCTTTCCCTTCTTCGTTTAACAACTGCCATAGAGTACAATGCTACTCGTCTGGTGGCGACTTTCAGCAACGGCAGTGTAATATACTTCCGCGACTTGAAATATATGCCGAAAGACCCGGAGTATGACCGTCTCGGTTCAATGGGTATCACAGACCTCTTTGTCGATGAAGCACAGCAGATAAGCGAAAAAGCAATCTCGGTACTGAAGGGACGTTTCTCTGTGTTGAATGGAAAGAATGCAGACGGAACGACTTGGCACACGATACCCAAGGCTCTCTACACCTGTAACCCTAAACGCAACTGGATATACAACGACTTTGTCAAACCTGCGAAGTTGGGCACACTACTCCCTCATCGTAAGTTCATCAAGTCGCTACCTATCGATAACCCCCACGTGGACCAAGCGTATATCGACAACTTGCTCAGGGCAGACAAGATTACAGTACAGCGTCTATACTTCGGCAACTTCGAGTACGATGATGACCCGAGTGCATTGTGCGACTATGATGCAATAAACGACCTCTTCACAAATGACTTTATCAAGGCCGAAGGAGGTCGTTCCTGCTCGGCCGACATTGCCGGCAAAGGACACGACAGGTTTGTGGCTACATCTTGGATTGGCAATGTGTGCAGAATTGCTATCGATAAGGAGTATTCACCCGGCAAGGAAGTTGAGACCGACCTGAAGGAGCTGATGATTAAAGACTCCATACCTCGTTCGCTGACAATAGTCGATGCAGACGGTATCGGTTCGTTCTTGGAAAGTTATCTTGAGGGCATAAAGGAATTTCACGGAGGTGGTAAGCCTCTCGATCCTCGCTATGAGAACCTGCGTTCAGAGTGCTATTTCAAGTTGGCCGACCTTATCAACCGAAGAAAAATTAAGATTGTCTGCACCCAAGAACAGCGAGAGAGGATAATGGATGAGTTGGGTGTACTCAAACAGGCAGACATCGACAATGACACACGCAAGAAAAGAGTTATCCCCAAGGAAACAATGAAACTTATTTTGGGACATTCGCCCGACTATATGGATGCACTGATGATGGCGATGTATTTCCGTCGCACCAAGCCAGTACAAGGTCCGAAAGTCAAAGTAACCAAGTTCGACAATGAATAGTGTTGTTCAGCAGAAAGGTACAACAGCAACCAGAGAGACAACCTTATAAAGAGTAAATTTGAATATGAAAAAAGCGAAGATTAGAAAGTCATTGAGGGGTTACACATACTATGAGTTCCTACTGCTGTATCCTTGTTGTAGCAAGGAGCATCAGGAAGATATGCTCAAGTATCTGCGTAGTCTGCCACGACCGGCATTCATCAAGGGCAAACCAGTACCTGAAGACTTCAACACGTTAAGTTACGGAACGCTTGACGATCTAAACAACGCGGCATCCAGCAACGACCCAGCAACAGAGTGTCTGAAGATTATAATGCAACTGGAACAAGAGGATATATTCAGTTTGAGTGTATGCGAAGTGTTCGGTTTCATCAATTTCTGCGAAAAGGAGATTATTCGCATCAACGACATCTTCAAGAGCATCAAGACAAACTATTCTGCCGAAGAGATAGCTGCTGGTGTTAAAGAATTAAATTTCGGTTCGTTCGGAGTCCTTGACTGGTATGCTCGTAGAATGGGTATTACCAACCAGAACGAAGTACGCGATGTGGCTTGGATACGAATATTTAACTGTATGAAGAATGACAACGCGACAAACGCCTATGAGCGACGTTTGCGTGACCAATACCAAAAGAAACACAAGAAGAATGGCAGAGGTTAATTACATAACAGTCGAAAGCAAGGTGAGGAACATAGTGGACTCGCTGATAGCAGAAGGTGTGGAAATAAAGTACCTTTTCGCAAACTGGGCACAGACAAATGTTGAGTTCGGCAAGGTTAAAGAGCCAACGATCGTGTACGTTCTTCCTGCTTCGGGAGACCTTGATGTTTCCTGGAAAGAAATCAAAGACTCTCCGGAAACACAGATAGCATTCATCGACAGGACAAAGTTCGACTTTAACAGCACTGAGAACGATGAAATCATAGAGAGAATGAAACGTCTGTGTTATCGTTTCATCAAGCAGCTTAATGAAAGCGGTTTGTTTGAGTTGGTAGAAGGCAGAATACATTACCGCGTTATATATAATTATCTTGATGAGAATGTAACTGGAATACTGATAAACCTCACCTTGAAAGAGGTTGAGGGTACACGCCTCTGCTGAAGCTATGAACGGAGTAAAAGACATATTGAGCAAGCACCTTGAAGAGATACGCCGTAGAATCGTTGAGCGTATGCAAGATAAAGGCCGTTCAGCCAGTGGGCGAACAGCAGCATCATTGCGTATCGAGGTAACGGAAGAGTCTGGAAGCCTGCTTGGTTCATCATCATTCCTTGCATTGGAGAAAGGTCGTGGCCCAGGTGCCGTCCCGAGCAACTTCTATAAAATCATAGAAGACTGGATAAAAGACAAGGGCATTGCAGTTACTCCCATTCAAAGCAAAAGAAAATCTGCCATATCTGCAGAAGAACGAGGATTGAAAAGCCTTGCAGGAGCGATAGCCTACACCATTATGACCAAGGGCACACGTTTATACCGTTCCCAAAAAAACGATGACATCTATTCAGAGGTAATCACGGAGGAACTGGAGAAGATGGCTGGTGAAATTTCAGTTGGACTTTCAATGGAGTTTGACAAGATAAACAAAGAGAATTGATATGAGAACATCAGTAATAAATACAAGTGTTTCAAGCACTACAATAACAGGCACCATACACTACCCCGATGAGGTCTGCTTTGCATTCAATCCCCTTTTTATTGATGCAATCTTGCAGATACCAACGTCCAGCAAAGAGTTTACATTGAAAATTGCTGTGGAGGATATCAACATAGAGGCTGTGCTGTATCAAGACGGTACATCAACCGACTACAAGAAGAAGACCGCTAAGATTTACATATCAAGAATCTTACAACTGATGTTTAATGACTATCAGAGCGAACGATCAAAGAGTATCGAAATCAAGGTGTCAATCAACACGGTAGAAATATTTTCTTTTACGACAACCTGCATCTGGGGAAATCTTGCTTTGGGTGACAGGTTCAACTCTTTTGGTGCTTTTGCTTATGACATAAACGAGAAACTGCACTTCGAGAGAAACTTGATTTGGTTCAAGAACTTCCCTTTCCGCGTATCGATGTACCGCCACGCCAATGAGGAAATGTTGGCGAAATACGATAGGAATGTTTATGATACAAACCTCCGCATTTTCCGTCCCTGCATAAATGTGATAAGCGATGCAGATGCCCTGCCAACATATAATGATATATCGGCTTCAAGCGACTTTGTAATAGTGTATTTCTCAAAGCACCAGAAATTCCTTGCAAGAGTAAGCAGTTCAAACACAAATTTTTATTACACTAAATGGAATGAGGCTGAAGGAAAAGAATATATTCCAGCACGTTCAGCCTATATCAACGAAACAACGGGAGAGGTTAGAAACGATGTGGAATTTGTGTGTGACGGCATCATTTACAAGTATGATACAGCCTTGGCTACACTTGTGGCCATTGACAGCAACAAGCATTGTAGCAATCAAAAAGGTATCATAGAACTTGACCCGGAATATACATTCCCAGAGGCAACGAACAAGGCTACCTACAAAATCAAGGGTGATGGAAAAGGATTCTCGCTGTTTGACTCTACATTCGACTACACTTTCTTCTCTTCAGGAGAATCGTCTGTCATTGTCAATTTACGCATCAACAACGAGAAGGACGGTTACTATATCCGTTGGATAGACCGCTTTGGTTTCTTACAATACTACCTATTCGCCAAAGGCAAGACAACAATCAAGACAAAGAGCTCGGATATTCAGTTGCCGGTGGAGAAATTGTCGAACGGCATATACTTTGCCAACTGTAATCGCACAAGTTCTATCGAGACTACAAAAACTGTCAAGTGCTGTGCAGTAAACCTGCCGACGTCAATAGCAGAGTATGTGGAGTCGATAGTGTCATCGCCTGTAACCGACCTGTATTTGGGCAAGACCAAAGAGGGGCAGGAACTATGGGTGCCTATACAGATTGTAGACGGCTCTTATAATATTGAGCCGAACAAAGTATTGCGTGACTTTGAAATATCATTCACCTACCCAGATGTAAACACACAAATGCTATGACGGAAGAACTTTACATTATAGTGTCTGGAAAGTCTCACAAGTTGGACCTTAACAGCCCAAGCGGTATCACGCTTAAATATGTGAGCAACCTGTTCAACGATATTTCCAAAATATCGTGTTCACACTCATATACTTTCAAGTTGCCGAAGACTGCGAATAATTGCAGAGTGTTGGATATGGCCGAAGACATACGTCATAATAGCACTATGGTTCGTAAGAAGTTGAAGGCAGTTTTTATGCAGAATGGTGTTTCGTTATTCCGGAACGCCAATCTTTATATTGAGTCCATTGACAACGCGTATCAGGCTGTATTTACTTGGGACGTGATTAGCGGCTTACAAGCCCTGAAAGATAACGATATTTCGTTGAATCGTTTACCAGAATTGGGTATTACAAATTATAAAAGACACGGTTTTGTATCAGGTTATCTTTATAATGAACAGTATAAAGTTAATCATTTTAGCAATGACAGTAACGTGCTGTACCCATTTTACTATGCAGGCATAGAACCTGAATTACCCTATGGTTCATTAGATATTGGAAGTTATTGGGATTATAAAAATCATTGGTATTGTGGTCTTCCGGTAGTCCCTATTTTTAAACTGATAGAATGTATAAATAGTTACTACGGGGTAAATTTTAAATTCGGTAAAAAATTCTCATGGGAAAACTGGAATGATAACGAAGGGAACTATACTCCGAATGGTAGCCCTGATATTATCAATAGGGGCGTAATTCCATTAGTGAATTGGGAGCTAAGTTCATCGCACCAAGATAGTTTATCTTCAAGATTACGAATAAATAACACTTATAAAACATCTTGGCACGGAACTCGTAATGTGCTTTTATTTAAGTCTTTCACTCAAAATTCTGATGTATTTAAAGCTGAAGAAAATACAGAAACAGAAAGTGATGGCTCTAAACTATTAATAGGAGTAAAATTTGCCAATTCATACGTTGCTAACAGTGTGGATTTAGACGGAGTATTCATTTATAAATATGAAACAGAAGTTAATAAGGTCGTGCTGAATGTATATGTGTATGATGATCTTAATAATGTACTGCACGAGATATCTGCTATTCAAGGAGTAACCAATGATAATCGTACCTTCAGATTTGATTTTAGAGCTGCCTATGGTTACAATAGGATAAGAGTTGATGCAGAATATATGCCTAACACTTACTGTATAATATTTTTCTGTTTATCAGTCGTTTCTGGAATATCATCGTGTAATGCAGCTGAAGTCTTTTTTTACCCTGTAGCGTCATTGGATGCTACAAATAAAACTTTCTTGAGTATCACTCATAATCTACCGGACATTAGTTGTATGACTTTTATTAAGAGTCTATACTATATGATTGGAGCATTCCCAGTAATAGAAAATGATGGCAGTATAGTAGCAATTTGTTATAACAAATTAAAGGAAAATATAAGCAGTGGTGTTGTTTCTGATTGGAGTAAAAAAGCAATAGGCAACAAATGGGAAGCGAATAATATTAAGTTTAATTTCGGTGGCTTTGCTCAAAAGAACTATTTCCTGATGAAAAACGATAACCTTGGTGAATACAAGGCAGAGCGTGATTTCTATGAGCGAGGAAAGGGGTGTATTCAGTTTGGGAATGAAACACTCGAACCAAGTAAAACGATATTTCAAATACCGTTTTATGGGAAATTCCTTGAAGACTTACGGTATTACTTCATAAAAACAGGTGAAACTGTAAAAATGTGGGAGAGGGATGGAAATGAAATCAAGGCTATAGAAAGCCTGCCAGCAGTAGGTCTTATTTATGGTAGACAATGGTCTGTGTATAAAAAAACAAATGAGATAGATCAGAATGGTGATATTGTTTATTCAAAATCTTCATATGACCGTTATATTTTATCTATGAATATCTGGGATGGCTTCAAAAATATGTCAAAAAATGAATCCTATGCCTATTTGCAGTCCATTGTTAAAAATCCAATTGTTATCACGGAGAATTTTCTCTTGAGTGAGTTAGACTTGCACAATTTAGACTATGCCGTGCCTATCTACCTTGAAAAGTACAACTCCTATTTCGCCATTATTACCTTAGAACGTGACTCCAAAGGAATTTGTAAAGCAGAACTAATAAAACTCCCCAATACCTAACGACCTATGGCAGATGAAACAGTAGTAAAGATATTAGACATACAAGTACGCTATAAAGAAGCCATTGAGCGTATAGCCCAGTACCGTAAGTCAATAGAAGATGCAAAAGAAGAGCAAAAGCGACTAAAAAAGGAGCTTGATGACGGTAAAATCTCGGCAGATGAGTACGGCAAGCAGCTTGAATCCTCAAAGATGTATATCAAGCAACAGAATGATGCCATAAACACGCTTACTCGCCAAGTGAACAATCAGATAAAGGCAGAGAACGAAATGAAAGGCTCTCTAACGCAGTTAAGAGCCCAACTGTCGAACGCAACAGCCGAATATGACAGGATGAGCAAGGCAGAGCGAGAAAGTGCCAGAGGAACGGAATTACGCGACCATATCAACGAACTTACCGATGAACTAAAGGAGGCAGAAGAGGAAACGCAGCGTTATTATCGTAATGTCGGTAACTATGAGGAAAGCATCAAGAGTGCGTTGGGCATAAACAACGGATTTGCTAATTCAATCCTACAAATCTCACAAGGAGGTGGAGGTTTCCAAGGAGTATTGAGTAATATGGGTGCCAGTGTGAAAGCATTTGGTACAACGCTGTTGTCAATGCTCACAAACCCAGTATTCCTTGCTATTGCAGGTATTGCAGGAGTCGGTATGGCTTTCAAGTGGTTTTATGACTACAACAAGGGACTTCAAGAGGCATCCAAACTGACAACACAGTTCACAGGTTTGCACGGTGACGAAATGAAAGAATATCGCAACACCGTACAGGCTGTAGCCGATACATACGACAAAGACTTCAAGGAGACCTTAACTGCTGCCAATGCCCTGTCAAAACAGTTCGGTATCGACCAGCAGGAGGCAATGGAACTCATCAAAGACGGTTTTGTGTCTGGTGCCGATGCAGGAGGCAATTTTCTCGACATCGTGCGTGAGTATCCAGCATATTTCAAGGAAGCCGGTTTGAGTGCTGAAGAATTTATTGCAGTAACGACTTCGGCAAACAAATCAGGTGTTGTAGGTAGCAAGGGTATTGAGACAATCAAAGAAGCTAACATCCGTATCCGTGAAATGAGCCAAGCAACGGCAGAGTCGCTCGATAGCATTGGTTTGAGCTCAAAGAAGATACAGGATGACCTCAAAAGCGGAGCTACTTCTACATTTGAGGTGATGAAACAAGTTTCAGAGAAACTTAACGGATTACCGGAGTCATCTCAGGTAGTCGGAACTGCCATTGCCAACATCTTTGGCGGTCCGGGACAGGATGCTGGATTGCAGTACCTCAAGACTCTTAAAGATATTGAAACCAATATGGATGATGTCAAGGAGGCCGCAGGCGAAATGGCTTCACTTGAGGAAAGACAGTTGGAATCCCAGATCAATCTTCAAAACGCAATGTCCGGGCTTTTTGATTTCACAGGCGGTACGTTTGAGGAACTTGTAGGTAGTTGTAAGATATTCATCAATGACGGTCTTGCAGCCATAATCAACGGCATCAGCGGTGTTATTGACTGGTTCAAGGAATTCTACAACGAAAGTGCAGTGTTCAGAGCCATAGTTGTAGGCTTTTCAATGCCATTCAAAGTTACATTTGAGACAATAAAACTGTTGCTGAACTCTCTTATCAATTCGTTTAAATTGGCAGGAGGAGTCATAAAGGCTGTGTTCACTTTGGACTTCAAAGGTGTCGGAACTGCGTGGAACAACTTTACCAAGAGTATGAAAGAAGACCTATCCTCATTTGTAGAGAATCAAGCAGCAAATTACAAGGATGCATTTACCGAGGTCGTAAGTGGCAGTGTCGAAGTGAGAGCCGAGACCAAGACAACCACAACACCGACCGCATCGACCGCTACCACAACACCGACAGGCAAAAAGGCACTTTCTGCAGATGAGTTGAAAACCATTGAAGAGCAGAAGAAAGCAGAACGCGAGGCGATCCGTAAGGCAGAGGATGAGTTATTGAAGCTCATAGTCAATGAACGCGAACGCCAGCGTAAGCAGGTGGAGTTGCAGTACAACCGCCAGATAGAAGACCTACGCACCAAACTTGCGACAGAGAAAAATCTCACAGCATCTGCAAGAGAGGCTATCAACAACCAAATTACCGCCCTTGAGAAGCAGAAGGATGTCAGTTTGCAAAAGTTGAGCCAGGAAGCACTCAAGGAAGAGTTGGAAACAGCAGAGAAGTTGCTTGCCCTCAAACTTGATGCAGTGCGTGAAGGAACAGAGGAAGAACTCGCTTTGCGTAAGCAACAACTTGAACAGCAGTTGCAACTTGACTTGATGGCTGCCGAACAGGAGTATACCAATGAGGAGCAGAAACAACAGGCTCTGGCTGCAATTCGTGAGCGTTACCGTCAGGAGGAATTATCCCTCGATTCCCAGCATAAGCAGAACCTCTACAACAAACAGAAAGAGGCTATTGCAATGGAGTTTGCTGAACTTGAACTTGCCCAGACAGAGGAATCAGCACGCAGAGAGGGTGGTTATATCCGCACAGAAGAGGAACAGGCTGCACACCTCCAGCGAGCATTGGAACAGATAGGTGGCCACGAGGCAGAGAAACTGCAACTGCAATATGAGAATGCAGAGGCAAGCCTTGCAGCACTCATCGAGCGTGGTATGCTGGAGAACCAGACGCAGGCAGAGTACGATGCTGAATTGTTGGCCGCAAAGCAGGCTTCAGCAACAGCACAGGCAAATATCAACAGTGCCCTTGTCGCCAATGAGCAGGCGAAAGCGAATGCTATGAAAGGTGTTACACAGGGTTTGTGTGCCGTACTTGACCAGCTTGGAGAAAGCAATACTGCGTTTGCGAAGATGTCAAAGGTCATCACCCTTGCACAGATTGCCATTGACACAGGTCGTGCCCTCTCACAAGGTATCGCATCAGCTTCAGCAGTACCATTCCCCGGCAACATTGTAGCAATTGCCACGACAGTAGCGACAGTCCTTGCCAATGTTGCTACTGCTATCAGTACGGTAAAGGCTGCAAAGTTTGCAACTGGTGGTAAGGTAAACGGCCCGGGAACAGGTACCAGCGACTCCATTCCTGCAATGCTTTCCAATGGAGAGTTTGTTATGACAGCCAAGGCGACAAGATTGTTTGAGCCACTGTTGGTTGCGATGAATAGCATTGGCAGTGGTGTTCCTATGCAGGTACAGAACTCCTATGAGGACACAGACACAGCTGATATGATGGCCGACTCATTCGAGAATGCGGCACGCAAGATTAAGCCTGTTGTTTCGGTGGTTGAGATAACCGAAGCACAGGAGAGAGTAGATATGATTGAAAACCTCGATAACTTTTAAGCAATGACAAAATACGACATCCTCAAACTGTACGAAGGTCCTATCCGCATAATGCTCGAATGTGGGCTGAACATCAAAGACATCGAGCACCTTGCATTGTACGAGCAGTATTGCGAAATGAAAAAGAAAAAGCATAAGGTAAGCTACATCGTAAATTACCTTGGCGAAAAATACGGACTCACCGAGCGAGCAGTCTATAAGATTGTCGATAGGATGGAGAAACGAGTGAAGCCCCTAAGCAAATAGCCGGGGCATCACTTCTTCAGCAGTTCGGGATGGAAGAAGCCGATCATCCAGCGGAATATTCTACAAGTGTAGTGATGGGCGGTGTAAGGCTCCTTGAAGAATCTGTCATCAAGTTGTTCCTCCGTAGGAATGGTAGAAAGGTAACCACCCTCAATTTCAACGTGCCAGTTCTCAAAGTCAAAGACATCGCTCCTACCCTCTTCGGGTATAACTATGAAATGCAGATTGTGTGGATAATTGTTCTTTGGAAAGCCTTTCTTGAAAACACCGCAGAAGTAGATTGCCTTATACAAGCCGTCTTCTACCTCATCCATTTCAAGGACTGGTTGCGAGAGCAAATCCTTATTCCAGGCACCTGAGAATTTCTTGCTGTAAGTACCGAGTACACAAGATGCACAATGGTGCAGGATGTTGTGGTTCTTCACATACTTTGCCCAAAGATGCTTGAATTGAGTTTCATCGATGTTGTGCTTAATCGTAATCATAGAAGGTGGAATATTATAGTTAAACGCGATACAAATGTATCCGAAATAATCTTATTTGCAAAACATAAGGGTTAAAATATGGCTAAATTGGAACTAAAATTGAACGAAAGAGATTTCGAGTATGCGGTAAGGAGTACTGTTATTGAGCTGTCATCGCTTGACAATATGGTGCGTTTCGAGAATGACACAACTGAACTGCTGATAAATGAGGGTTTTGTCCGTGTTGCAGTGAAAGGAGTCAAGCGTAAGGGGCGTATCAAGTTGCACCGATGCGAGTTGGTTGATATTGAGAACGGCGATAGGAGCGTTGTCGAGGGATTGCTTGAACGGCTGGAATACGAACTTAACAAGGAACTGGAGTACGTTGCAAAATAAGCATACAAAATCACCCTTATTTTTACAACGTGGTTTACCGAATTGAGTACCAAATATTTATCAGTGCATTTTAAGAATGGCGAAAGGAAAAAAGACGTTTATCAAGGAAATCAAGTATTACTGCCGGGACTGTACCCATTCATACGATTACCACGAAATCGGGGCGAAAGGTGTACCGTTCCTATGCAGATGTCCGTTCTTTAGGTTCTCCAAGTTTCTTGACCACGACAACTGCGAGAAGTTCAAGTTGAGAAAGAAATGAGTTAAGAGCGAGTTAAGAGCGAATTAAGAGCGAATTTAAGAGTTATTCTAAAGGCGAGGGGTGTTTACCTCTCGCTTTCTTTATGCCCAGTGAAAAAAGTTTGCACAAATGATTATTTTTCCTTATATTATTTGCGTATATGATTATATTTCACTATATTTGTATATGCAAATAAGATAACAAACAATTAACCTTTTAACATAATCAATTATGGAAGTACGTTTTATTATGTTCCCGTTCTCTGATGACGGAATGGTAGTTCAGCACGAAGTCAATGGCCGTGAGTATGAAAACATCGCAGAGCTCAATGCAGACATTGAGAAGCGAGGTCTCCACATCAAGGAGTCATACACAGCGACCGAGTATGCAACAGGTTGTAACATCGGTGCTTTTTACAGCAAGAATTGGATAGCTGCCGTAACAATCAAGAATCCTAATCACACTGTTAACATCAAATCTTGAGACTATGGATAAAGACAAATTGAATTGGGAAGCCCTTGCGGATGAACTCCGCGGAATGCTTGAAAACACCTGGGAGGGAGTAGCAGTAGAAATCATAGTGGGTGAAGACAAGAAAAGCGTAGAGGTCTACCCTGCAAGCCACACTGTTGGGAGCGCTTTCCACCACACAGAGGACATTGTAGACTTCTGCCGTGTGAAGCGACTGAGCAACTACGCTTCATTCTGCGAACGCTACGGTAGGACAGTATGCTATATGCGAATATTCTAACAATTAAAATGCAAATAAGAGATACTATGACCACCATACGAGAATTCTATCAGGAGAAATATCCAGAGAGCGATGATTACAGGCTCATATCAAAGACAGCGACCTTTGAGAAATTGACCGATGATGTTATCGAAGACGGCCTGTACGACTACCTTGGAACAGCAGATGAGACAATAATGACAAGAGTCTTCCAGCAACTTGCCGAGATACGCGGTGTAGAGTATGCCAAGATATACGAGAAGTATCGCAACGGCTTTCGAATGGCCAACGGAGTCAAGTACCGTATCGACTGGAATTGTGACGGCCATATCAGGATGCTTGACACCAAGACCCTTGACACCTACCACAAACTTAAGTATGACTTCAGTGCTGAAATGCACGACTGCTTCTTCGCCTTTAACAACCAGCAGTTCAAGGAAGGCATCGAAAGGTTCAATCTCCAAGACAAGAAAATATACAGTACAGGAATGGGGTTATACGGCACCAAGGAGGGTATCGATGATTTCTATGAGCAGTACAAGGAGCCTGAAAAGAAAATCAAGGAACAGTGTGACCCACAGGAAGTCTATTTCTACGAGTACAACAACCACGAGTCGATGATCAGTTGGGATGGCGACCTTGAAGCAATACGAATCATCATCAGCTACTGGGGTGTGGACGTTGCCAAGAAGATAGTTCGCCGAAGTGCCTTTAAGAGCATTGATGAAATAATCAAGGAGAAGTAGTTATGGCGAGAGTGAGAAAGATGTCAGTAGATGAAGGGGTAAAGGCTGGATTGTCAGCCTACCCCAACTTCCACAAGTCCGGAAACGTAGTCGGTATGAAACGCAAATATTACGGCAGGGATGCCTTACTGGTCCGCAGTGGAGACTACATCTATAATGTGAGTGCAACACCAGAGATTTATAACCAGGCAAAACCCTAAAGAAGAAAATATGACATTCAAGAAATTCAAGAAGATAGCAGAGGATATGGGGTGGAACGTGAGCGTGTATGAGAATGATATCACCCTGCAACAGTACACCAGCTTTGGCCAAGACTTCTTCTTCACCATTCAAAAAGACAAGGAACTCATATCACAAGTGTATAGTTACTATGAGAGTTACGACCCGAGTGAAGAAGCATTGATATGGACCGGCAGTGATGGTCACGGTAAGAACGGTGCACCTTACGAACTGAAAGACATCATCAAGGATATGGAAGAGTGCGAACAGATGGTGAAGGAACTTTATGAGAAACTATTAGAAAAGATTTAAGGCTATGACAACATACAAAGGCTACCCGATAAGAAAACGAAAGACAGGCTACAACACCTACGTTTACGATGTGATGGTCGAGGACCACGACAGATGCCCAATAACTGGCAAGGAGATAATCAAGGAGCGAGTGACTTATACCGGCAACACCCTCAACGAGTGCAAGCAGGCGATTAACGCACATTTTGGAAGACTATAAAACAACAGCAATATGGAATTAAGAGAATCAGTTTTGGCATTGAAAGAGCTTGCACATTCAGCAGGCAGGAACATTGTGTTTGACCCGGAGCGTTTTGGCGACAAACTGCTGGATGAACTCGAGGAGGGTTTGACCGCATTCCTTGCACAAATCCCCGAGCAGCTACGCGAAGAATATGAGAAACGGTACATCAGCAAATATCGTGATTGGTTGTCGGCCATGAGCCGCACGTTCTCCGTAATGATTACAGGAGGTGCCAACTTCAACAACAAGCGACACGAGAAGATGAACAACTACGAACGTTCAGCCTTGGAGCGTTTTCAGAACTGGCGAGAAGCAGTCCTGAAGCGTGTGAACCGCCAGCGCCGTCTTGTCGGTTGGGAAGAGGTGGAACGCTTGCAGAACAAACTGGAGAAACTGACAGAACGCCAAGAATTGATGAAGGCTGTAAACAAGATTGTTCGAAACAATAAGTTGAGCGAAGTGGAACAGTACGAGGAACTGGAGGCATTGGGGTTATCGCAGAAAAGCATTGCAGAAGCAATGGCGGAGCCTATGTATTCATTCTATAGAAAAGGGTTCCAGACATTCGAGTTGAGCAATAACCTTGCTGCTATTAAAGCAACAGAAGATGCAATAAAACGTCATACAGCGATGGCAAGCCGAGAAGACAAGGAAATACCCTTCGAAGGTGGAATTGTTGAAATATGCTATTCTGAAGAGCGAGTACGCATACGTTTCAATAACATACCCGACTCGGATGAACGAACACGCCTCAAGGCCTGTGCATTCAAATGGTCACCGAAGAACGGAGCTTGGCAACGCCAGTTAACTGACAACGCGATTAGAGCAACAAAACGTGTACTCGGCATTGAATTCTAAACGTATGAACCACATAGAAAAAGCAATAAGACACGTTGCCAAGAACGTGGATAAGGAGAGGGTTTCCATAGCCTGTGGCTATATGTATCTGCACCGTTCTCCGCTACACGTTGAAGACCCCCAATTGGAAGACGACATCCACGACCTTATGGAAGAGTATGGAGAAGAACACGACCTCCCCGAAGGATGGTGGCAGAGCGAAGTCGATGAGAATGATATTGTATTACGATTGTTAAACGAAGAATAAACAAGGACTATGGCAAACAGAAAAGAATATGAAGTAGAAACGCAGTTGGTGTTCACCGGCAAGTTCTATATCAAGGCAGACAGCCCCGAACAGGCTGTGGAATACATAAACAAGCATTGCGGACTGGTATTGGGTGGAGACATCCACACCAGTTTGCCGGGTGAAATGGCGAACTGGGATTTTGAGGTACACGCAAACAAGAAGTGCAAAAAAGTGAAGCGAGTCGCAGACGGTACCATAAGCAGTATGAACATCTAAAAACAAATGATATGACTACCCAAACAAAAGACAATGAAGAAATTTACACTGTGTTTGTAGGAGGCACCGAAGTAAATGACAGTTATTTATCTCAAGAAGAGGCCAACCAACTTGCAGAAGAATACCGAGAAGACGGCTACACAGATGTTGAAATCGTTAAAGTATAATCACTATGGAGAATATTCAGACAACAGTACGGCTCTACTACAAGGGTGAGAACGCCAAGAGGGAGATTACCCATACCTGCAATCTGCCGGAGCAGGAAACACACAGCAGGTTCATAGGCAAAATTGTGAATATTGACGGTGTAGCAATGAAGTGCTGGAAGGTGGAAACCATCGACATCAAAAGGGGGTGAAATATCCCCTTTACACTACCTTTTACACTGTTTTTACACTACCTTTTACACTGATAACGCATTGTATGGCAGTAAATTACAAAGGCGATTACACTACCCTTTACACTACTTTTACACTACCCTTTACACTACCCCGGGTGATGAAAAAGTAACCCCAATCACGGTCTGCAGTTGTGTAAATGGTTACAAATTCCTACCTTTGTAGCACAAGCCATTCGCGAAACGCATTGTAGTCGGGAAAGATGTGGGTAGCAGAAATGCCCCACTGCCGTTTATGTTTAGGAGGCAGGGTACATCTTAACCCGACTATATTCGTACCGAAAAAAGATGCATTTTGTTGTTAAAAAGGCTGTCTATTTGTTGCGTATATGATTACTTTTGAGTATCTTTGTAGTACCAAAAAATCTCAAAACATATATGACTACTTTAGATTACAAGTTTAGACCGAGAAAGATGTGGGTAGCGGAGACGCCCCAGCGCCAGCGTTTTGAGTGGCGTGGTACATCTTCCCTCGGTTTTTTATTTAACCAAAAAATCTCAAAACACAATGAAAACCTATTCCGTTACCACAGCTATCAATCTTTGCTGTGCTTACCAGTTGTCACCAGTCAAGGACGTTGAGAGTTTTGACGAGTTCATTATGGACCGCATCTGTGACACCGAGAGCGGTGAAGCCCTCTACGCAGAGGTTATCGATGAGGAGTCCGAGAAGTCTATCGGCGAGCAGGTACGTCTTTACGCCCAGTGGTGTGAGCTGGTTGCTCCCATCAGCAATGGCGGTCCTTATCCTACCATTGAGGAGTATTTCCGCGAGTTCGTTCCCATTGACTATTTCGTGAAGCACCTCCGCAAGATGATGGAGGACTACATCGGCACAGTCTTTGAGTTCACACCGAAGAACCTTACCGATGCCTTGCACCACGCAAGTGTCCTCAACACATTCCTCCACACGCTGTCAGCGAATATCCAGAGACAGCCCCTATCCTAAATGCAAATAATGATTATACCAGTGATGGTATCGAGGGTGAGCGTAATGCTTGCCCTCTTTTTTGTGCGTGCTGAAAATATTTTGCATATATAATTATATTTCTTTGCGTTTGCTTGCGTATTTGATTATATTTGCGTATATTTGCATATAGGATTAAAAACAAACGGCAATAACAACGGTATGAATAAGGAAAATTCTAAAATCACAGAGGTTTTGATTAAGGTTAATAATGACATAGCAAAACTTCGTGAAGAAGAAACCTGTGATGGTCTCATTAAAGGCTACGTTGAATACGGCAACATCTACTCTGTAGATTACAATAACGGTGAGTTGTATGTAGAGACGGTTTCACAAGTATCATCATTTAATCATAACAAGAAAAGAGAAGTTTGTGACGTAGCAATAATGTCCGAAAAAGAATTTGTCAAGAACACTCCCAAGTATGTTAAAGCACACAATAGGAAAAAGGACATATATATGCCTGATGAGTGGGCGGCGAACAAAGTATGCCGTTTGTTTTTATCAGAGGGGATAGAAGTCAAGCGAATTATTTTAATCAAGACATATATATTATGAAAGAAGCATTGAAAATGGTTGATGAAATGGTCAACAGCATCAAGGTATCAGAGTTGAATTTACTCAAGGCGAGAATGGCCAAGCACGGAGTGTTCCGTTTTCAGGATGGTAGTGAGCCTGTTGTCCCGGTAAAACTGCGATATGGCAAAGACGCAGGTATCGCAGAGTACAAGATTAGAGGAGTATATATGAGCGAGGGGGAAGTAAAGTTCCTCGGCGTGAACACAGTGTTAGAAATAAAGCCCAGCGACATCTTTGCTGGTTACCTTTCCAAGATAACAGCATTGATTTATGAATGACGAAAGCGAGGCATATCATTTGGCCGATATAGAAGAATGCCGCGGCAATTCCTATCGTGAGCCGTACACATACAAGGGCGAGCGTTACAGGGTAAGATCGCTGAACAATAGCATTGAGGCACCGAAGCGTCGCAATGCAAAGGCAAAGGTTGGCGAGAAATGCCATTGCCCGATATGTGGCAAGCAATTCACGAAAAAGTCCTACCAGCAGAAGTTCTGTTCCATAAGGTGCAAGAACAAGTATCATAACAAACGACAGGTATATTATTGAAATCACAATGAAAGAACTAACAAAAAAGGTTGAGGCATTACGCCAAGAGATTATAGGTGCAATAAGAAACAAATTACACTCATACGGCTTAAATGAAATTCGTTTTAATGAAGAGGAAGACCCTGTATGGATTGTTTGGTTTAGTGATTTGGGTGACCCATACGAATGTATGGTTACCGGTTTGAGAGTTACAGACAGTAGTTTTTCAGTGTTCGCCAAAGAAAAATCAAGTGGTGATGAGGTTGTTTGTCACTCACCGTTAGACCTCGGAGCCCGAAACATTGATTGGCTTCTTGAAATGTATGAAGCAATCCAGCGTGAACTGCAAGCAGCAAAGTCCCAGTCCACAACGGAAACAAGTGGCCGAGTCGAATGGTAGTGACTGGGAGTGTCAATCCAAACCAAATGTATAAATTAAAGGAGTGTTAGCAATAGCACTCCTTTTTTATTATCTAATTTTCAACACCTTACGCCAAAAACAGGCTGCGTTTGCTGAACGTTTATCTTCACTGCTTTTTCACACATACACATCTTAAAATAAAGCCTTTCCGAATACCTTTGGTCTACAAATTTTAGAAGGTATGGCTATATTAAAAATCTACAACGACATTGTTGATGAGACCGAGCGCCTTTTTCTTCGTGATATAGGCGCTGATGGTGTTTGCTACAAGAGCATCACCGAGTTCCTGGAGTCCATTGATGAGAACGACAGCGAGATTGACCTACGCATTCACTGCAAGGGCGGTTCCGTTGTTGAAGGTTGGGCAATCTACGATGCCTTGCGTGATTCCGGCAAGACCATCAAGGCCACAATCGAGGGCGAGTGTTCATCAATGGCCACAATCATTTTACTTGCAGCCCCCAAGGAGCGACGTTTTGCGTATGCCAATGCGACATTGTGCATTCACAACCCTGCATTGTGCTATCTGGAGAGCGACTACTACACACGACTGACAGCCGACAAACTTGATACTTTGGCAGAGGATATCAAGAAGCAGGCCGATATGTTGCGTGAGGAGCAGACCAAGATGGTGGACCTGTATGTGGAGAGGACAGGTGCTGACCGTGCAGAGCTTGAGAGCCTGATGAGCAAGGACATATTCATCAATATGGCTCGCGCCAAGGAGTTGGGCTTCATTTCAGAGACCGTAGTACCAATAACGGCATTTAATAAACCAAAATTCAAATCATCAAAACAAATGGCACAGAAAGAATCAAAAGTTCAGGTGAAGCAGGGTCTATTGGACCGTTTGCTTTCAATGGCCGGTTTTTCAAGACTGGAGGATGTCAGAATGGTAGACCAGGTTATCACAGCAGCTGATGGCTCTGAGTTCACAGTTGAGCGTGAGGATGGCGATCCAAAGGTTGGCGACAAGGCCTACCCCAACGGCACCTATGTTCTTGAAGACGGCACGACAATCGTCATCGAGGGTGAGGTTATCACCGACATCATCGAGCCCGGAGCGGAAGAGGAAGAGCAGGAGAAAAACGAGAACGAGGGCGACGAGCCCACAGTTGAGGAACTTCAGAAAGAGGTTGAGGAACTGAAAGAGAAAGTCGCGGAAGACGAGCAGCAGAAAGAGGAGTTGAAGAAAGAGGTCGAGGAGTTGAAGGAGACCGTGGCTGAGCAGGCAAAGGCCTTGAAGGGTACAGTTGCAGTATCTTCAGACGAGAAGAAGATTATCGACAAGGTAAACGGAGCAGGCGGTCTTGCTTGGCTCAACAAAATCCTGTCAATGAAATCTACCTACACTGCAAGCAACCGCAAGTTCGTTGACCACACAGACGGTAACCGTTCGGAGGAATCACCTACCCAGAAAGCCTTGCGTGAGGCAAGAGAAAAGGCTGAAGCCAAGAGAAAGGCAAAGGCATAAGAGAGAGAGTAACAAACCTATTTATCAAATCAAAAAAGAAGTAAAATGGACTTTAAAAATTTTACAGTTGACAATGGCGCAATCAGAGACTTGCGCGAACTTATGTTCATGACTGCTTTTGCCGATCCTGATTTGGAGGCAATCCTTACCACGAAGACTGGCGTCTACAACGGTAAGAAACTTGGCTTCATCAACGACCTCGGTGACGTCGGTCTTGACAGAAACGGTTGTAACCCTGAATACTCAAACATCAATATCACAGGTGCTGAGAAGGAGTGGGATTTGGGTACTTGGGAGATTGCCAAGCACATCTGTTACACTGAACTGGAGAACACCATCGCCGAGCACTGCCTCAATGGTGGCACAGAGATCGATGACCTCGGTCCTACAGTGTATATGAATGAAATCCTCATTCCTCTCTTGCAGAAGGCAATGAAGGAAATGTTCTGGCGTATCGCTTGGTTCGGTGACAAGTCAGCGAAGAACATCGCAGACTCTGGTATCCTTACCGCAGGTGTTAACCCCAAGTTGTTCACAATGTGTGACGGTTTGTGGAAGCGTTTGCAGGCTATCATCGCGGCAAACCCCAACCAGCATACTGTTATCGAGGCTAACTCGGCATCAACCTATGCGGCACAGAAGAACGGTATCAGAACATCCGGCACAGCTATCAAGCTCGTGGATGATATGTTGTCTGATGCTGACTCACGCATCTTTGACGACCCCAACGCGGCAATCTTTATGACCAGTTCACTCTTCAAGGCGTTGCGTAACGATCTTGTAGACAAGTACGGCAAGTACACAATGCCTGTTGAGCAGCTTGCTGCAGGTATCAACCTTGCACAGTACGACGGCCACAAGATTATCGCTCTCGACATCTGGGACCGTATGATCAAGAAGTATGAGGACACAGGTACCAAACTCAACTGTCCTCACCGTGCTGTAATCACCACACCGTCTAACTTGTTTGTCGGTACAAACGACAGCAAGTTGGTGAGCACATTGCGTGTGAACTTCAACGAGGAGACAGAGTACAACAACATTCTTGCGAAGTCAAAGATCGGTACCTTGATTGGTGAGGATGCACTTGTGCAGGTAGCAATCTAAAAAAAGAGAGGAGGATAATATGCCAGATGTATGTGATTTCAGATTAGCATCAAATATGGTGGCTAATTGTGAGAAGCCTTCAATCGCTGGTCTTAGGAACAATGGTTACATCATCAATTTCGATGACATCGACTTTGAAAATTCGGTGCGTGACTCGAGCAATCCTAATATTATCACTTCTCTCGTCCTGTTATCTGGTAAGAGAGCTTACAATGTGTATGTACCGGGCAAGACTCCGTTCTCTGGAACGAAAAAGAGCCTTGTCACTGGTACCTACAGGAATAAGTTCTCGAAAGATGTATCCATTGTCATTCTTGACAACGGACCGGACGTAGCAAAGAACGTGATTGACCAGTTGGCAAACGGAACGTTCGTGGTTGTTTTGGAAAACAAGTTTGCAGGTGCAGACGGTAAGAACACCTTTGAGATTTACGGCTTTGAGGCTGGTTTGACAGCAACAGCCCTTGACGATGACAAGTATTCAGAAGAGAGTGACGGCGGTTGGGCTTGCACATTGCAGGAGACAGGTGCTCCAAGCTCGGGCTTGTACTTGTATAACACATCGATAACAGCTACTCGCCAGTCATTGGCATCATTGGTGGCTGGTTCTTAAACAATCTGAAAGATGAGTGAATACCAAGACACGATGAACAGACTTGAGGAAATGAGAAGCCGTTATGATGACGGTTTCTCATCTTCCGATAGACAGTTCCTGGATAGGTTGTACTATTCGCTGTTCGTAAAGGCGATAACAAATACAGGATGCAGCGACTGTTACCGTGACGCTTACATCCTATGTGTAAACAAACTCAAACGATTAAAGAGTATGCCTAAAAAACCTAATTATATTTTGAAAGCAGGGGCGATGATTCACCCTGTTGGAACATCCAAATTCTACACCAACCCTATCACAGATGAGGTTGCTGAAGACTGGTTGAGCAAATATCCCGGTCAGATAGGAATGTTCGCGGAATACCCAGAAGATTGGGAAGAGAGAGTTGCGAAGTATGCTGAGGCACAGAAAGCAGAGCGTTGTGCTGAAGGTGAGGTAAGCGGAGTCGAAGATACTACTTCAGCGGAGTTGGAAACTGTAAAGACAGAGCTTCAGGCTGAAAAGGAGGAGAATGCCACCTTGAGAGCCGAGCTTGAGGCAACCAAAGCGTTGCTTGCAGAAGCAGAGGCCAAGATTGCAGAGAAATCCGATGATAACGCTGTAGTCGCAAACGAGGAACTTGAGAAAGCCAAAGCGGAGATTGCAGAGTTGAAGGAGGAGAACGCAAAGTTGAAGACCGACAACCGAGCACTCAAAGCGGCCAACACTCGCCTCAAGAAAGGCGATGACGCAGAGGAAGCGAAAGAAGATGCCGAAAAGGCTTAATAAAAACGAATAATCACCTTAACCCATTACCTTATGAATGCAAACACCGTCAAGCGTCCCCCACGTAGATTTGATGTAAGTTATCTCGGTACACTGAACATACAGTCTTATGGACGTGACAACTTGTACCCCCAGCGTATGTATGATTTGATTCAGAACAGCCCGACTGGAGGAACTTGTTGTGACCGCTACCAGACATTTATCGAAGGTAATGGGTTAAACGACTTGGAGTTCTCGGAGTATGTATGTAACCGTGCAGGAGAAACTGTTGATGACATTTACCGTCTCATCGCCCAAGATATGGCCTTGTATCACGGTTTTGCCTTGCATATAAACTACAATATGGCTTGCAAGATTGTAGAGTTGCAGCATATTCCATTTCAGGATTGCCGATTGGAAGAGGAGACCGAAGACGGTCAGGTAATACATATCAAGGTCCACCCCGACTGGAGTGGTTGCAAGACACGAAAAGGAAAGAAGATAGCCGTTGATAAGCTGAACGTGAAAGAGTTCTTCGTATTCAATCCGATTCCCGAAGTAGTGCTCTCGCAGATTGACGCGGCCGGTGGCATTGAGAGTTATACAGGACAGATTCTTTGGTTCTCTTTCGATGGCAAGTACAAGTACCCGAAACCCATTTATGACAAAGTCGTAACCAATCTCTCCACGGATGAGGGACTTGACAATGTGAAATACCGCAATACCCGAAATAATTTCCTAATGGCTGGTATGTTGGTCCACAAGAAAGGGCAGAACATCAGCATCGATGAAGATGGCCAGACCATTAGCGGCAACGATACTGCTGATGAAGATTTCGCAAAGAGCCTTGATGTATTCCAAGGCGATATGAACAGTTGTGCCATTATGGATGTGACGGTCAACC
Source organism: Bacteroidaceae bacterium (assembly GCA_017546505.1). Classification (GTDB taxonomy): domain Bacteria; phylum Bacteroidota; class Bacteroidia; order Bacteroidales; family Bacteroidaceae; genus HGM04593. Next base: position 55,124 of record JAFYWV010000018.1, read on the forward strand.
AAGGTGAGGATGAGCCAAGATTCGTACCTGTCGAGGGAACAAACTTTGACTCGAAATTCACTTGTACTGAAAAGAGTACAACCGAACGCATCTATTCGGCATTCGGTCAGGAGCCTTGGTATTGTATCCGTATTGGAAGCCTCGGCTTCAGCGGAACTGTGCTGAGCGAAGCGTATGAATACTACAATTCCTATGTAAGCAAGGAACGCAGGGCAATTTCAAGAGCTTTAAAAAAGATATTTGCGGTATGGCACGAGAATGCCAATCGTACAGGTGATTTCGAAGTTCAACCAATGGTTTATGTAAACAACAAGGACAATGGAATTACTAATAACACCTGATGAAGTCAAGAGGTTAGGTAGGCCGATAGGGAACGTTGATGAAAGCAAGATAGTAGCCTTTATAAAAGAGGCAGAGCATTTGAGCGTAAAGCCTGTTATTGGCAATGAACTTTACCTGAAGTTGCTTGAGAAAGGGGACATTGAAGAAGATTATAAAACATTACTAAACGGCGGTTCGTATACAGACTCCAGTGGTAATGTTTTTTCTTTTATGGGTCTACGTGTTGCGATTTCGTACTACGTCTATGCCCAGAACGTAATGTCCGGGGACTTTGAAAGCACACGTTACGGTATGGTCTTCAAAGACAGTGACTATTCTACAAGAATTTCCTCTAAGGAACGCTCCGATTGCTACAACAACGCACTTGAGGTGGCCAACACCTATCTGAAAGACTGCTTGCAGTTCTGCAGGGAGAAGGGACTCGTAAAACGAGCCTCTTTGAAAAACGCAAAGACCGGAAGCATAATCATCAGAAAAATCGGATAAACGAATGAAAAGTGAAACGTAAAATAGAAGAATTATGTCATTAACAAATAAATCAACTTTGATAAATGATGCCCAGCTTATCCGCTATGCCGAACAGGAGGGTTTCAATACGGCAGAAAGAGTTGGTAAACTGTTCGTCGATTTCATCAACAATGCTGATGCGGCGTTGGCACAAGAGGTTGCGAACAGACAAAGTGCTGACAATGTTCTCCAGCAGCAGCTGACCACAACAACGAGTGTGGCCAATAGTGCACAGAGTACAGCGACCAACGCCAACACTAAGGCGACCAACGCTTTCAACCTCATCACTCTGCTTGAGCAATCAATCGGAGCGGCTGGCGGTATTGTTCCTCTTGACAACCTTTGCAAGATACCGTCGGCCTATCTGCCGTCATTTATGGATGACGTATTGGAATTCTTCAATATAGGAAGTTCCAATATGGTTGTTAATTTTGGAACAACACTCCAAAAAAAGTCCACCGACGAGGATTGTAGAGTCCTTTACAAAGAAGACACCAACGTCTTTGTATTTCACGACACAGAAGAAGGAATATATTATTCTGACTGTCTTGATGGAGATACATGGGGTGTTGACAATGGCAACGGACGTGTGCCTCACTCTGGCAAAGTGTATTTGTGTATCGCCAGCAATAAGTCTTACCGTTGGAGTGGTACACAACTTACCGTTATCGGTAATGACCTTGCTTTGGGCGAAACATCTTCAACAGCCTTTCCTGGTAGCAGAGGAGTGACTTTGGAGAGATATGTTGATAATCTTTTAAAGTATGCAGCGGAGCACAACAGAACCTTTGTGAACATCAACAGATGGAAAGAAACGGCAGATGCAATAACATTGGACGAAGCGATAGACCACCTTGTAAACGGAGCACGTATAGAGTATGGTATTATCATTACATACTTTACAGTTGATGGCTGGGTGACAAAACAGTATGTAGGAGCAAGTTCCATCAGTGAGTTTTACAAGCATAGCAACTGGAAAGACTATGGCAACGGTGGCGGTTCATCAACTGGAAACATTGTCAATGTAAACGAGATTGCCCCTCTCACAGAAGGATATTATTCTCGTGCAAAGGCAGCACTTGCCGTTCCTGAAGAACTGCGTACATCCGGCCGTAAGATGACCTTTATGAGTGCATCTAACGAATGGCAGACGTGGCAGTTTGTAGGTACCATCATTGATGACTGGGTAGATGAGAACTACTGGAAGCCAGAAATAAAGGGTGTGTCTTTCAATGGAGCAGAACCTGTATCACCCAATGCCAACGGCATTATCGAGTTGCAGTATGAGGTAACGGTGGACCAGGAAGCAAATGCCGAAAGTACGAACCCAATTTCGAATGCCCACGTTACACAACGCTTCACAGAACTGCAAGACTCTTTGGCCGCAGGACTTGATGTCGATCCTGTAACGCGAGTTCTCACATTGAAAGATGCCAAAGGAGAGGCAATGTCATCAGTTACTCTACCTGAAGGTGGAGGTGGTGGCAACACCAATCCGACTGCGATTGAGCTTATCATCAACAGCGACCTGTCGGCAACAATCAAAGAGGGTGATGAGTGGAATCTCGAATTCACTTGGCGACACTACAGTCTCAAGGATAATGTCGATACACAATACAGCGGCCGTGCAGAATTGATTGTAAACGGTTCAAGCGTTGCAAGTAAGGATGTCGTACAAGGTATCCAATCGTTCGATGTCAGCAAGTGGCTAAACGTCGGTATGAACAGTGTGCGTGTGAAAATCACAGCCGATGACGGCATTATCGCACAGTCTGCCTACCTGAAACTGTCGGTAGTAACATTGAATATCTCTTCAAGTTATTCTTTGGCCACTATCACAGAGAAAGGCACAGCGATACCGTTCCGTTATGTCGTGACCGGTAGTGGTACCAAGGTCGTAAACTTTGTGCTTGACGGCAATCCGCTCCCGACCGAAACGATTACTGCTTCTGGAGCAACCAACGTCAAGAGCATTGCTACATCTGGTTTGTCACACGGAGCCCATAGCCTTGTAGTCTATGCGGAGCGTGAAATATCGGCAGGCACTATGCTTGAATCAAACCACCTGTATTTCGACCTGATGATTACAGAGAGTGGTACACAGACAACCATTATCGCGACAGAGTTCAACACGCCCGAGGTAGAACAGTACAAGACCATTGTAATACCTTTTGCAGTGTATGACCCATCTGCAGTAACATCCAATGTGGATATTCTCATTAACGGAGTGTTGAGCACGGCAATGGAAGTGGACCGTAGCCGACAGACTTGGAGTTATCGTGCGAAAAATGCCGGTGACTACACATTCACAATCCGTGCCAACGGAATTGAGCGTAATATCGCAGTAAAGGTGACTGAAGCCAGCACACAAATTTCTGCCGAGACCGATGCTCTTGCCCTCTATCTGTCTTCATCTGGCCGAAGCAATTCTGCCACAAACAAGGCAGACTGGAGTTTTACGGCTGAGAATGGCAGTACTGTACAGGCTCAATTCTCAAACTGTGAGTTCGATGAGCAGAGCGGTTGGAAAGCTGATGCGAATGGCCTTGTATCACTTCACCTTGCGAAAGGAGCCCAGTGCTACATTCCATATTATCCTTTTGCGTTCGACGGCAAGACCACAGGAAAAACCATTGAGATAGAGTTCAGTAGTAGCAACTGCTATGATGCAGATGCTGTCCTTATCAGTTGCTTGCATGGAGTGGTAGGCTTTGAGATAAATGCTCAAGAGTGCTATTTCCAGTCAGCATTGAAGAAGAAGATCAGTACGAAGTTCAAGCAGAACGAGCGTATTCGTGTTGGTTTCGTAGTGCAAAGCGTTGCAGAGAGTCGTTTCATTTTCCTCTTCTTGAACGGTAAAATGAGTAACGTGATACAATACGATACAAGCGACTATTTCGTGCAGACAGTACCTGTGGGTATCACATTGGGTAACGCAAGCTGCGAACTTGATATATACAACATTCGTGTGTATGACAATGCCTTGTCGTTCCGTCAGATGATAGACAACTACATTGCCGATATGGATGACACCGAAGTGATGTTTGCTAAGTTGGCAGAGAACGACATTCTCAATGCCGACAGTGCAGAGCCAGAGGTGGAGTATGACAAGGTTGTGGATAAAATCCCTTGTATGACCCTCATCGGTGCAATGCCTAAATATAAGGGCGACAAGAAGAAGGACACCAAGATTGTTTATGAGGACAGATTGCACCCTGAATTCTCATTTACTTGCGATAAATGTCAAAACGACGTGCAAGGAACATCATCACAATATTATCCACGCAAGAACTGGAAGTTCAAGTTCCTTACTGACATTATCTACACCAAGTCTGGAGCCATAGCAAGTAAGTATGCTCTCCGTGGTGTTGATGGTAACGGTAATCTTGTACCGCAGAAAGCCGTCAAGACATTCTGCTTGAAGGCTGACTTTGCCGAGAGTTCTGGTACACACAATACAGGTGCTGCGAACTTCATTAACGAGGTTCTTGTGAAAGCCGGCATTCTCACACCACCCCAGCAGGTCGATTCAACAGTGCGTACCACTATCTACGGTTTCCCGATCCTCCTGTTCCATCAAGAGACAGAGAGCAGTCCGCGTGTATTTATCGGTAAGTACAACTTTAACAACGACAAGAGCACGCAGGATACATTCGGCTTTGAGAAGATTGCTGGTTACAACAAGGGAATGATTAACCGCGATGACTATCTGTTGTACCCGGGTACTCTCGCACAGTTACAGAAAGATGTAGATGCTTTGTCTGAAGCAGAGGATGATGGTGAATACTTAATGTACCTCATCGACGACGAGAGTGACGGAGTCTATTACAATCACCTTGTAGAGTATGATGCCGCAAACGGGGCTTGGGTAGATAAGGGAGAGTTATGGATGTGGGATGCCTACAACAAGAACTGGTGTAGCCGTGCTGGTTTATCCTTTACAGATGGCCTGAACAAAGTGAAAGATGGTTACCTTGTAGAGAACAACTGCGAATGTTGGGAGTTTACAAACAACGGTAACGCAATGTGTCTTTTCCACGCCAGCGACTTCGAGACAAAGGTGTATGGCGATGACATTCCTGACTGGTTTGATAATGACTGGTTGCCGACCGACAGTGAGGGTAAGAAGTACGCACCATATTGGGCAACAGCCTTTGAGCCTCGCTACCCAGACAATGACAATATGTTTATGCACTATGCAAAGGGCCGTGTTCCTAAGCAGTTGAAACGCATTTGTGATTGGTTGTATTCGCTCGATGTGACTCGCGCCAACCTCACTGAAGCAGAGAGACAGGCAATGGATGCTCGTTTCCGTGCGGAATATACCCAGTATTTCCACAAAGACTCGATGTTGAGCTACGACTTGATACGTGAGGGTATTCTTGCAGCCGACCAAGGTGCAAAAAATATGATGTGGGTATTCTTCGACGGCTTGTGCTATCTCATTTTCTATGACAACGACACTATCTGGGGCTTGAACAACGAGGGTCGTAACCAGTTCGGTCCTTATGTTGAGCCTCACGATAAGGACTCGCTTGGTAAATTCGTGTTCAATGGTGAGAGCAGTGTTATTTGGAACCTGATAGAGCGTAACCTTGAGGCGGAAAAGAACGTCATCTATGAGCGTTTGGTTTCACAGGGCGACTTCACCTATGAGCGAGCTTTGTACTGGTTCAATACACGCCAGAGTGATATGTGGTGCGAAACCATCTACAACGAGGACGGTAAATACAAGTATATAGACAGTTTCGGTGCAGCGTCAGAAGAAGACGGAAGTGCTCAAGACTATCTTGAGATAGCCCAAGGATCGCGTGAGGAACACAGAAAGTGGATGATGTATGAGCGTTTTGCTTACCTCAATGCAAAGCGTTGTACTGGTACATATCGCGAAAGTAGTGTATATCTCCGTGCGAACACGAATGGTGCAAGTACAGTGCCTTACAATGTGGCCGTAAACCTTACCGCGGCACAGGACTGGTATTTCGGTTTCCGTTTCTCTGGTAACGCAGGTTACAGCAGTCGTTTGTTGAAAGCGAATGAAACATACACATTCACCGCACCAGCAGGCAGTGTTCCTAATGATACAGAGACCTACATTTATCAGGCAGACCGAATAAAGAAACTTGGTGATCTGTCAGTCCTTTATCCGACAACGTTGGTTGTTGGAGCCTGCAAACTGCTTGAAGAGCTGATTGTGGGCAACGATACACCCGGATATGTCGGCAAGTTGGCAACGCTCACACTTGGCACACACCCTCTCCTGAAGAAGATAAACATTGTGAACTGCCCCACCTTGCAAAGTTCATTGGGAGTCACAGGTTGCTCAGCTTTGGAGACCATATATGCTCAAGGCAGTAAGATAACAGCAGTCAATCTGCCAGTTGCTTCTGTGGTACGTTATATGCACCTCCCCGAAACGCTGGTTCAGTTACTGTTTGACCGTTTGCCGTACCTCACATACGACAACTTGGTCATTGACGGATATTCAGGAATCCAGACCGTAAACATCGTTAGTTGTCCGCGACTTGATGCGATGCGTATTCTTGAGGATATTATGAAAACTCCAAACAACTCGTTGCAGTATGTCCGCGTAACCGACATTGACTTGGAGGGTGACGGACAGGTATTGCTTGATATGATGCATCTGAAGGGTGCAGAAAACAAGAACGGCGCTCCCGAGTTGTTCGGAAAGTACACCTTGACACGCTATATGCCAGAAGAGGACTACAACCGTATCGTTGAGTGCTATCCATACCTGAACATCATCAATCAGGAGTTCACATTGATATGCTTTGATGACACTGTAGAGGATGAGGAAAACATCAGCAATATGGATAACAAGACAGGTTATCTATTCTCTGATGACAACCACACCGTTCCATTTGAACCAAGTGGTCACGTTTTGAACATCCTCAACCAACGCCACGCAGTTTTGGGCAAATATCAAGGTGTAGTGAACGGCAGAGGTAAAATGATAGTGTGTCAGCTCGATGACAACAATCGTGCGAAATACTATGACGGTACAGTTGCCAATCTGCAAGGTGACCGCAACGACTCAATGTCTGATGAAGGTGATGCATTCATCTTTGAGCCACATTATTGGTATAAAGGTGTTAATGACTACATCAACAACCGCAAGTACCACGCATACAGTTCAAGCAGGACTGTACCACAGGATGTAGGCCAGTTATCTGAAAAGGTAAGACTCAGTGAACTTGAGGTATTCGCAGGATATGGTTTGAGTTCTGGAGGTATGGAAGAGGGTGTCTTGGTTGAGGATATGCTCAAAGTGTACGACAGCTACAATGTCTACCGTCTTCCTATCGGGGGTTACAAGATGGTACGTTGGCCAGGCATTGCGTCAGGCTCATATTGTGCCGCTTTTGCTGATGCTGACGGTTTGTTCATTAGTCTCGTTAAGATGACCAGCAACAGTGGTTACATAAACGGAGATTATCTGTTTGCTGAAGTGCCGGAGAATGCTGTCACATTCTACTTTACTGCACCAAAGGAATTCGACACCAACTGTTTCCCTGACATCTGCGTAAAATGCCGCAGTACGAATGTTGTTGCTGTTGAGCCCGACTGGGTAGAACACGAAGAGTGTCTTTGCGGTATCTACGAGGCGAACTATGAGAACGATTTAATGCGTTCAATCAGTAATGCCAAAGCGACAAACAACCTCACTGCAGGCTCATACATCCAATTTGCAAAGGATCGTGGTACTGGTTTCCAAACAGTGGATTACGAAATGAGCAAGGATGTAGCCAACCTATTTATGGCGAAGTATGGTCGCCGAGATAGCCAGAAGCAATGCGGTTACGGTAGCAATACGACAGCAAGTGTAGCGGGTAAGACAGACTTCCTTGGTATGAGAGACACTATCAATCCAAATAATGCAACTGCTAATGGTTTCTATTACAAAGATACAGTCTTGACATCAATAGCTGCCGTGAATGTGATGGGCTATGAGAACTGGCAAGGTGACAGCGGAGAGTGGATGAGTAATGTCGGTATCGGCAACGGTGCTTATGTTACAGATAGCCTCGGAGCAGGAAGACAGACCAAGACTGCCGTATGGCAAATACTTATGCCTAATGGTGAAACACGCGAGGTACAAGGTATAACAGCCTCTGATAAGTACATTATCAAGGTACGCAATGGTAGATTTATGGATGTTATTGCCTCACACGCTGGCGGTACTTCTTCTACATACTATTGCGACTACCAGTGGTTCTCAACTTCTCAAAATCGTGTGGTGCTTCGGTCGTACTTCTATGCGCATGCGAGTGGCGGTATCGTCTGTGCGGGTGCGCGTAGCGATTCGTCGGTTGCGTATACGAGCTACGGTTCTCGGCTTGCCTTCAGAGGCATAATTGAGTGGGCCACCAGTGTCGAAGAGTACAAACGTGCTGTGATGAGGGCTTAATGCCAGAGGCAGAGCGAAAAAATGCGGAAGCGGTGCGCGGTGCGTGAGATCTGTCAAACGCACCCCACCCCTTTCAAAAAACAAAAATATGGCGGATTTTCCCAAGGCACTCGTGTGGTGCTTCGGTCGAACAACAATGCGAATGCGAATGGCGGTATCGTCTATGCGAATGCGAATAACGATTCGTCGAATGCGAATACGAACAACGGTTCTCGGCTTGCAAACATTATAAATGGAAAGAAAAACGGTTAACGCTTTCAGTAGATACCCAGTGTGTCTGCTTTGAAATATTTGCCTACTACAACGAGGATGTATCCTCAAGGTAGCGCAAAGGGAAATGAGCCACAGCAACAGCAATAACAATTGGAAAGCTGAAAAATAAACCTTGGAGTAGAGTTTGGTAGGGACAGCAGTGTCAGCCGAAGAAGTCGGGCTCCAAAAAAATGAAGGCGTAAAAATGAGACGAATAGGAAAAACATCAAATCTAATCGAGCAGATTATAGATGAGCACAATCTTGATGAGTCCATCGATGCGGTAATTCACGGCAGACGTCGTAAGAAATCGCGTTCTGGACGGCGAATCCTCTTCAACAGGGATAAAGTGAAAAGCAGATTAGCAAAGGCTATCAGCGAAGGCACTTTTCACCTGACAGGCTATTATGAGCGAGAGGTTACAGACGGTCCTAAAAACCGCATAGTGCAGAGTGTCAATCTTTATGAGCGTATAGGTTGCCACGCCATTATGAACGTGGTTGAAAAATATGTCTACGGAAGGTATATCCGCACTACCGGTGCAAGTATCAAGCGTCGCGGAATGCACGACCTGATGAACTACATCCGGAACGACATCAAAATGTACGGTGATGAAATGAAGTATTTCTATAAGTCAGATATTCGGAAATTCTATGAAAGCATAGACCAGGATGTAATGATGACAGCCTTGCGTAAATTGTTCAAGGACCGCATCCTGCTAACAATTCTTGAACGGTTTGTACGAATGATGCCCAAGGGGTTGAGCATAGGTTTGAGAAGTTCACAAGGCTTTGGCAATATGCTGCTGTCAATATACCTTGACCATATCATAAAGGACAAACACGCAGTCAAGCACTACTACCGCTATTGCGATGACAAGGATGTGCATCATAGCAGTAAAAGAGAGTGTTGGAAGACACGAGATAAAATCCACGAAGCGGTAAACCGAATAGGTATGGATATAAAGCCCAACGAGCGTGTCGCACCAATCACGGAAGGACTGGACTTTCTCGGCTATGTTATGTACCCCACTCATACGCGATTGAGAAAACGCAACAAGCAGAAGGCTGCACGTAAGTTGCATAAGGTACAGAGCAAGAAACGGAGGGTGGAACTTATAGCATCGCTGTATGGTCAATGCAAACACGCAGATTGTAAAAATTTATTCAAGAAACTAACAGGAATGAGTATGGAAGAGTACAAGCGTTTGAAAGACTTTGGAATCAAGCCACAGTATGATGACGGCAAAAAGCGATTCAATTGTGAAGAGATTAACATTTCCGAACTTGAGGGCGAGGAATATGTGATAGAAGATTTTGAGAGCGGTGTCATAACAAAACCGTTGCGTAAGGACTACGACAGCAAGGTAGAGGAAGCAAAGAGGATAATGGAGGAATATCAGCAAAAGAATATTCCGTTGCCGAAAGGTTTCATCGCACCTGACCAGATACCGCTCCCAGTAGGAAAGTATTTGGTACACATAAAGTACAAGAATGGCAAGACTGCAAAATTCTTTACTGGCGACAAAGAGAACTGGTCAATCCTTGAGCAGATGCGTAAGCAGGAGTTGTTGGGCCAATGTCTTTGTAGTGTGGAGAAAAGAAAGTGTAAGGGTTTCTGCCGCTGGGTGATTTGCTGAAGCACAATGTCTAACCGTAATAAATGAAAAAATGAAAAGAGATAAAGATTTTATAGTTCTACTTGACCCCGGCCACGGTGAAAACACACCCGGGAAGAGAAGTCCAGACGGAAAATTCCGTGAGTATCTGTTTGCGAGAGAGGTCGCACAGGAAATAGAGCGTGAGCTTCGCAAGAGTGGTTACAAATGCGAACGCATTATAAAGTGCGCGATGGATGTATCACTTGCAGAAAGGGCAAAAATCGTGAATGAATACTGCAAGGAATATGGCACAAATAACGTGATACTAATCTCCATTCACGTGAATGCCGCCGGCAATGGTGAGCAATGGATGAACGCACGAGGATTTGAGATTTACACCAGTCCAGGCAAGACAAAGTCGGATGTTCTTGCAGAGTGCATCTTTGAAGCGGCCAAGGCGCTGTTGCCAGATATGAATATGCGTGCAGACCTCAGCGATGAAGACCACGACAAGGAGGCACGTTTCGCAATGCTGACACAGACTAAATGCGTGGCGGTACTTTCAGAGAATCTATTTCAGGACAATCGAGAGGATGTGGCTTTCCTCTGTTCATTGGAGGGAAAAAAGAAAATTGTTGAACTCCACTTGCAGGGAATACTTAACTATATCAATAAAATCAAAAAGTAAGACGTATGGATAACAGAATCGGTGGTTACATTGACACTCTCATAAGCTGTGTCAATGTCAGGAAAAAGAAGTATGCCATTTATTGGGATAAGCAGGAGGATAAAGAGTCGGAGGGTAACTTTACCTTTATGCAACACGTGTTTGACCACAAGCCCACATTGGAGGAAATCAAGAGTGTTATAATCAGTTGGTATAACGCTAAAATCGATAACGAAATCCTTACTGGTTTCGTGTGGAAAGGAATGTCCGTGTGGCTCTCAACTGAAAACCAGTTCAATTACAAGGTTGCCTTTGATGCGGCAATAATGAGTAATGGTGCTACGCTTCCTGTGAAATTCAAGTTCGGCAATGACGAGGAGCCCATCTATTACCAGTTCAGCACGATAGATGAATTGCAGGACTTCTATTTCAAGGCCATTGCCTATGTGCAGTCGGTGTTAGAAAGCGGTTGGAGAGAAAAGGACTCAATAAACTGGAGCGAGTATGTCATTGATTAGCCAGCTTTGTATGGTGGGTGCTTCGTGTATGGCACTCACCATATATTTGTTAATTTATCTGTTGAAATACGGAGTTCCAGAGTCCGTGAGTGCCACATACTACTCAGAATTACCCAAATGGGCATTTTCTACGACTCTCGCAGTTGCAGGAGGTTTTCTGTTGATTCCTTGGATAGAAATTTCCGAAAAAACGGAATTCTGTGCGTTCATTGCGACTGTTTCCGTGTTTTTTGTCGCATCCAGCCCGACATTCAAGGAAAAATTTGTCGGGAAGGTGCATTATGGGTCTGCAATAACTCTTTTTATCACATCAGTGGTCTGGCTACTGGCAAACGACGGTTTTTGGGCTTTTCTGCTCGCTTCTCTTGTGCCAGCTATCTTATATCGCACGAAATGGCTGTTTTGGGTAGAAATAGGGCTTTTTATTTCGATATATTCAACTTTGATAGCATTTCTATTGGCAATTCCCCGATAATTGAAAATTATTTTTGCATATTTGATTATATTTCTTTATGTTTTCTTGTGTATATGATTATTTTTGCTTATATTTGTATATGCAAATAAGATAAATATAATCATTTAACCAGTACATAACGATATGAAACGATTTTCAAGAAAACAAATTTCGGAGATTCTCAACAACAGCAATGCATTTGATGAGCTGAGTCAGGAACTTTTAATTGGTGCCAAGGAAAGCAACCTTGTTGTGTTGTTCGGTCGCGAAGAGGACGGCAAAATGATATTTGTCACACGCGGTGCAATCAACAGCGAGCACAGGGTTGATATGGAAGACATCTTCTCTCTAATCCAGAAAGGCGAGAAGTGGACTGACATCTTCAACGATGATGTAGAGCGAGTTGCTGAAGAAACTATGTTTGCGAACACAGGTTGGGTCTACGAAAACAAGATGTTCTTCGTGTATAACTACCATTGTGTAGACCCTACTCCTTGGGTTATCCACACAGATTTCAGGGCAAGCGGTTTTGAAACCATCAAAGATGGTAAGACTTACTGCAAGGGACTTGTGATTGACCTCGATGATTACGAATGCAAATAAGAACATATTGACTATGAACGACAAAGAAAAGGTTATGAATTCCGATGCAAATAAAGCGCTGGAAGGGGCCATAAAAATCCTCGCACCAGATTTCAGTAAAATGTGTGCGAACGTAATGAATGGCGAAAGGATTGACAAAGGATGCAGCTTTGAATTTTCCCAAGAGAAAATCGAGGAAGAAATCAGGAAAAGGTCTGTAACAGCCGAGGAGCGTGAGAAGCATATCATCGGGAAGTTGCTGGAGTCGCTGACAGAGAAAGAGTGGAAAAGCGAAATTGGCTGCAAACTCAGTGTACTTATAGAAGACCTGATTGGCATCCGCAGTTTGATAAACTGCAAGAAAGAGTTTGGCATTAGCCTGACCGACAACGAGATTATGTACTTGGTAAACGTAATGAACGCAAGGGAGGAATAATTATGAAAAACTGGGAAGAGAAAATTTCTAAGGCATACGATAAGATGGGAGAATGCCTGGGTGTGGGTATTTGTGTATGCGGAGTGTTGATGTTCGGAGGTCACATCTACAGAATGATAGCAGAATGCGACTTCACATTCAAGCAGTTCATTTACCTGTGTGCCTTTTTTGTGATAGCATTCCTTGCATACATTCTGATGAAAGGGTTGAAGAAATATGGTAAAGAAAACTAAAGCACAGGGTACATCATCTTGCAAAAATCCCCAATGGCCACGCTGGAGGGGCAGAGAAAGGCTCTATCGCGTTTGAGCTAATGACAGTTTATTGCGATTCAGAAAAAGTTTATAAAGAATATCCAAAATATAAAGAGTATTAATTTCTAATCAAATAGTTATGAGTAACAAAAAAATTGAAATTGAAGTAAAGGACCTGAAGGGTCTTTACGACATCCTTACCAACTACCCTCAAATATCAAAGGAGCAGGTGGAGTGTGAAATGAAAAAGGTCTTCGGTGAAGATGTGTTCAAGCCGGCCGATATCCGTGACCGCATCAAAACATTTCACGATGCTTACTGTGCGCTCGGTAATGACCACCCATTTGTGGTGTCGTACGAAAAGTATGTCAATGCGGCCAGTGGTGAAGAGGCTGACGTTATAGCGTTCCTCCAGCTCCGCATTATTGCGGCCGCTCTCAACGAGGGCTGGAAGCCCAAGTTCACAACTGACGAATGGCGTTACTACCCCTATTTCTATCTTGTAACAAATGATGAAATAGAAAAGATGGATGAAGATGAACGTTCTCGTGTGGTGCTTCGGTCGAGCCACGATGCGAATGCGTTTGGCGGTATCGTCTATGCGAGTGCGGTTTACGATTCGTCGTATGCGTATACGAGCCACGGTTCTCGGCTTGCCTTCAAAAACCGTGACCTTGCAATTTACGCCGGTCAGCAGTTCATTGACATTTATGCAAACTTTTGTTTCCCGACTCAAGAGTAAAAACGATGAATAGGTTTATCAAATACCGTAGAACAGCAGAAGAATTCCTTTCGCCCAAGAAATGGTACCAAGTATTCATTTCAAGGGCGAAAGCCCAGCGTATTCTTGAGATAGCGGAAACTGAATGGGAAAAGAGAACGATGGAAACGAATAAAGAAAATAAAGTGAAACTGGAATTGCTTGGCCGGGCTTGCGTGGCAGAGAAGAATGAGCAGATGGAAAAACTCAGGCTTGACACTGAAATTTACCAGAAGAGACTCTATGAAGCCGCACGTCTTGCATTTTGTTCGTGGAAGTGCCCGTACCTCTACAAGCGTTGCTTCAAACACGGATGCGCCCGTAGGGATGAATACCTCAAGAGACTAACAGAAGAGTTTAACAAATATCAAAACCCAACAATCTATGGAGAAGAAAAATGATTTATTACCTGTTGTCAGTTCAATCCCAGTGCTGACAAAAAGTGGCCAACAAGATTTGTGTGAGAAAATCTTGCAGCAGGTAGAAAATGGCGAGATTAACCCACTGTATGCAGCTGCTGTCTTGAAAGGAATGATCGAGAGTTTGACAAATGCCTTGAAGGACTCAAGGATGTTTGACGGAGTGCAGAAAGAGAGTGAGAAGTTCGGCAAGGAAAAAATTATTTGCCAAGGTGCAACATTCCAGATTTGTGAAACAGGAGTCAAATATGACTTTGATGCCTGCGGTGACCCAATCTACAACGAGTTGGCAAAGCAGAAAGCAGAATTGGATGAAAAACTCAAGGAACGTACTGCTTTCCTGAAGACCATCAAACAGTCTATGACCGTTGTAGATGACAACACCGGCGAGGTTGCTTCAATATACGCTCCTATCAAGTCATCAACAACAAGTTTCAAAATAACATTTGCGAAGTAAGGTATGGCCGAGAAAGAGAAAACAAACTTGGATACTCTTTTTGAAGAGTTCTATGCAGAGATTGGCAAGCTCGCAGAGGGCAAGGAGAACGTGGCCATAGTTATTTCAAAATTTGAGGATGGACACATTCTTGGTGGCTTGAAAGGTAGAGCCGACATTATCAGTAAGTTGATATGGCAGTTGCTATTCCAAAAGCAAGAGATATTTGAGAGTTTTATGAGCATCTGTGCTAATGAGGACATAGTCGAGAACTTTGTATCATCCATTATTATGGAGAATCCCAACTTGCTACAAAAGATTCTTACGAGACTTTCCGGTGGAAATATGATTGCGGTACCTATAAACGCTGACAGCAAGAAAGTCAGCGAAATGGTAGAGCAACAAATTGAAAAGTTGAAAATGGAACACAAGTATGGAAAACAGGTTGGAGAAGCATAGTAACCTCTTTATTGAGATAATGCCCAAGGGGGATTTTGTTGCACCTCGCATCGCAAAACCGGGCAGCATCGGTTACGACTTGGTTGTTCCAGAGGACTTCATTGTACCTGCACGCTCACGAGTGTGCATCCCGATGAACTTTGCTATCAATTTACCAGTAGGCCTTGAAGCGAAGATTGAGGCAAGGAGTGGTTTTTCGCTGAAAGGGATTGAGGGTGTAGGCAAGAAACTTATTTGGAAGCGACTCTTCGGGATATTACCATATCCAACAGTAGAGTTCTGCCATCAAAGATTTGATGCCGATGTTCTCCCCGGGAAAATAGATCCGTTCTACACCGACGCTATCGGTGTCATCATCAAGAACTATGGGGGCAAGTTCATTATTTCCAAAGGTACGCGTATTGCCCAGATGACTTTCTACAGCGTTGTGTCGCCCGAGTTTATGCAGGTCAATTCATTTGATGTGCAGAGCCGTGGAGGTGGTTTCGGAAGTTCAGGTATTAAAATTTAGATTGAAGCGTATGAAAATAATTGTGGCTACTGATGAAGAATACAATTTGGTGAGGAAATATCTACCAGAGTTTGATGTACTGCAGACAGGTGTTGGGGCATCAAATGTAATAAATAAATGCTGTGATTTGTCATCCAAGGTTGATGTTATAAATATTGGCTTTTGTGGGAGCAACAACCTGAAGATAGGTAGTGTTGTCACTGTCAGCAAGACATATAGGCTATTGACGAGCAACATTGCCTTTAAGGACTACCGAAATGGCTATGTGCTTTCGGATACAGGTTATCCTTGCTACACAAGCAATGAGTTCGTGACAAAGACAGACATAAAAGAAGATTGTGTCTTCGATATGGAACTAAACTATCTCGCCGCATTCAATTTCAACTTGCTTGGTGCAGTGAAGATTGTTAGCGACAATTTGAGTGTATGGGAGTATGAACAGTCCGTCGATATTGATGACAAGTGCATCTGGGATGAAGTCAAAAGACAACTATATCAAATCATAGGTACCAAGGTAGGCATAATTTAACTTGAAAGTGGAGCCATACTGATTCATTGCGTTCAGTTACTTGGTTCCACTTTTTATGTTTTGGCTACAGCGAATGGCTAACTTTGAGATATAAACAGAGTTAAGGCCGGACTAATGGATTTGATAGTAGATATTTCAGCAATAATATTGGCGATAGGTGGAATAATCTCCACCATTTGTGCTTTTTTCCAGTACTCAAAAAACAAAATGACTGATTTGAAGATTGAGCAACTGAAGAAAGAGGCAAATGACAAGAAAAAACGTAGAGCAGACAATTCTGCTATTGTTCACGGTGAGCTTTGGGAAACACTACACGAATTGCAGGCAGACAGGGTGTATATAGTCCAGCCACATCCGTTAGGTAATGAAAGTATGATTTCAGTATACTATGAGAGCAAGCGAAAAGGTATCGAGGCTATGAAGCCACGTCTACAACACATCAAGATGAGCGATTTCGCCGTCTTCTGCCGCGAGCTCTCCAAAAACCTGTTTATGTATATCACAGACATCGACAAGCAGATAGAGGATAGATATGCAAAGTCAATTTTCTCCGCTTGCGGTACATCGGCCGTCATCGTGAAACGTCTATCCGACAACAACCACGATTGGGTTGGCAGCATTTTCGTTGAATACACAAACGACATAATGGTGGATGAAGCCAGTGCAAGAAACATCTTACACGAAACAGCAATGAGCATCCAGTACATTCTGCCGGAATTTATAGATTAACAAAATAAAAATGAAGAAAGGTTATTTATTCACATCGGAGTCAGTGTCTGAAGGACACCCCGACAAAGTAGCGGACCAGATTTCGGACGCTATTGTAGATGCCTATTTGGCACAGGACAAAACATCAAAGGTTGCTTGTGAGACACTTGTTACCACTGGTCAGGTAGTTATTGCAGGCGAGGTGCGGTCACAGGGTGTAATCGACGTACAGAAGGTTGTACGCGGTGTCATCAAGCGTATCGGTTACAATGATGCCGCATACAAGTTTGAAGCAGAGAGTTGTGGAGTGCTTTCAGCATTACACGAGCAGAGTGCAGACATACATCGTGGTGTAGAACGAGCAGAACCAATGGAACAGGGAGCTGGAGACCAGGGTATGATGTTCGGTTATGCCACAAACGAAAGTGACAGCTATATGCCCCTCTCTTTGGATTTAGCACACCGCATATTACTGGTGCTTGCTGAAATCCGTCGTGAAGGCAAAGAAATGAAATACCTACGCCCAGATGCAAAGAGTCAAGTTACCATTGAGTACAACGAGGACAACAAGCCTGTTCGCATTGACACCATCGTCGTGTCTACCCAGCACGATGAGTTTGCTTCTGATAAAACAATGCAGGAGGTCATCAAGTATGATGTCATAAATATTCTTATGCCGAGGGTTATTGCCGGCATTGAGAACGATAAAGTCTTGGCACTTTTCAACGATGAGATCAAATACCACGTAAACCCAACTGGAAAATTCGTTATAGGTGGTCCTCACGGTGATACTGGTCTTACCGGCAGAAAGATTATTGTCGATACCTACGGAGGCAAGGGTGCACATGGTGGCGGTGCTTTCAGCGGTAAAGACCCCAGCAAGGTAGACCGTAGTGCAGCGTATGCCGCACGTTACATTGCAAAGAACCTTGTGGCCGCAGGGGTAGCCGATGAGGTACTTATACAGGTCAGCTATGCCATAGGTGTAGCAAAGCCCATAAACATCTATGTCAATACAAACGGAACAGCAAAAGCAAACCTCAGCGACAGTGAGATTGCAGAAAAGGTTGCCGAACTGTTTGACCTACGCCCGAAGGCAATCGAGGAGAGTCTGAAATTACGTAACCCTATCTACGAGGAAACTGCATCTTATGGTCACTTTGGTCGTGAACCGCAGGTAGCCAAGAAAGAACTTTCTGATGGCACTACAGTCGATGTAGAACTGTTCACTTGGGAGAAAATTGACAAGGTAGAGGAAATCAAAACAAAGTTCAATCTGTAAGCTATGAGACTCTTTGCAATCATCTTTTGCTTGTTGCTTATATCTTGTGGCACCACAAAGAAAAATGCCACCGAGACAACGGTTGCGACCATCACAACGGTTACCACGACCGAGGTAAGTGAGGAAAAGCACGAAGCCAGCACTGAGGTAACTGATGAATACGAAGTCGTAACAGAAACAACCGTAACAACCAAATTCGACACTAACAAAGTGGATAGCAATGGTGCTCCAGTCATTGAATCAAGAGTCGAGAAGACGGTGCAGAAGTCGCGTGGTAGTAATAACACCAAGCAAACGAACACAACAAATAATATCTCTGCCACCAAAGAAGAGAATGTGAATGAAAACACCAACACGGAAAATGTAGTCCACGAAGAAAAAGAGGAGAGCAAGCAAATGAAGTATGCAGCAGAGCTCTTCTTTGGAATCGCATTCCTGGTGTTGGCAATCCTTGCTTTTTGGGTATTCACGAAATACCGACGGCGTTAGCCGTGAACTACAGATATATAGTATATCTTCTTTGGTTTATCCCCTCGCATTTGCGTGGGGATTTTTTATTGCACAAATGATTATTTTTTCTTATATTATTTGTGTATATGATTATATTTCACTATATTTGTATATGCAAATAAGATGATAATCATTTAACCAGTAAGACAATGACACTTGAAAAATTCAAAAAACTACAATTAGCACATAGGAAGCGTGTATTGATAAATACAGCCCTTGTAAACGCTCACTGCGGGCTCAATCATTTCATTCGTGAAATCGTAACGAAGCACATCAGCAAAGTCGTTACCGAGTTAAACTACGAACACTATATGGGTATGGCACAAAATAGGCCGTTGGAATTCATTGATATGTGTTGTGGTGCTGTTTGGAACGAACTCAAAGGCGGGTGCTACTGCGGTTACAGCATTGGGTGGCATTGGGATAACAGATACAAAATTAACCCTCATTCTAATTACAATGGATAAAAAGATTTTGGAATACATAGGTGTCCTGAAGCAGGTCACATTCTATATGCATAATATGTTTGATATTGCCGAGTGTGCCCACCTTGTGGCAAAGTACAACATTGAGTGCGACTTCTCCCATATCTACAACAAATGGTTGGATAGTTATAATGCGCTATATTTCTTATCCAACACTCCAGAAATGTGGGAGCCCTGCGTTGCAAGGGCAATCGAGGCTTACGATACAGCTGGCAATCGTTTGATGAGCGGTATGCCATATAGTATAGAACAGAAAAGGAATTGGGAACTAATATTCAGAAAATACTGTGGATTATCCTATTAAAATTACTGACCTGACAGGCGGAAGGCGCCCGGATATTGAAAGTCAGTTCATATTGATTGCAATAGACAGTGAGGCAAGGCGTCATTATTTCAATGGTCAAACAAGGACCGAGTGCAAGAATAAAATGAAGTTGGCCAACCTGCAGCCGACCGAGTTAATCTGGGAAATTCAATAACAGATTTTGGCAATGAAGAATAAAAAGAAATTATTTGACGGCAAGGCTATCTACAACCCAAAGGGGAAAGCCAGAGAATATAGCAAATGGGCTTGCAATTTCCATACAGGCTGTTCCAACAACTGTGAATACTGCTATTGTAAAAAGGGGTTCCTTGGTAGAACGTGGGATATTCAACCGCGATTGAAAAAGTGCTTCGTGGATGAGCTGGATGCATTCAATATTTTCAAGAAGGAACTGCAAACAAACATAAGCGAACTTCGGAAAGACGGACTGTTCTTTACATTTACAAGCGACCCGTTGTTGCCGGCCACAAAGGAATTTATATGGGACTGCGTATGTGAGGCGGTACGAAATGAAATCCCGGTCCAGCTCCTGACAAAACGTGCCGATTTCATAGACTCCACAATAAAGGAGTTTCAGAATAAAGAAATGGTTGCTTTTGGATTTACACTGACTGGATATGATGAACTTGAGCCCGGTGCCAGCAGTAATGCAGACCGCATCAAAGCGATGGAGGCATTAAAAAGGCTCGGGTATAGAACTTTTGCAAGCATTGAGCCAATTATCAACCCCGAGGCAAGTATGGCTGTTATAAATGCTTGCTGTAATTTCTGCGACCTTTTCAAAGTAGGAGTATTGTCAGGCAAGAAAGAATATGACAAAAACGCCATTTTATTTATGCTGGAACAATTAAATGGACTGGCAAAACAAGGGGTTCGTTTTTATCTGAAGGATAGCTTTGTACAGTACATAAACCTTGATAGAGCTTCACTTGAAGCTGGATTTGTAACAGCAGACTTTAATATAAATAACATCAAATAATATACTATGGCAAAGATTGTAGAAAACAAAAAGGGATTTATGGTTATCGAGTGCACGGCCGTTGAGACAATGAAGTTTGGAGGTATCGGTATATGCGATTATTGCAACGAAGCCGATACTACCGGTTATTACATTGCGGTTTTGAACTGCTGGTATTGTCGCAAATGCTACACCGAGTGGATGGAGAGAGCGATATTTTATGAGGAGGATGCTCCTTTTGAAAAGAGAAACTTCGAGTATTACAAAGAACTTTTAGGACTCAAGGATAATGAATAAGAAAGAACTGATTGAACGTATCGACAACCTGAACGCCCAAATCAAAGAGGCAAAGCGGAAGTATATAGAAGAACACGCCCCTTTCAAGGTCGGCGACGTTATTGAGTTAAACGATATGCAAGGCATTATCGAGGGTATCACTCTTAACGTCTGCTGTGAATTTGAAGGGGATTGGCGTAAATTCAAGAAAGACGGCACAATGTTCACTAACTCTAATCACCTCTACTGGTACCAGTTAGCCAAAGCAAAAAAGGTTTCTCAGCTATCATAACATTTTGCACTATGAGTAATTGTTTCAGACACGCAGAGGAAGTCCTTGATGGACTTGATGAAGAACGTAACAAGCAATGGGAGCATATCCTGAATAGCAATCAGCGAAAACTTATCGAGATAAAATATATGTCAGAAGAGGAGACAATGGCATATCTAATTTCAACAAGAACAAAATGCGAACAATAAAATTCAGAGGGAAAGACTTTGCCGGACTGTGGCACACCGGTGACTTAATTCACAATGACGACGACCTACTCATCAGAGTTGGTTGTGCAAGTGTATTCATTCATAACGAAACTGCTGGCCAGTTCACTGGTCTATACGACAAGAACGATAACGAGATATATGAGGGTGACATCATCTGCTCAAGCCAAAGCATACTGCACGAAGTAGTTTACATTGAGAAAGAAGCAAAGTTCGCAGCAAGAATAATAGGTGTGTCATATCCTGATTACTGCTCAATCAACCAAGACTGGATAGATAAGTATGATAAAGAAATAGTTGGCAACAAGTGGGACAATCCTATGTTCTTAAATGATAAAACAAAGAGATATGAAATATACACTGACAGCGAATCGCAAGTAAGGTTCCCACAAGATAGACAAAGATTTTATAACACTATCGATAAAGCCCACAGTGTCGCTAGCGATTTCGTTCATCACTACGATGGGAAGCCGTATAGAGTTGTATTGCACGTTGAGGACCTTTATTTGGAAGAAACAGTAGAGACTGTGGAGAATATTATTAAGTCGTAATAACCTATGAATATGAAATTTAACAGCCAAGTTTGTACTTCTGTTGAGGAGTCTAAGAAGCTGCTTGCATTGGGAATAAAACCTGAAACAGCAGATATGGTTCATATTAAAGAACTTGCCTACGATGAAGAAAACCATTGCACATACGATGCCGACACATACTTCATACGACCAATAGATTATCTTGAGGGAGAAAAACATCGTTCTCATATCCCAGCGTGGTCATTACATAGGTTGATGAAATTGTACTCAACAACAGTGATGGAAGGAGATGTTACTGTACTACCATATAACGATACTTATGATTCTATTATAGAAAGTATAGAATGGGCGATAAACAACCGTTATTTCAACAAAGAATACTTGAAAGGAGGTAAGAAATGAACAGTGAACTCTCTGAAGGCATATATGTTATCCCAGACCAATTAAGGGGTGTTGTTTATGGCAACGAGATTCACATTTTTCCTCGAAAAGCACTCAACGAATATCGCTGTAAAGACTGCGTACATAGAGAAGAAGGATATGCCACAATAAACGCATATCGCAAGTCTTGGATATGCAAACAACGCCCAAAAGAAATACTCAATCCAATGTTCAGTAATCAGATTATATTCTATGCAGCACCGTATTATGGAAAGCCTTGTGGAAAGTTCAAATTGAAAGGAGGTGAGAAATGAAATATTTATTATATCCTTTTTTTATGTTGTTATATATGCTTATTACATTGTTTCTATCATTAGCATATTTCTTTATGGTATTCATAGACACATTGAGCGAAGCGCACAAATCAACATTGTCAGCGTGCGAAGACATAAGGGGCTATTGTAAAATGATAAAATTATGGATAACAGGAAAGAATTAACCTGGATAAAGATTGTCCGTGACAAAGATGGTGTAGTATCAGGGGAGAGTATAAACAAAATTTTCGAGAGCTTACCAGTTGTTATTGCTGAGCATTTTAGTAACGCAGATGTGCAACTGTACGAAACTCTAACAGAAATAGATTTGCAAGACAAGATGGGTGAAATTACAAATAGCAAGCGTTACACGCACTTTTTACCTATCCCTAAAGTACCAGAGGAATGACACATAAAATAATAAACAAATTGTCAAAGCGTGCCGCATTAAACTTCATTGTTATTATTGTGGTTGTCGCCTTTACTTTGCTCTGTCATTATTTGACTTACCGCAGAGCTTACATTCAAGGCTATAAACAAGCCATAGAAGACGAAGTTGAATACTTAAAATCGCAAACAGAATTAACCCGAAGTGATATAAAACTGATTGAGCGAGCATTAACTATATTAGAGAATGTGGAAAAATGAGCGAACAACTTTATAAATGGTATCCAATCAATGATAATGGTGAGTATTGGTTAGATTCTGATATTGGGAATGGCACAAGCGATATCAGAACTATTGTTGCAAATGACAACCATCTTTTTCTTTACCACGATTGTCCTTTTGGTTGGGGAACAATGGCTAAAATGGGAGGTTGGAAATATATGAGAATTAGAATTGATAGTAAAAGTAAAACAGTAGAATAATGAAACCAACAGAATTGAGAATAGGCAACATAATTGGTGTAACGCACGAAGAATGGGGCGATATGCCGGCTGTTGTAACAAGCATAAATGAGCAAGGAGATTTGTGTTTGCGTTGTTTAGGCGAAATTTACACAAACGAAGAATACGAGTGCACATTAAGTGAAGTTTATCCTATTCCCATTAGGGAAGGGTTATTGTTAAAATCCGGGTTTCAGAAATGCGTACATACATCAAACAGATATGACCTTTATAAAGATGGATTTCTGATAACATTATTTACCTGCACTAAAGGTGAAACTTGGCTTTTATCAATAAAATCATTTCCATCAAGTTTTGAGTTTCACGGTGCGAAGTATATTAACGATTTGCAAAACACTTTTCACTTAATAGCCAACAAAGAACTACAAATAATTCTATGAGCAAAACAGATTCATTGCATTATGAATTATGCTGTCTTGGTGCAAAATATCTGAAGTCAAGAAAAAATGCCGAGCCGTGGGAACTACCAAACAAATATATTGCAGTAGAACTTGTGACATTGACAGCAGAGAATCCAGACATTTGGGCCACGAATGGTTATCATACAACGCTGGTTGAGGTAAAAACAAGCCATTCAGATTTTCTTGCAGACCAAAAGAAATGGGTTAGGAGTTACGCCGCAGAACAGGCAGACAAATGTTTGGGTAATTTCAGGTATTACCTATGTCCTGAAGGAGTAATATCCGTGGATGAAATCCCTGAGAATTGGGGCTTGCTTATTTATAATGGCAAGAAGATCGTGAAAGTAAAAAACGCGAAATACACCAAATCCTCCACCGATGCCGAACTATTGGTGCTGACCAGTATAATGCGTCGGTGTGGAATCAAGGAGCAAATATTCAATTTTAGGCAGAATGACAAAAGAAGAATTCCTTAATGAAATAGAACAGGTTATACAAAGCCGACCTGAATGGAGCCGCAGAGGACAGGCTGTTTTCAATCATATAGATCAGAAATACGGAGTAGCAAGAATAGCACAATTCAGCCACGGAAAGGATTGTTATTATGAAGACAAATACATCAAAGACTTCGTTGAATGTTGCTGGCAACTATTAAATGAGAACAAATAGTTATGGAAGTTACAGATATACTTAACCACAAAAAATTCCAAGAGAAACTCGACGAGTTGATTGAGGAATATTTCAATAAAAAGTTAAAGCGTGAATACGAGGAATTTCGTGATTGGCATTGGCTTGAGTGGCAAAACAGAATATGTATTGTATATGGTTACTGGAATCACTTTGACTGGAGTGTTGATGAGTACCATATAAGTGTAGAAGATTTAGTAGAATTTAGCAAGGAGAAATTTTTATGAGATTAAAGATTATCGTAGTAAGTTTCCACGTCTTCAGACCTGATACTCAAGAATTATTGAAGGACGGAGAAATAGATATTAACATAGTGCCAGTAGCAGGCGATGTTCTTCATATAGATGGCAAGAGATACAAAGTGTTACAGAGGGATTTTGTTAGTTGGTCGCCCCAAAGTGTGAAGTTATTTGTAAAAGAGATACTATGACAAGCATTATCAAGTGGAAAACAGGAGTTCCGCCGGAGCGTGGTAGTTACCTTGTAACTTTTCGCTACATCTATGATGAAAGCATTTTCAATGCGAAAGCAACATTATCACATTATGCAACAGGTATTGGACGCACATATTGGGATGGAGAACAATGGAGTAATTATGATTGTGGAAGTGATGAGTGCAAGGTCATTGCTTGGTGCAAAATAAAAGACATAATACCATTCGCTGAACATTCAAAACAAACAGCAAGACAAGATATGAACTTCCTGGATTTAAGAATTGGCAACCTTGTAAGTTATGAGGACCAGAATTTCATTATATCAAGCATCACTCCTCCGTACGTGGAATTGATGGGCACAAATAATGATAGATTGTTTCTTACAGACATTGACAGTGAGAGGCTCAAGCCTATACGCATTTCGGAGGTAATACTTACTAAAGCAGGCTTCAGCAAGAACTTATACTTTTACAAAAGGATTGATGAGCATACTTTTCTTGAATTCTATATGCACGAATGGAGATTCCGCAGATATTGGCAAGGGGTAGATGAATACAACAATCACGCGAAAGTTAGAGAAATCACTTTCCAATGTCAGTGCCATTATGTTCACGAACTCCAGAACGCATACTATCTAAGTACCAACAAAGAATTGTCAATTAACTTATAAATGAATTAATATGCTGAATGCAATTATTATTGAAGAGAGTTACTGGGCTAACTCTCACCTCTCCATTGTACGCCATACTGGGCACGTGCGAGTAGGTAAGCACATCTGGACTGTGGTAAACAAAGATGGAATAACTGTATTTGAATTGAGCGATCCAAGGAGTAAGCATTATGTAGGTGACAGTGCAACTAAGGTGATAGAGCCGGGAGAGCCTGTCGATTTGGTGCGAAATGATTGGTTACACGTTTATAGAGCATTGGGGCGCGAGAAAACTATTGAGATTGTTAAACAAGGTATATCATTAGATGATGCCGAGAAACTTATAAAGAAAAATGGGAACAAAAAAACTACTGTTTAGTGCTCTTATGATGGCCGCGATGATGGGAGTTGATGAACGGGCCTATATAAGAAGAAGGACTGTTTCGACTCCACGTCAAATTACCCCGACAAAACTACCGCATCGAGAGTTACGCATCTTTATTATAAAAGGTGTTGAGATTGAAGCATATTCCAAGAAGGATGCTATAAAGAGGTACAACCACAAAAATAAAAGGCAATGAAACAGTTTTTGGAACTGCAACAAATGAAAATGTTGCATAAGTATATCGGGAAAGACATTCTGAAGCGAGGTAGTTTGTATTGTCCGTATGATGATACAATGGTACCTATTCTCAACGATGGTAGTGTTGAGAAAATTAAAAAAAGGGACAGCGGTGTTATGTTTAGCATTGTACCGCAATCTGAGTTTGCAAGTAAGGTGGATTTGCATAGGTTACGCTATTCGATGACAGATGTTCTCAGCCTGTTACCAGAAGGCTTAAATATCTATGTAAAGCACAAGGCGTTGAATGAAAGAGAATCTGATTTGTACGAAGTGTCTTACTGTGGTTTCACCTGTCTCAGCATTGAGCTGATTGATGCTTTGTATAACCTATTTATATTATTGAAGCAAAAAGACGTGCTATGAAAGCTAAGGATTTAATGATTGGTGATTACATTCTTGTCAATGGTGTGCCAAGAAAGGTGTGTTTAATCTATGCTGACGGAGTTAAGATAGCGTACAAAGTTCCGAATATTAAAGGTCCATTATACGCAAGACTCAACGAATGCGAACCGATAAGAGTTGATGATGCACTGCTTAAACGGCTGGGAGTCTTCAAAAAAAGGGGCTACAAGCATCTTGAACCAAACAAAGACTATAGGATGGCCATCGAAGAATATGGAAATGGCCAAAAGATGTTGCATTTCGAATTTGGTGGCTCATACTGCTGTTTGAGAAACTTCGAATATTTGCACCAGCTTCAGAACATAATGAAGATGTTTGGGCTTGGATGGGAATTTTTCATACTGGATGAGCCAGACTATGAGCCGGCCAAAGTAAGTGGAGCGGAGTTTGACGGTTTACTTGCCTTTATTGGAAAGGCTGATGACTTTAAGCGGTAAATCACATTGACTCCAGCAATTCATCTATGCTTTTGTCACTGGCAAGAGCATCAAAAACAGTTCGTATAGCAGAGTCGGCCATCTTGCGATTGACGTGGATATAAAACGAGAGTGCTCTCTTGGGGTTGCTGATTGCATCCCCAAGGCAGTATTCTATCACAGAGTCTTTCACCATTAGCTCATTCGCGATCTGCGCGAAAGACTTTCTTGCCGAGTAAAATATCAATCGCTTGTCAAATTGCAACATCTTGCTAAGTTTATAAAGGTGGTCATCCGTTGTGTGTTGGATAGACTTCTTTGTTACTCGGCCGTGTATTTGCAGATGCCCATCAGGAGTAATGTACTTGTCAATGATCGCTCTTGCTTCAGGCTGAATTGTGAATTCTGTAAAGTCATTCGGCCTACGACGGCTTTTTGTCTTTAAGCGAATAAACTTCACATAGTCCTTATTTAAGTTCTGAACGAGTATGTCGCCAAGATTCATACCACAAAGGTAGAAACTCAGCATAAAAATGTCACGAGCTGCTGCAGCCCATTTATCCTCGATTTCCAAGTCGCGAATTTCTCTTATTTGCTCAATCGAGAGGGAAACGTCGCGGACAACAGACATTGGCTCCTTATAGTCATAGAACGGCGGCAACTGATAGCGAGCGTAGCCGTGGTTTTGGGCAAAGTATACAATGTTGCGAAGATTGCCCATTCTCATATTTATGGTTGTGTCGGAATAACCTTTCTTGTTTTTGAGGTAATCGTGGAAATCATATATTTTGTTTGAGTCAAGCATCGAGAGAATGAAATCCGCACCGGCGAAGTCGATGAAGCACTGGACTCCACTTCTATATAGGCGGAGTGTGTCTTCTGCAACACGCCTTGACTTTAATGATAGCCATTCATTGGCGATATCGCCAAAAGACCTGATGTGTCCTTTCTCAAGTTTGTGCTTTATGACATCGACAAGCTGGGAGCAAGTGTAGTATTCCATATCTTCCAGTTCATCACATATCAAATATATCCTGTTCATAAAATTGCGTAACTGCAAGTTTATGTATGAAGCGTTATCAAGACCGACTACATTTCCGTTCTTGAGGTTCTTGGTGGATGGTACCACGAAACGAGTAGGGAAATATCGGGTTTGCGAATTGTGGGAGATTGCAATTCGCAGTTTGTGTTTGCCATCGGCCAGCACCTTTGCTTCTAAAATTACGACTCGAAGATTCATATTTTTCAGGACAATAAAACGGTTCGGATTTCTTGGTAGGCGAAATATTCCGACAATAATTTCGACAACGAAACCACCCCTACTTTTAGAGGTGGTTTCTGCCGTAATGTTACATATAACAATGGTTTATGTTGATAGTCATAAAGTTTAGCATCGTACTTGTATGGTCTACATCATACCGCCCATACCACCCATTCCGGGTGCACCCATAGGCATCTCGGGCTTGTCCTCTTTCTTCTCGACAATAACACACTCGGTCGTGAGGAACATTCCTGCTATTGAAGCAGCATTCTCAAGAGCCACACGTGTAACCTTGGCAGGGTCAACAACACCGGCCGCAAAGAGGTTCTCATAGACATCGGCACGGGCATTGTAACCGAAGTCGCCCTTGCCCTCGCGTACTTTCTGAACAACGACAGCACCCTCCTTGCCGGCATTGGCAACAATCTGACGCAAAGGCTCTTCAATTGCACGTTTAACGATTGCAACACCGGTCTTCTCGTCCTCATTATATGTCTCAATACCCTCGAGACTGTCGATTGAACGGATGTAGGCAACACCGCCACCGGGCACAATACCCTCCTCAATGGCTGCGCGTGTTGCGCAGAGAGCATCGTCAACACGGTCCTTCTTCTCCTTCATCTCAACCTCTGAAGCTGCACCTACATAGAGCACAGCCACACCGCCGGCCAACTTGCCAAGACGCTCCTGGAGTTTCTCCTTGTCGTAGTCGCTTTTTGTAGCCGCAATCTGTGCCTTGATTTGAGCAACGCGCGCCTCAATGGCCTCTTTGTTGCCGTTACCGTCGACGATGGTAGTATTGTCCTTGCTTACGGTAATTTTTCCACAAGTACCGAGCATCTCAAGTGTCGCCTGCTCAAGTTTGATGCCCTTCTCTTCACTGATTACGATACCGCCTGTGAGTGTTGCAATATCCTCGAGCATATCCTTGCGACGGTCACCGAAGCCGGGAGCCTTGACAGCACAAATCTTCAGCTGTGTACGCAAGCGGTTCACAACCAAAGTTGTGAGCGCCTCGCTCTCGACATCCTCGGCAATGATGAGCAATGGACGGCCTGTCTGCACCGCAGGCTCCAGAATGGGAAGCATATCCTTGAGGTTGGTAATCTTCTTGTCATAGATGAGGATGTAGGGGTTCTCCATCTGGCACTCCATCTTCTCGGTATCGGTGATGAAGTATGCCGACAGATAACCGCGGTCGAACTGCATACCCTCGACAACACCGATTGTGGTATCGCGGCTCTTTGCCTCCTCGATGGTGATTACACCATCCTTTGACACCTTGCGCATTGCATCGGCAATGAGTTTACCTATTTCGGCATCGTTGTTGGCCGAGATAGAGGCAACCTGCTCAATCTTGTCGTAGTCGTTGCCAACCTCCTCGCTCTGCTCCTTGATTGAAGCAACAACCTTTGTCACAGCTTTGTCGATACCACGTTTCAAGTCCATTGGATTGGCACCTGCAGTAACGTTGCGCAGACCCTCTGTGATGATAGCCTGTGCAAGCAATGTAGCGGTTGTTGTACCGTCACCTGCATCGTCGTTTGTCTTTGCCGCAACCGACTTCACAAGCTGTGCGCCTGTGTTCATATATGCATCGGCCAACTCAATCTCCTTTGCCACAGAGACACCATCCTTTGTTATGTGTGGAGCACCGAATTTCTTTTCAATGATTACATTGCGACCTTTAGGGCCAAGTGTAACCTTCACTGCATTAGCAAGCTCATCGACACCCTTCTTCAACTGGTCGCGGGCATCCATATTGAACAAAATCTCCTTTGCCATATCTGTTTTATTTTTTATCAGATTAAACTATTTTTATCCCAAAATCGCAAGCACGTCGCTTTGGCGCATAATGAGATACTTCTCACCCTCAAACTCAACCTCTGTACCGGCATACTTGCCATAAAGGACCTGGTCGCCAACTGCGATTACCATATCCTCGTCCTTTGTACCGTTACCCACGGCAACAACCTTGCCCTGAAGGGGTTTCTCCTTAGCTGTATCGGGGATTATAATACCGCCGATTGTCTTCTCTTCTGCAGGCTGAGGCAAGATGAGCACTCGGTCTGCCAATGGTTTGATGTTCATAATTCTATTGTTTTTTTATTGTTTTAAATTTATCGGGACTGCCCCAAACTGAAAACGGAAAACGGCAAGCTGAAAGGTTTAACGTCTCCAAATATAATATAACCAAAAGCGTGCCAAAATGTTCGCGGCGCAAAATCTGTGACAAATTGGCAGACGCAGTGTCAGGCATTCATCACAAGCCAGGTGGTGTATGCCACATACCCTGCAACAAGCAAAGCACCCTCGAAACGAGTGATAACAGCCTTGCCGCCAAAGCGCGCAACAATATATATGAGCAACGACGATGCCAAGAGCACATAATAGTCGACAAAACTGAAACCGTCGAGTGATATTGGGGTGATGGTTGCGCTAACACCAAGAATAAAGAATATATTCAAGATGTTACTGCCAAGCACATTACCTAATGCAATGCCCACATTACCCTTGCGTGCAGCACTGACCGACACCGCAAGCTCCGGCAACGAACTGCCGGCCGAGACAATGGTTATACCGATTACCGCCTCGGAAAGACCAAGCACACGCGCAATCTCTGTAGCGCCATCCACAAAGACATTTCCACCGAAGATGAGTGCGGCAAGTCCTGCCACAATAAGCAACACAACCTTCCACACCGGCAATTTCTCGCCGGCCTCATCTTCACCTCCATCGTTTGTTATTGAGAATGTGTAGCGCACAAAGACAGCCAAGAAACAAAGCAGCAACAAACCGCCGTAGCGTGTTATCATCTCACCCGGCGCACCGCCTACGAGCATACTGCCCGACACGAGAATGAGCGCTATCGACGCCAAAAGATTGAAAGGTATCTCGCGTGTGAGCATCTTGGCATTGAACCTGATTGGGCACAAGAGAGCTGCAACACCAAGAATGAGCATACCATTGAAGATGTTACTGCCTATGATATTACCCAATGCCAAACCGGGGCTACCTTTCAAGGCCGAGCCTGTACTGATAACCAACTCGGGCAACGATGTGCCGATGGCAACGATTGTCAAACCAATGAGCAGTTCGCTCATATTAAAACGACGTGCTAAAGCAGATGCACCACGAGTGAGCCAGTCGGCCCCTAAAATGACAAGCACAATGCCGGCCACAAAACTCAATATCGACAAAATCATATTGTTCCCATATTTTAATTGTTGCGCGAAGATAGTAAAAAAGGATAGCCTCAAAAAACAATGACAAATGTTTTTTAAGCAAAACGCTGCCCGTTGTCAAAAAAAAGCATTACCTTCGCGCCAGATTTCAATTACGGGGTGCCTAAAGAGGTTGAGACTAAAACAACTTCTAGAACAGAGGCTGAGATCATACCCAAGAACCTGATCCGGATAATGCCGGCGTAGGAAGAGGAACTGAAAAGTGAAAGCTGAAAACGAGTGAGCGCTACAAGCCTAACAAAGAACCTTTCACATTTAACCTTTCACATTTCAGTTTAAGGAAAAATCCCCATTTTCCGTTTAACCACGGAGCTTGGCGGGTTTTATTTTTTTGCCTCCACGCTCCAAAAAAAATTGAAATTGCAATGAAAAAAAGGACATTGCGTTGCTGCCTTGCGATGGCAGCACTACCCTCTTTGCTACAAGCACAAGAGGCAGTGAGTGATAGCCTGCACACCAGTTTGCAGGAAGTGGAGATAACCGCAACACGCGCGACAGAGCTGACACCGGTGGCACACACCAACATTGGCAAGGAGCAGTTGCAGAAGATGAACACGGGAGTCGACTTTCCCTATCTTGTGGCAACGACACCAAGCGTGGTGACAACAAGCGACGCCGGGGCGGGAGTGGGATACACCAGCCTTCGCATACGTGGCACGGACGGCACACGCATCAACGTTACCACAAACGGCATTCCTGTGAATGATGCCGAGAGCCACAACGTATTCTGGGTGAATATGCCCGACATCGCCTCATCGGTAAAAGACATCCAGATACAGCGCGGAGCCGGAACATCCACCAATGGTGCAGGCTCTTTTGGAGCAAGCATAAACCTGAAAACCGACAAATTCAATACCCGACCATACGCAAGCCTCGGCGCTTCATACGGCTCATTCAACACCCACAAGGCAACCATCAGTGCCGGCACAGGCATAATGCGTGACCATTGGGCTGTGGACCTACGCCTTTCAAAAATAGGCAGCGACGGTTACATTGAGCGTGCATCCACAAAACTGCATTCATTCTACCTGCAGGGGGCATACTACGGCAACAGCACAAGCATACGCCTGATTGCCTTCGGCGGCAAGGAGCAGACATACCACGCTTGGAACTATGCAACCAAAGAGGAGATGGAGCTGTATGGCCGCCGATACAACAGTTGCGGATATATGTTCACCGACGACAACGGCATAGCCCACTACTACGACGGACAGACCGACAACTACACACAAACGAACACACAACTGCTCATTGACCACAGCTTCACAGACAACCTGGACCTGAACATCGGCCTGCACTACACCAAGGGCGACGGATACTACCAGGAGTACAAAAGCAACCGCAAGTTAAAGGAGTATTCCCTACAGCCGTTCTTTGTAGACGGTGAAGAGATTAAAAAGAGCGACCTTGTGCGCAAAAAAGCTATGGACAACCATTTTGGCGGTGCGGTCTTTGCCTTGACATACAAAAACGACAAAGTGACAGCCGTTGCCGGCGGTGGAGCAAACCGTTACTATGGCGACCATTTTGGGCACGTGCTTTGGGTGAAGAATTATACAGGCGAGCTACGGCCCGACCACGAATATTACAGCAACAACGGCACAAAGGACGATGCAAACATCTACCTGAAGGCTGAATATCGCCCCATTGAGTGCCTGAACATATATGCCGACGCTCAGTACCGCCACATAGCCTACCGCATTGACGGCAACAACGACAAGTGGAACGATGCCACCGACAGCCACCAACAACTTGCAATAGATGAGAAGTTCAACTTCTTCAACCCCAAAGCCGGAGTTGCTTGGCAAATAAACAGCGGCAACAGGCTCTTTGCATCGGTGGGCGTGGCGCACAAAGAGCCCACACGCAACAACTACACCGACGGCAAACTGCACGAAAGCCCCACCGCCGAGCGCCTGATAGACTACGAACTGGGCTACAACTTCAGCAGCAAGTTGTTCACAGCCGGAGCAAACATCTATTTTATGGATTACAAGGACCAGCTGGTGCTCACAGGCGAACTTAACGAGATTGGCGAGCCGCTTGCCGCCAATATCCCAAGCAGCTACCGTGCGGGCATTGAATTGACAGCGGCACTAAAGTTGCCTTGCGGCTTTGCGTGGAGCGCAAACGCCACATTCAGCCACAACAGGATTAAGGACTTCACAGAGGTGCTTTACGACGATGACACCTACGAGAAGTGGGAGATACGCCACAACGACACTCCGATTGCATTCTCGCCTGCCGTTGTTGCAAACAACACCTTCTCATACGAATGGCGTGGCATTGAGGCGGCACTGCAATCACAGTATGTGAGCAAGCAGTATATGAGCAACTACGGAATTGAAGAGCACGTGCTCGATGCATATTTTGTAACAAACCTGCGCCTTGCCTATTCATTCAAGTTGAAAGGTGTAAAAAACATCACAGTTGGAGCTACCATTTATAATATATTCAACGAGGAGTATGAGAACAACGGCTATGCCGGCAGCGGATACTACACCGATGGCGATGGCAACCGCCACCGATACAACTACGCGGGATATGCCGCCCAAGCAGGTATAAATGCTATTGGAAGTATTAATATAGAACTTTAAACAAGCTGTCTCCACATTTCACATTTAACCTTTCAGATTTCACCCTTCACCTTTATTATATGGATCAACTACTTGAGATTTTAGGAGTAATAACAGGAGTCATCTACTTGTGGTTAGAATATAAGGCAAGCATATACCTGTGGATTGCAGGAATAATAATGCCGGCTATATACCTGTTTGTCTATTACAACACCGGACTATATGCCGACTTTGGAATAAACATCTACTACCTTGCAATTGCCCTCTATGGATGGATTGCGTGGAGAACCGGCTTCACCATCTTCGGGCACAAAGAGCCAAAGAAGGAACTGCGCATAAGCCACACCCCACGCACTGCTTGGACAAAAGCTGTTGTGGCATTTGTTGCCGCGTTGTTGCTCATAGCATACGTTCTTACGAACCACACCGACAGCACTGTTCCCTGGAGCGACTCATTCACCACGGCGCTGAGCATTGTGGGAATGTGGATGCTTGCACGCAAATACATAGAACAGTGGTTTGTCTGGTGCATTGTAGACATTGCGTGCAGCGCACTGTATATATACAAAGGGTTATATTTCACAGCTGTGCTCTATGCAGTTTATGCAATTATAGCTATCTTTGGATACTTCAAATGGAAAAAATTGATGCAGAATGAAGGATAATGTCTTTGATGCGGTAGTTGTTGCCGGTGGTGAATACCCCACCGCTGCACAGCCTTTGGCTGTATTACAGAATGCGCCATTAGTCGTTTGTTGCGACGGTGCTGCCGACCGCCACATTGCCACCGGACGAACACCCGATGCCATTGTGGGCGACGGCGACTCAATAAGCGCCGAGAACCGAGAAAAATATGCCCATCTGCTACACATAGTGCCCGAGCAGGAGAGTAACGACCAGACAAAGGCCGTGCGTTATCTGATGGAGAGAGGCAAGCACCGCATTGCCATTGTGGGTGCAACGGGCAGGCGAGAGGACCACACCATAGGCAACATAAGCCTGCTTATAGAGTATGCCCGCGCGGGATGCGACGTCTGTTCTTTTACCGACCACGGTGTGTTCATCCCTTGTAACGGCACAAGCACGCACAAATGCCGCAAGGGGCAGCAAGTGTCAATATTCAGCATAACAGCCAAGGATTTGAGCGCCGAAGGACTGCTTTACCCCATATACGACTTCAACAACTGGTGGCAGGGAACACTCAACGAGTGCACCGGCGACGAGTTTACCATAAACGCCCAAGGGGAATATCTGCTATTCATCAACTATTGATCATCAAAGACACCAAGGACACATTAAAACGAATGACATTCCGTTCAAAGCGGAATGTCATTCGTTTTAATCAAATCAGCATTTGCTGTTTACTTAATCATCACCTTCTTTCCATTGACAATGTAAATGCCTTTAGTGGGAACGGCAATTCTTCGTCCTGTCAAATCATAAATGGCTTCAACATTTCCCATTTCACCTTTCACCCCGTCAATGCCTGTTTCAATATCAACAGTATCTATGCGGAAGAGATTGCTAAAATTGTTTGTATAACCCTCAGAGGAAGAATATGCATCAAAAACTCCGGATGCCATAACAATCAATGAGCCATCTGAGCCGTTTGCTCTCTTGCTCACAAGGTAGTACCTATCGGCAATAGATGCCTGATTTATACTCCAATCGCAATATGTTGCATTATAGGTTGCCAATGTACCGCTGTTGTTGTTATAGCCGTAGTTGCCACCGGCACGCCAAATCATATATAGCTGTGCCTTCTCATTAAAAAAACTATACTTGCCGCTTGCCTCCTTCTTGCAAAGAAACAGCGCAGCCGCACCAACCTCGCCGGCTGAAGAGGTGGTTACATCAAGAACATTGCTGTCATTGATATACAGCACACGCTCAGCACCGGACTGCTGCACGTTGGTAAAGGTGAGATGCTTTCCATCCCACTTGTCGGCAGGAACATCAGCGGCCAATATTGAGTAGATATTGTCTATCTCGGCAGTAGTAGGCTCTTCACTCATTGCATCAAGAGCATCGGCAACCTCGGCCTTTACATTATCCGAAGCCTCGGCTGAAACAGCAGTAAAATAGTCCCTCAGGAAAGCGCGGCGATTGACATCGCGTTTCACGCTATAAGCACCGTTTGTGATGTATTCAAGTTCGTATGCAACATAAATATTGTCGAAACCGTCAAAATTATGCTGTCCTTCACCATTGGGGAAGCTTGTTGAAACAGGATTGTCGCGGCGACCAAAACCGGTAAGGGTCTCCTCGTAGATGAAACCGATGCGGTCATCGGCCTGCAGGTCCATTGAGCTGTATGCCGATGATGTGTTGCTCACCTGAAAGAAGCCGTTCCAATCACCGGCAAAGTTTGCAACGCTATTGAGGTCTGTGACATCGGTGAGTTCCTTGTAGAAGATACCTACATTCGTGCGGCCACCACCTGTAGGGAGTGACTGCAGTGCAAGGTACATCTCCTTTCCGTCGCTGTTGCGCTGTACGGGAACAACAAGAATCTCGCCGTTGGTCGAGTTACCACCGGGGGTGAGACCCGAGCCTTCGAATGTGCTCTTTACCGATGTACTCCACTCTCCTGTTCCCTCGAGGGTGTTACTATAAGTATAAATATTATAGATGCGACCACCACCGACACGGCTCGAGAGGATTACGCGACCGTCGGGCATCTCCTCACACTTTGGTTCATCACCACCGGGGGCAGGGAGAGCCTCGGCGCCACCAAGAGCGTGCCAGGTCTTTCCAAAGTCATCGGAATATATTACACGGTTACCGTTTGGACGTGCACACATTGCAGCATAGAGACGGTAATATCTGTCTTTCTTCACGATGCGGCTCTGGAAAATTTTACCACCACCCACGAATGCCGACTGTACGACGTTGCCGGCATCAAAAAGGCTGTATATATCTTCGGTAACGTTGATTGGCTCTTCCCAAGTCTCACCGTTGTCCTTACTCAATATTGTGGCAATCATATTTGGGTTCTGACGTGTGGTATTGCCATTGGCATACACGGTACAGCCGGCAACGGCAATGATAAGCACCTCGTCGCTTGTGCGGTCGGCCACAATGGCAGGGTCGCCGAAAGCTGTGTCAAAGTAGTTCACGGTTGCCGATGTGCGGCCTGTACCCACAGCAACATCAATCATATTGCTCCAGGTTGCACCGTGGTCGTCACTTGTGCGACAAACGACGTCTACCTGTCCGTAACCGGGGTCGGTACCGCAGACAAGACGTGCCGCAGCCGTTATCAAACGGCCGTTGCTTGCAGTTGTGATACCGGGGATGCGGTATGGAGGAATAACGCCGTCGCCCTTGCTGGTATTGTACAAATCCTGCTTAACCGGAGTTGCAAGAGTTTGTATGTTTGTCACCTTGATGGTGTTTCCTTCGACATTCACGTCGGCACGCTTCAACACATTGCCAATAATGCTTACCGACAAATCGGATGCATCAATTGCCGATGCTGTGATAAAGAAACCACCGTTGAAAGCATATCCGCCATCGTATGTGACATAAACATCGGCATTGCCTTCGACAACTACATCATACACACTTTTTCCTTCCATATCAACAGGCTCCAGACGCCACTGGTTATCGGCCTTGTCCGCACCGCCTGCCAACCAGGTTGTGAGGCAAGGAATACCATTCACCTTATAGCCCGATGTTGTATTTGAACAGTTGAGGGCCTCGGTGAAGTAATAGTAATGATAACCGTTTGCATCAAACGAACTGCCTACTGTAAGTTCTGTATATGAACCAAGGATTGAAGCACCGTTTGCGCCGCCGGCAACAATGGGGTTACCATCGCCGTTCTTTATATCGAATTTGCCGTTTCTCTTGGGAGTCAAAAGCCACATACCGTTGTTGGTGTTGACCTTTGTATCGGACTGCATAGTAATTTTCAAGCTGTTGCCGTTCAAAGTGGCATCGTTATACAGATGCTCGTAGCGTGCAACCTCCCTGCTCACAAGGTGGTAATATCCACTTGGTACATTCTCGGCATCAGGGATTTCTACCTCGAGACCGTTAAGGAAGTTCTCAAGGTCGTTAACAATGGCAGCACACTCTGTGCCTGCATTAGAACCGTTGAAGCGGTCAAGCAATGTCTGCAGGTCGGCAAGTTTATTCTCGTCATTCTTGTACTCCTCGCGCAGAATCTGAATTTTCTCATACTGATGGATACCCTCAATCAAACGCTCAAAGCGTACGCTTGAACGGTTACCGGGATAGTAGCAGTAGGTATCGCCCGAGCCGAACTTGCGGAAACGGCTGTCGGTGAGCGGATGCTCGTCCCAGTTACACCAAGCCCAGTGCAGATAGCCGTCGAGGTTCATCTTTGCCGCATAGATTGGCAGATAGGCAGCCTCGGCAGGGAGTGAGTTTGTATAGATGTTGGGCTCGCTGTTAGCACAACTGGTGTAGAATGTGGTAACACGGTTCTTCGACTTGCGGTCGGCAAGCTGTGCCGCCGTAAAATAATGCTCCTGACCAAGCTGCACACACTTGTCGTGCAGAATATCACAGAGCGAACCGTGATAGTTGCCGGCAAGAGCCATCTTGAAACCAAGTGCATTGGCAATCTCATAAGCCTTTAGCATTGCAGCCTCGCCGCGTTCATCGACAGCTATGACAGTTTTCTCGAACCAGCCCTTCTGTTGCAAGTGTGCCTTGAATGCAGTGAGAAAGTTTGTCCACAATTCACGGTATTCTGTTGAAGAATATGTTGTCGAAAGTGTCTTATAACTATTTGAAGCCTCATCGAAATAACGGAAGCTCATATCCCAGGGCAACATACTGAAACAGTTAATCTGCTTGTTGATACCATACTCGGCACACAGTTCTACATACCTGTCGAACACAGTATAGTCATATTCCCAAGTACCATTGCTCTTTTTGGTTGTCTGCACCATCGGGTCAAAGAGGTCGTGTGTCTGCTCGCCCCAAGGCTCATAGAAGAGAATCGCACTGACAACGCGCTGGCCTGCACGGCCAAGTGCCTGCAGATAGGGACGCAGAGCCTCGTAGTGCTCCTCGCTCCAACGCTCAACGCCATAATAGCGGCTGATAGCGTATGGTTGCTGCCAAAAATCGAGATGGAATTTCTGCTCGGCAACCGTAGGCAACGAACGAGTATTCACGTTGACTGTAAGAGCAAGGCTCTTCAACACATTACCGTCGGCATCGACCACCTCGAGAGCAGTTGTATATTCACCGGCCTCAATATCGCGCGGTACCTCAACAGTACACCACACCGGGCGTGTCTCCATTGCAGGGACAGCGTGTGGTTTATCCTGGTCAATTACATCGGCAACAAGCCACTGCGGAAGTGTCATCGGGTGGTTACCGCAAGATACATAGTCATCGGTAATCACATAGTTAACAAAGCGTGCATCACCGCCGTTTATGCCTGTTTTTGTGCCGTTCCTATGCCATTCTGTCATACGCACCGAAAGCATCCCCTGGTCGCTCTTGCTATAGAGAACAGCTTGGATGTTTGCACGTTCACCCTTCCAAGCATAGATGGTTGCTTCGTTCTTTTGAGCAACCTGAGGAACATCGTGCAGTTTGTAGTGAACGTCGCGCGATGCCCAAGTAGCATTCAATCCATCAGGCAAGGCATTCCAAGCAGCCTCATTAGGTGTGGTACCCACGCGAGGCTCGGCATAATCATTGATGGGATAGGTATTCAGTTCATCCTCGGATGCAATACCTGATATTTTGAGTGTGACATCGATTATAGCGCCACCATCACTGATGAAATTGGCGTATGAGCCTGTGGGGTCTATGCTGTTCCACTGGATTGCATAACGCATACGATAGGTAGAACCGGCCTCAAGCCCCTCGGGAACACGGAATGAACCGGGAGCAAGGACATCGCCGCCGGGCTGGTAGAGACCGGCACTGTTCCATCCGCTGTCGCCATTGCCGTTATGGCTATAAAGCGACCAGCACATTAATTCATTGCCTTCGCCTTTTATGTAAGGGCCTTCACCGGTCACATTCACATCAAACTGTTTGTTATTGTTCCAATCGACAAATACATAGCCGTGCATCCAAGCACCATTGATGGTAATCAGCGGAGTGATTGTCTCGCCGCTTTTCACTTCAAAGACAGTCGAAGTCTTGTCGAAATATGCTGCACAACGGGGTGCGGTTGCAATATTGTCGAGGACCTGCTGGTCACCGCGCACATTTGCAACACCAACAGCTTTGGGGTAATGTGTTGAGTGGGTTACTTTCACATCGGCACCGTGCTTCACATAATAGTCGCTCTGAGCAGTAGCGCCTAGGCTGATGAACATTGCCGACAAAGCCGAAAGAAGAATTGATTTAAGTTTCATAAATTTATATTTAATATTGTTTTTCAAACACTGACACATACAAATGTTATGCAAATTAATAAAAAAAAACGACAAGAAACAACTAAAACAGCATCTTTCCATCGTGCCGGAACACAAAAAGACAACAAATTGATAACCAACAATATGCAATCAACTTATATTTGTTTTTCATAAATAACAGAAGAGAGGCTTGATTTTATATCGTCGGGGCATATAATTTTAGGAGAAAGCGCATTTGTGTTAAAAATTGTCAACAGAATATTTGTTTACGTTATAATTATTTACATACATTTGCTAAAAGAATTGATTACCAGAATAAATGACGTAGGCGTATTGGTTCTGAATGACACCAATCATCTCCACGTTTACACAATAAAAAACTTACTGTTGGGGATGCAGTAACAAAAAAACATTTACTATGAAACGATTACTTTTATCTTTACCGTTGCTTGCACTGCTTTTTACAACATCGTGCAACGACGACATCTTCAACCAGCAACCCGAAGAGAGTGGTCAAGTGATTTTCAATGCAAAGATACAGAACACCACACGGGCAACAGATGTACAATTTGAGACAAATGACGAAATCAGTATTTTTGCATCACAGGTGGGTGGTGACACCATCGGAACTTATGCATACAATTTCAGGTACAAATTCGATGGCAGTTTCTTCAGATCGGATTACATACTAACCTATCCCGAGTCGGGCAATGATTTGCAGTTCTATGCAATCTATCCCTACGGTGAATACAGCGTTCCATATTTCACTCACACAGTCAACAGCGACCAGAGAAACCACGCAGACTATACAGCCAGCGACCTGATGACAGCCTCGGCCGTAGGAAACAGAAACGAAATAGTTGATTTGACATTCACTCACAGAATGTCAAAGATTGTCATCAACATCTCTTCCGGGAATATGCCGGCCGGCGAACAGATGCTCACCTTTAAAAACATAAAGCAAACTGCAAGTGTCAACCTGAACGCCAACACATATTATGCCAACGACAATACCGTAGGTGATGTAATAGCAGCACCAAACGGCACCAACAGTTTCAAGGCACTCTTTCCCCCACAAACAGTCACTGGAGACAGTGTGATTGCAGTAATATCCATTGGAGGAGAAGAGTTCAGATGGATTGCAGAAAGTGATATGAGATTCCACTCAGGCATTGAGTACGTTTATAACCTTGACATTGACGAGGAGAACAACATTGCCTTCGTCACCCAGATTAATCCCTGGGAAGAGCCAAAGACCATATTTGCAGACGTTGCAGGCTACGTGGAAAATATGAGACAGGTACTCTACAATGGCAATGGCTATATGACCAACCACGACGACTTTGGCATTCCTGCTCTAAAGTTGACAACCGACTTTTGGTGCGAAGACATCGCTTATCCCAACGACAATAGCTGGTTCTTATACGACTACCATTTGGATTTCCGTATGGGCAACTATCGCCGCACCAATTCAACCTGGAACCAGCTGTACCACATCATTGACTATGCCAATGAAATCATACGCGTCATAACCACAAACGATTACAACAAGGACGAGAACTACACCGAGGAGAATGCCAACAGATACTTGAGCGAGGCTTATGCTCTTCGTGCATACGCATACTTTAACCTCGTAAATTTGTGGCAACATCCATACAGAAAAAATCCCGAAGCGCCAGGTGTGCCTGTCAGGACTGAAAGCGAGAACCTCCAACACAGAGTCCCTGTCAAAGATATTTACAGTTTGATTATCAGCGACCTTGACAAGGCATACAAGAACTTGGAAGGCCTGGGTTATAGCAATGCAGGCAAGGCCGGTATCAGTGAATATTCGGTAGCAGCAATATATGCAAACGTACTTATGTTCACCGGAGATTATGAAAATGCAGCAAAATATGCCGAGGCTGCCATTGCCGGTGGCAACCTCAACAATGAGGCCGATATGCTCAGCGGTTTCAACTCACTTGGTATGCCCGAGGTTATCTGGGGCTACGATGTGACAAGCGACAATACGACATACTATGCATCGTTCTTCTCACACGTAGACGCATATATGAGCGGTTATGGTGGTGCTGTTGGTTACCGCAAGCTGATAGCATCGGACCTATACAACAAGATTGCCGAGAACGATGTTCGTAAGGGATGGTTCGGTTATAACGAAAACTACAACCTACTTCAAAACGATTTCTCAAGCG
Organism: Bacteroidaceae bacterium; assembly: GCA_017546505.1. Taxonomy (GTDB): domain Bacteria; phylum Bacteroidota; class Bacteroidia; order Bacteroidales; family Bacteroidaceae; genus HGM04593. Next base: position 97,704 of record JAFYWV010000018.1, read on the forward strand.
AGCAGAGCCTGGGCTTTGACAAATATATACCGAACAAGTTCCGCGATATTTATTTGACCTCGAATGGAAATGCCGGCGAATATACAAGTGATATTATATACACCCGTATTGCAGAGATGTATTTTGTTGCTGCCGAAGCCTATTACCTTGCCGGCAACGAACATAAGGCAAAGGAGATGCTGAATGCAATTATGGTTACACGTGTTCCTGATTACAGCTGCACAATGACAGGTGAGCAGTTCTACAACGAGATTTGCATCCAGAAGCGTATTGAGATGTGGATGGAAGGTTGCCGTCTGTTCGACGCCAAGCGTCGTGGAGAGACCATCAACCGAGAGGTCAGCGAGAACCACTCAACAACAGCACTTGATGACTACGGAACAAGGCAGTACAAGGCTGATGTGGATTACCGTATGCGTTTCCACTTCCCTGAAAAGGTGCTTGAGAACAACCCGGACATCACAGACAACGAATAACAGCCGACTTGCCACCTGTTTGGCAAAAGATGCAATTCATTTTTTCATCTACAGGGTGCATATGTCCCCTGTAGATGAAAATACATATAATTTATTTACATTCTCCACAGCGTATTCCATAGGCTGTTCAGACATATTACTATGAAAAAGAGAGTTTTACCATTCTTACTACTTGCCTTGTTTTCAGCAATATCGTGTAACAATGAACACGATATTCCGAACACAGAGAACTGCAACAGCGTGAGATTCAATGCGAAAGTAGGAAAATCCACGCGAGCAACAGACATTCAATTCGAGACAGGTGACGAGATAAGCATTTATGCATCATATACCGATTCAGAAGAAGTTGGTACATACGCACAGAATGTAAGATACCGGTTTGAGGACAATATCTTCATTACAAACGACAATTTGAGCTACCCAAAATCGGGCGACGACCTTCAATTCAATGCTGTATACCCTTACAGAGAATATATAGTGCCTGAATTCCAATTTGCAGTAAAGAAAGACCAACGCACACACAGCGGCTACACAGAGAGCGACCTTATGACAGCGTCGGCCATTGGCAACAAGAACGGAACCGTTGATTTGACATTCAGCCACAGACTTTCAAAAGTAGTCATCAATATCTTTTCCGATAATATGCCGGCCGGTGAACAAGAACTTACGGTCAAAGATGTGAGATATATTGCAGATGTCAATTTACTCAACAACACTTGCTATGCCGACAACGACAGTCTATGCAATATCATTGCATCTTCAAACGGCACCAACAGTTTCAAGGTTCTTCTACCTCCACAAGCAATCTCCCAAGACACTGTCTTTGCAGAGATACGCATTGGTGACAAGGTGTATGAATGGACTGCAGACAAAAACGTCACACTCAATCCGGGTGTCGAATATACATACAACATCAACATTGACGAAGCAAACCTGTTGTCTGAGTGGATACCGATTGGCAAAGCCATCTATACCGAAGATTTAGTGACAACATTCTTTGATGTAGAAAACGTCACATACGAGGTTGAGGCAGAGCAGTCCACAAAAAACCCTTACATAATACGTATCATAGACCCGTATGGCGCAGCATACCCTCATAACCAAGATGGCGATTATGACACAACGACAAAACACTATATGGTTTTCAATTGCGAGGACCCCGAGGGTATCTACATTGAAGATTTCCACTATTCGGGGATGAACTGGGGATATGGAGAATTCATTATGGGAAGTCTGGCGTACTACTATATGGCAAACAACAGCGCTACATTTGAAGAGATAAAAGCAAGCGGATATTGCGGAACACTGGACGAAAATCTATGCATTACATTCCCTGCAAAATCATTAATTATAAGTATGACAGAATACAATGAGGGCGGTTTCTATCATTCCAACATAAATGCAGCCTTCAGACTCGACTTGAGCACAACAACGCTTGCTGAATGACAAATATAAAGAACCGTCTCTTGCCTTTACAAGGCCGGAGACAGTTCTTTATTCAAATGAGGGTTCTGAAGTCAGCTCTACACGCTCACCACTAACCGGATGAACAAAACTCAATGACGAAGCGTGCAGCATAAGCCTCTCAGCGGCTGTGCCATAGAGAGTATCGCCCACTATGGGGCAATCGAGCCCGGCCTTGTGTGCTGCGTGCACACGCAACTGATGGGTGCGCCCTGTCACCGGTTCAAAGCATACAACAGCGCAGCGACGTCCATCACGCTCAACCGTGTCAACGACGTTATAACGTGTAACTGCAGGCTTGCCGGCAACATAATCGACCTTTTGCCGCGGACGGTTCTCGTAATCGGCGGCGAGCGGAAGTTCTATGACACCATCACTTTTTTCAGGCACTCCGTCAAGCACCGCCATATAACGTTTATCTATCTCACGCGCAGCAAACCTGCGTTGCAGCTCCTTGTACACTCCAATTGACTTTGCCGCCACCAGAAGCCCCGATGTTGCCATATCAAGACGATGCACCACATAGAGTTCGTTGCTGTGCAGATACTCGTCGCGCAACCACTGCTGAACCGATGTTCCGCCCACTATTCCGGGCACAGAGAGCACCCCGGCGGGCTTATCGACCACTATAATATACTCATCTTCGTATATTATGCCGGGATTGCTTATATCACCTCCTTTCTCGAGTGCATTCTCCTCAACATCCAACCCCCGGAGCATAAAGCCGAGTATGGGCTCACACTTGCTCTTGCAGGCGCCATAGAAACAGCCGTCGCGGCGCACCTCGCCCTGAGGTGATGCACCGAACCAAAACTCGGCCACAGCAAGTGGCTTCAACGAGTGCGAATATGCATATTGCAACAATTTGGGTGCTGCGCACTCCCCTGCTCCACCCGGCGGAATAATGCCGGAGTGCTCGGCAAATATATCAAGCAGACTCTTTTCGACACCACCGCCATTAAGTACCTTGAATTGCTTGAACAGCCAACGTTGCAAGGCTGCAGAACGGCGCTTGCGCTCATCTTTCATTGCTGCAATTGACGCTTTCAAAGGAGCTGCGACACTCTCGCACTCGGCAATCTTCTGTTGCCACCTTGCTGTCACGCGTTTGAGTTCGGCCTTCAGGAACTGGCTCTCGCGCACAAAAGCAGCCTCTTCTGCGGCCGACAGCATTGCTGTTGCACGCGCGGCATCGCGTTGCCGTTTGCGACAGCGCATATCCTCACGCATTGCAGAGATATCCTTTTCCATAGCACTCCTCAAAGCACCCACAGCAGCAATGGCATCGCTATACTCCCGGCTGCACTCAAAATCCTTGATTTTCCTGTTCAAGGCCGAGATTTCGGCCTCTTCTTGTTTGAAGTACCCGTTTGGCGACTGCAAATCGAACACAGGCGGAACGAAGCCCGGGATATTATTGCTGCCGGCAAGAAGCCCCGAAAAGGCAGCAAGATAGCCAATAGAGCCATTAACGTCACGGACAACAAGAACACCGAACATTTTGCCCCGTGCCGCATCGGCGGCAACAGCACTGTCACGCGACAACATAGCACGTACCTCTTCGGCTGCCATCACGCACAACGGGTGGGGCGAATAGTAAAAAGGGTTGTTGAAGCGCTGTGGCACTTCAACAACCGATATATCTGATTTGAAACGGTGGAGCAATGTCATCAATAACGGTACATTACATCCTTCTGTTCATCAAAGCCATTGCAGAACTCATTGTTCTCAATGGTTACATTTGTAACCTTATCGAACAAGAAACGGTATCTGTTCCAATGGAAAGGAGCAAAGTCGTTGTTCTGCACCACCTTGTTGCCACGGAACACCAAGCCATCGAGCGACTTTGCATAAACGATTGGCGCATCGAAAGTCTCGAAGATATTGTTCTCAATCACGACACCCTTGCCGTTGCCACCGTGGAAATACTTGGTCTGCGAAGCGAGGTCGGGAATTTCGGGATAGATTGAGATTATGCCGTTTGTGAACTGGAACATACTTGTGAGGGCATTGATGAAACGGTTGTTGCGGATTACGACGTCGCGGCAAGCGCCGGTCTCGAACCAACCGTTGCAATCACCGCAAAGCAAGATTGCAGTACCCGAAGTATGGTCGAATGTGTTGTTTTCGACAAGTGTCTTCTTTGGAGTGCTGAACAGAGCGCCACGGGCGCGGTTATTGCGGATTGTATTGCCGGCAAAATAGACCTCGGGAGTCCACTCAAGGTTCTCTATGCCATATTTACCGTTGGCAATATCGGCCGGCAGCGGTTTCTCGAACTTTATCTTGAACTCCTTGCAACCTGCAAGCTGTTCCTTGTCAAATGGTGCAATCTCTACAACACGGTTGCCCTCGGTAATCTCCATAATATCGGAGCGCACGAACTGCACGCTGTCGCCGGCACCACCCCAATAGAAGCCATAGGCCTGACCGTGCATATAACGGCCAACCAAAGTATTGTCATCAATGCGCTCGACAACACGCAGATAGGTGCCGTGAACATTGATGGCATCGTCCATCATACCCTCATAAAAGCCATTCACTGAGGTTATCTTTCCCTTGCAGCCCGAGAAGTGCGTGGCATCGGCCTGTGTGGTAAAATAGCGTTCGTTGTCGCGCAATGACACGCGGAAACCGTCGAGTGTGATATTCTCGCTCATCTGCGCAAGCAAGCCCATACCTTCGGCGTAAAATACCCTTGAATTCAACAGGCTTGTATTCTTGCACTCAGTAACAAAAATGCCTGGTGTGGGACGGGCATACGAGCGCATTGCAATGACACTGCCTGGAACAAGGCGTGCATCGTTCCAGGGCGCACGGACGACATAGGGTTCAACCTCCTCGACACCCGATGTTCCGACACCGATGTCGCTTGTGGTGTATATGATGTGCTTTGTATCACCTTCAAAAGCAATACCCCAACCGGGAACGAACTCCCAATTGCTGCCATAAACGACAAGGCGTCCATTGTCTACACGGTAATTCACGTATGGCGCAATGCGGTATGTTATATAGCCGCCGGCATTCTCAAGCACCTCGACCTGAGTAATCTGCGGCACACGGGTGTCGACTGCTATTCCTTTCAGCGTACAATTTTCGCACTCGACCATAGCAACCGGCAACATACGGCCATTCATCATCAAATTGGCATATTCGCTGCCGGTATGTGTCGGAAGGTTCTCCAGTGTGAAATTTTTCATTCCCTCAAGAGCCACCGCCACACGTTTGGGATTATCCTGGTCGTGGTTCGACACGTAATATTCGCGCACAAGTGCGCTGTCGGGATAGAAATCGTATTCACCGCTGTCAATCAACAGCCGGGCAGGAATTTCGCCTTTGCACTCGGCCTTGATGGTTTCAAAAGCCAAAGCGAATTCCTGTGTCATATCCTCACCTGTACCGGGAACGATACCGAAATCAGAACCATAATAGCATTTTGTACCGTTTCCACAAGAAAACAATGTAAACATCAATGCTACACCAAATAAGATGCGTGCTTTTTTCATAATCCAAAACATTTTCTGCGAAGATAGGACATTTTAACCTATTTTTGGCAGATTTTTAAAAAAAACTGACAAACCATGCAGTCGCTTTTGATTTGGCACACTTTTTGCGAGAGAATAAATGAAGTTTGTCAAATTTATTCTCTTACAGATACCGACACTTTGGCAAATTATCATTATCTTTGCAATTAATAGCGCATAACACACTTGCGCCGAACCAAAAGAATAAAAAAACAACAATATATGGGTTTTAACGAATTTATAAGTAAAATTTTCGGCAACAAGGCTAGCCGCGATATGAAGGAAATTCAGCCTTGGGTAGAAAAGGTAAAAGCCGCATATCCGGCAATTTCGGCTTTGAGTAACGACGAATTACGTGCTGCATCGGCAGCACTCAAGGCCAAGATACAGAGTTCTGTAACTGAAGAACGTGCCAAGATTGACGCACTGAAGGCAAGCATTGAGAACACCGAGCTTGAAAAGCGCGAAACAATATTCGCACAGATTGATAAACTGGAGAAAGAGGTGCTTGAGAAATTGGACAAGGCACTTGACGCGGCATTGCCCGAGGCTTTTGCTATCGTCAAGGACAGTGCACGCCGTTTTACAGAGCAGAATGACGTTGTTGTAACAGCCAATGACTTTGACCGCGAACTTGCATCAAAGTTCGACTTTGTGACTATTGAGGACGACAAGGCCATATACCACAACCACTGGCAGGCCGGCGGCAACGACACTGTATGGAATATGATACACTATGACGTGCAGCTGTTCGGTGGCGTTGTATTGCACAAAGGAAAGATTGCCGAGATGGCGACCGGTGAGGGTAAGACACTTGTTGCGACGCTCCCGGTATTCTTGAACGCCCTCACAGGCAACGGTGTGCACGTGGTCACAGTGAACGACTACCTTGCAAAACGTGACTCGGAGTGGATGGGGCCTCTTTATATGTTCCACGGCTTGAGCGTCGACTGCATTGACAAGCATCGCCCGAATTCAGACGAGCGCCGCAGGGCATATATGGCCGATATCACATTCGGAACAAACAACGAATTCGGTTTCGACTACCTGCGCGACAATATGGCAACACAGCCAAGCGACCTTGTACAGCGTATGCACAACTACGCCATTGTCGACGAGGTCGACTCGGTGCTCATTGACGACGCACGTACACCACTTATCATCTCGGGTCCCGTACCACGCAGCACCGACCAGATGTTCGAGGAGTACCGCCCATTGGTGGAGCGCCTTGTCGAGGCTCAGAAAAAACTTGCTACACAGTTGCTTGCCGAGGCAAGAACAAAGATATACTCGGACAACAAGGAAGAGGTTAACGAGGGTTATCTCTCACTGTTCCGCAGCCACAAGGCACTGCCCAAGAACAAAGCACTCATAAAGTTGCTTAGCGAACCGGGCGTGAAGACAGGAATGCTCAAGACCGAGGAGATTTATCTGGAGCAGAACAACAAGCGTATGCCCGAGGCTATCGAGCCATTGTACTTTGTAATCGACGAGAAACATAACAGCGCCGACCTCACGGACAAGGGTATCGAGCTTATCACAGGAAACCTCACAGACCAGAACTTCTTCGTTCTGCCCGACATTGCGTCGGAACTTTCTCTGCTTGAGAATGACGAAACACTCACAAGCGAGGAGAAGATTGCAAAGAAGGAGGAGATGCTCACCAACTACTCAATCAAGTCGGAGCGCATCCACACCATAAACCAGCTGCTAAAGGCATACACAATGTTCGACCGCGACGTTGAATACGTTGTGTCAGAGGACGGACAGGTGAAGATTGTCGACGAACAGACAGGACGTATTATGGAGGGTCGCCGCTACTCGGACGGATTGCACCAGGCCATTGAGGCGAAAGAGCGCGTGAAGGTTGAGGCTGCCACACAGACATTTGCAACCATCACTTTGCAGAACTACTTCCGTATGTACCACAAGCTGTCGGGTATGACAGGTACTGCCGAAACGGAGGCAGGCGAATTTTGGGATATCTACAAGCTCGACGTGGTGGTTATTCCAACAAACCGCCCCATCGCGCGCAAGGATATGAACGACCGCATATACAAGACCAAACGCGAGAAATACAACGCCGTCATAGAGGAGATTGACGCGCTTGTCAAGGCAGGACGTCCTGTGCTTGTGGGTACAACATCGGTCGAGATTTCAGAGTTGCTCAGCCGTCTGCTCACAATACGCAAGATACCACACAACGTGCTTAATGCCAAACTGCACCAGAAGGAGGCCGACATCGTTGCAAAAGCCGGTTTCTCGGGCACTGTAACAATTGCCACCAATATGGCCGGTCGTGGTACCGACATCAAGTTGAGTAAAGAGGTGCGTGACGCCGGCGGTCTTGCAATCATCGGTACGGAGCGCCACGAGTCACGCCGTGTCGACCGCCAGTTGCGTGGTCGTGCCGGACGTCAGGGCGACCCGGGTTCTTCGGTATTCTTCGTATCACTCGAGGATAACCTTATGCGTCTGTTTGGCTCGGAGCGTATCTCAAAGACACTTGACCGACTGGGCTTCAAAGACGGCGAGATGATTGAACACTCAATGATTTCAAAATCAATCGAGCGCGCACAGAAGAAGGTGGAGGAGAACAACTTCGGTATCCGCAAGCGCCTGCTTGAATATGACGACGTAATGAACAAGCAGCGTAACGTGGTGTACACCAAACGTCGCCACGCACTCATCGGAGAGCGCATCGGTATGGACATTGTGAATATGCTATGGGACCGTTGTTGCAACATTGCCGAGAAGTACACCTTTGAGGATGCCAAGATGGAAACACTGCGACAGTTCTCGATAGAGCTGCCAATTGCAGAAGAGGCAAAATTTGACAAGATGGAGCCGGAGCAGAAGGCTGAGGCTATATTTGAGGTCGCAATGGCTACATTCAAACAACGCACCGAGCGTATGGCAGAGATTGCATTGCCATTCATAAACTTCGTATATAAGGAGCACCCCGAGATGCACGACAAGAATATATACGTTCCTGTAACCGATGGGCGTCACATCTACCAGATACCTGTAAATGTGAAGGCTGCATACGAGTCACAGGGCAAGGAGGTTATCAAGTGTTTTGAAAAGGCAATACTGCTACACACCATAGACAACGCCTGGAAAGAGAACTTGCGCGACCTTGACGAATTGAAGCACTCTGTACAGAACGCCAGCTATGAGCAGAAAGACCCGTTGTTGATATTCAAACTGGAGTCGGTGACACTGTTCGACAATATGGTGGGCAAAATAAATGACCAGACAGCCGCCATACTTATGCGCGGACAGATTCCGGTACAGGAGAAAGAGCAGACAAGAGTAAATGTCGCTCCCGACCCAAGCCGCAACAAGCCACAGCAGAAGTATAACGAGTCGAAAGTAGACCTTAACGACCCCAACCAGCAGGCAGCCGCACAGCACGACACACGAGAAAATGCAAAACGCGAGCCACTGCGTGTAGAAAAGACTGTCGGCCGCAACGACCCTTGCCCTTGCGGAAGCGGCAAGAAGTTCAAAAACTGCCACGGCAAGAATATTTAAAAAGCATAAAGCACAAGAATTATGTCATTAAGCAGAGAAACACAAGAGATGCTGCAGAAAGCCATCACCAAGATGGCAAGCAAGTACATTTCTGCAGAAGAGAGCAATGTTACCGATTTTCACCTCAAGGTAAACGGAGAGAATGGCGAACTCACCATCTTTGACGATGACGACACCTCGCTCGCGCGCGTACATATTAAAGAATGGGAGGGCGAGCACAACGAGACCGTATACGAAAAAGAGCTCCAGAGCCTGCTGGCAAAGATGCACCAACAAGGAGCATTCGACAGCCTGAACATTGTGAAACCCTACTCTTTTGTACTCACCGACGAGGACAACCAGTCAATTGTAGACCTGCTTATCATTGACGACGATACACTCATACTCAGCGCCGACCTGCTCGAAGGCTTCGACGAAGAGATGAATGCTTTCCTAAAAAAATTATTAGAGGAATAATTTTTTCAAGGAAAGTATCGACAAACCGAGCAGCAAAAGGTCGCACGGATACGTGCGGGCTGCGACAAGCGAGGTTTGTCAATGCAAAACAAAAAATTATTAGAGGAATAATTTTTTCAAGGAAAGTATCGACAAACCGAGCAGCAAAAGGTCGCACGGATACGTGCGGGCTGCGACAAGCGAGGTTTGTCAATGCAAAACAAAAAA
>JAFYWV010000019.1 GCA_017546505.1 Bacteroidaceae bacterium
GGAGTAAGAGCGTTGCAAACGAAATAAACGACCTAATACAGGAAATCGTAAAATCAAATAAGATTCTACAATGAGTTATTACGACAACGACTATACAGATGAAATGTATGACCGCTATATGCATACTGGGGAGGGTGCAGAATATTTTGAAGATACCCCAGAAGAGGAGTATATAGAAGAAATCGTAACGGAAGAAGTTGTAGAATATAAAGACCTCAACGAGCAATTAGATGATGTTATTCGCTATCTTAAACAGCAGATAAAAGAGAAAGAACGTATTATTAAGGCTCAAAAGAAGAAAACCACACCCAAGAAAAAGACTACAAAAAAGAAGTAACACTTTTTTGTTACCACATTTTATAACCAAACAGAGAAAAGAAAACGAGATTGAGAAAATTTAGGCAAAAATTATATATGCTATACGTCCCAGAGAGGACACCCACCCCATTATTTTTATTTTCAATTCAGAGCCATTCTTTAATACTATAAAAGATTGTGCCTTTTAGTGTGCTCTACAACCATAAAAAGAATAGCATTAAAGTGAATTGTCTGGGTGCAAGCAAATAAGAGCCTCAACAAAAATCCATTATAAACGTATTGACATTTGAGAAAAGTGTTATACCTTTGCACACAAGAAAACCGATATTGTTTTCATTAGAGTGTACCAAAAGTGTGCATTTCAAATCGTTCTTTAAGAATTAAGTTATTGTTTATCAATTAGATAAATGCCTTTTTAGGTGGTGCCCTGGTGGCACCACTTGCAAAAACTCCCAAAACGTTATAAAACAACGATTTGGGAGTTTTTCTTTTGCCTTAAAACCTAAATTTGGCAACCAATTTGACCAACATTTTGAAAATGGCTCAACGCGAAATTCTGAGGGATTTAAAAATCAAGCATACAATTTAATGCTGAAAAAACAAAATAACGCCTCATTGTACCCTTTCGGGTATAATGGCACCATTCATAAAGTGTTCTATACCCGAAAGGGTATAGTTATTGCTTATTCACGTCAAAATATGACGTGAATAGGCTGGCAATCGCTTCACTCGCTTGCACTATCTTTATAAAAAGAATTTTATGAACATAGGCAGCGCTCGTTGCAAAATGCTCAAACAAGTTTGGCATTTCACTCGCTTGCACTATCTTTGTAATTTAGAAGAATACCAAAACAATAATTTATGGAAAATAAGAAAAAACACAGTTGCAAGGCGTGGGTGTTGGCTACTCGCCCGTGGTCTTTTCCGGCATCGGCTATGCCGGTGTTGGTGACATTGGTTTATCTTGGTTGGTGTGGCTACGCCATTGATTGGATGTCGGGTATATGGGCGTTGCTCAACATTGTATTATTCCACGCGGCTGGTAATACCTGGAGCGATTATTTCGATTACAAGCGAGGTGTTGACCGCGAGGATGCCATCGGTGGTATGTCCATCGTCAGTGGTGAGTTCCAGGCGGGCGAGATTAAGAGGCTCGCGTGGTGTCTGCTCTCTGTTGCTGTTGTGGCGGGCGTAGTGCTGATGTTGCACGTGGGCTTGCCTGTGCTTTACTTTGGCCTTGCGGGCTGTGCACTCATTCTGCTATATCCCTGGCTCAAGTATCACGCTTTGGGCGATTTGGATATATTCCTCACATACTCGGTGTTGCCGATTCTTGGAACATCTTATGTCGTTACAGGCGATTTACGCACGGAGTCTCTTTGGCTGATGTTGCCAATTGGCTTGATTACCGTCGGTATTCTGCACGTGAACAATGCACGCGATATTGAGCAGGACAGTCGTGCCGGAATAAAGACCTTTGCAATGCTCATCGGTAAAAAGGCCTCGGTCTATTTCTATTTGGCCGAGTTGCTGTTGCCGTTTGTTTGTATTCTTGTAGCTGCCATCTGCGGTGCAATGCCGTGGTGGTCGTTGGCTGTTGTGCTTGCATTGAAACCGGCGTTGGATAATTGCCGTGCGATGCTGAAACTTCCCACCGAGGGTATGAAAGCGTTGATTGGCGTTGATGAAAAGACTGCGCAGTTGCAGCTGATGTTCAGCCTGTTGCTCTCAATTTCACTCTGTGTTGATACAATTCTATGATGCGTCGTCTGGTATTTACAATAGTGCTTGCTGCGGTGCTGTGGACTGTTATGTTCAGTCCCTGGACTGCTCCGCACGTGAACTTCTGGTGGATGATGACGGGCTCGGCCTGTACGCTTTCGCTTTGTGCAACGCTGTTTGCTCCGGGGTGGTGGAAAAGGTTGCATTTCACTCCTGCCAACATTCTATGGGGCATTGTGATTGCAGTTGCTTTGTGGGGCGTGTTCTGGGTTGGCGACAAGCTGTCGCAAATGATGTTCGACTTTGCCCGTCCGCAGGTTGATACCATCTATGGAATGAAGGAGGGGCAGTCGCCGTGGTTGCTCACTGCACTTATGCTGTTCCTCATCGGCCCTGCCGAGGAGATTTTCTGGCGTGGATATGTGCAGGAGAATCTCTCCAAAAAGTGGAACGCCAATGTGGGCTTTGTGGTGACAACGCTCATCTATGCGCTTGTACACGCGGGCTCGTTCAACTTTATGCTCATTATGGCGGCTCTTGTGGCCGGTGCAGCTTGGGGCTTGTTATACCGTCTGTTTCCCAAATACTTTGCGGCGATAATCATTTCGCACGCGCTGTGGGATGTGGCGGTGTTTATATGGTTCCCGATAATGTAGAGTTGTTTAAAAGGCGCGATTACTGCGTTACGCTCGCCAACAAAATCCTCATTTACGATTAGTAAATTAACCAACAGGATGTGGCTTTTCCTCCTCGTGGCTCGGCATAGAATGCAAGCAATCTCTGCTCTCGCATACAGCGTCGGTTGCGGTTTTGTCGGGCTTCGCAAGCCTTGAACTTACACCTTTTAAATCAACTTTTGAGACAAATTTAAATAATATGGCAAAAGAAAAATCGGTTTTTCTGTGTAACGACTGTGGCTACGAATCGCCAAAGTGGGCGGGTAAGTGCCCGGCCTGTGGTGCGTGGAACAGTTTTGTAGAGAAGGTGGTGAGAAATACGCCTGCATCGCGTGTGTCGCTTGCGACAGGCGAGAAACCACAGGTGCGCCCGATGCTCATTGACGATGTGGCAACCGATGCTTTGCCGCGCATTGATATGCGTGACGGCGAACTCAACCGCGTGCTTGGCGGTGGTCTGGTGCCGGGCTCTCTGGTGCTGCTTGGCGGTGAGCCGGGCATTGGAAAATCGACACTGGTGTTGCAGACAATACTTGGGATGCCCGACCGCAAGGTGCTTTATGTGTCGGGCGAGGAGAGCGTGCAACAGATAAAGCTGCGTGCCGACCGCATTGCCCACGAGCGCGGCAATTGCCACATAGTGTGCGAGACCTCGCTGGAGACTGTTTTTGTACACATAAAGAACGTGCAGCCCGAGCTGCTTGTGATTGACTCCATTCAGACTATGTGCAGCGAGGCTGTCGATTCATCTCCGGGCAGTATGGCCCAGGTGCGCGAGTGTACAGGTATGCTGCTGAAGTTTGCCAAGGAGAACAATGTGCCGGTAATCCTCATAGGTCACATAACAAAGGACGGCGCTATTGCCGGCCCCAAGATTCTTGAACACATAGTAGATGTTGTCATTCAGTTCGAGGGCGACCAACATTACCTATACCGCGTACTGCGCTCGATAAAGAACCGCTTTGGCAGCACTGCCGAGCTTGGAATATATGAGATGCGCCGCGAAGGACTCAGGCAGGTTACAAACCCCTCAGAGCTGTTGCTCAGCGAACGCCACAAAGGAATGAGCGGTGTGGCAATAGCATCGGCAATTGAAGGTGTGAGCCCCTTCCTCATAGAGGCACAGGCATTGGTGAGTACGGCGGCCTACGGCACTCCGCAGCGCTCGGCAACGGGCTTTGACGGCAGGCGTATGAATATGCTGCTTGCGGTGCTTGAGAAGCGCGTGGGCTTTAAACTGGCGCAGAAAGATGTCTACCTGAACATTGCCGGTGGCTTGCGCGTGAACGACCCTGCGATTGACCTTTCTGTAATCAGCGCCATACTCTCGAGCAATATGGATGTTGAGATTGAGCCTACAATATGTATGGCCGGTGAGGTAGGTCTGTCGGGCGAGATACGTCCAGTGAACCGCATAGAGCAGCGCATTGCCGAGGCTGCAAAACTCGGCTTCAAACAGATAATTGTGCCGCGCAGTAATCTCAAGGGGCTGGATGCCTCGAGCTTTGGCATTGAGGTGCTGCCGGTGAGCAAGGTTGAGGAGGCTTTCAGGTTGATTTTTGGATAAAAAAGGATGAGAGTTTTGACCTTTGACAACATCGTCTTTTCGCGACCCGCAGGGCACGACTTATATCCGTGCTACCTGCGACCTATCGCTGCCAATGTTGTCGAACCCTCGGTTTAGTTAACCCTCGGCTTTCACTTTTCAGATTTCACATTATTAGATATGGTACACGAATTTCAGTTAAGAGTGCAGCCCTATGAGGCGGCCAACGAGCAGTCGCTCGCACGATATATTGCCCGCGAGAAGGGTATGGATGAGCGCACGATAAATGCCGTGCGCGTGTTGCGTCGCAGCATTGATGCACGCCAACGAACGATATATATAAACCTCACAGTAAGGGTGTTTGTGAACGAGATGCCCCCGGCCAATGAGTACACTCCGCGCGAGTATCCCAATGTCGAGGGCAGTCGCCCTGTGATTGTTGTGGGTGCGGGCCCGGCGGGCCTTTTTGCGGCACTAAAGCTCATTGAGAACGGTCTGCGTCCCATTGTTGTGGAGCGCGGAAAAGATGTACGCACACGCAAGGTTGACCTTGCGAACATATCGCGCACGCACACAGTGAACCCCGAATCGAACTACTGCTTTGGCGAGGGTGGTGCAGGAGCATACTCCGACGGCAAGCTCTACACACGCAGTAAAAAGCGTGGCAGCATTGAGGGGGTGCTGAACATCTTCTGCCAGCACGGTGCAAGCCCCACAATCCTCGCCGATGCCCATCCGCATATAGGCACTGACAAATTGCCACGCGTGATTGAGAACATACGCAACCGCATAATAGAGTGTGGTGGCGAGGTGCGTTTTGAGACACGTATGGAGGAGATTCTTTTGAGTGGCGGCAAGGTGTGCGGAATACGCACAAACAATGGCGAGGTGTTTGCCGATGCCGTTATCCTTGCGACTGGACACTCGGCCAAGGATGTCTACCGTTGGCTGAACAGCAACAATATTGCATTGGAAGCAAAAGGCTTTGCTGTTGGAGTGCGCCTGGAGCATCCGTCAGAACTCATAGACCAGATACAGTATCACTCACCAAAAGGCCGTGGAAAATATCTGCCGGCTGCCGAATACAGCTTTACGACACAGGTCGACGGTCGTGGAGTATACAGTTTCTGTATGTGTCCGGGTGGAGTGGTTATCCCTTCGGCTTCGGCTGCGCAGGAACTGCTTGTCAACGGTATGTCACCATCGCATCGTGGTGGTGCGTGGAGCAACTCGGGAATGGTTGTGCAGATTAACCCCGAGGACGTGCTGTTGCCCGAGATGCAGATTGACTGTGACGGCATTGACCCTGTGCCCGATGATTCGCCACTGCGTGTGATGAACTTCCAGGAGCGCCTTGAACGTCTCTGCTGGGTAATGGGTAACCGCAGGCAGACAGCTCCGGCACAGCGAATGACCGATTTCGTGCGCGGCAAGCTCAGCTATGACCTGCCACGCAGCTCATACGCTCCGGGGCTCATATCTTCGCCCCTGCACTTCTGGTTGCCCAAGTTCGTTTCAACCCGCTTGCAGCGCGGCTTTGAACAGTTCGGTCGTATGTCGCGCGGTTTTCTCACTAGCGAGGCTACTATGATTGGTGTGGAGACACGTACCTCGTCGCCTGTGCGTATTGTGCGCGATAATGAGACGCTGCAGCACGTGACCGTTGAGGGCCTCTTTCCTTGCGGTGAGGGTGCCGGCTATGCAGGCGGCATAGTCTCGGCAGCTGTGGATGGTGAGAGGTGTGCTATGGCGGCGAAAGAGTATTTGTCGTAGGGAAATGACCAAAAAGTGAAGATCTTTTCATTCATCCCCTGATAAAATGAGAAATGGGTGACCTTGAACAGATCACCCATTTTATTTACTCAACAATTTACTCTTCTATCCAGCTTCCAAGGAGTTCCATATCCCCTGTGGGGCAAATCGTGAGGCCGGTTGTGGTTGCCGGTACAAGGATGCTCTCGCCCTGGTGGATGCTAACGGTCTGTCCGTTGTTGTCGGTGATTGTTCCTTCACCTGCCGTACAGATGAGAATCACGAACGAGTCGAGCTCGGCAAGCTGCATATCATACTCCTTTGTCAGGCGGTAGATGTCCGTCGTAAAATAGCGACAAGATACAAGCTGTGTGGCTTTGTCGGGCTGTGCATCGTAATATGTGCGGTAGTCGGGCAACACTGTGTAGTCTATTGCACCTTTGCTCATCTCGGTGTGCAGTTCGCGTGGCTTGCCGCTGTCGTCGCAACGGTTGAAATCGTATATGCGGTAGGTGATGTTCGATGTCTGCTGAATCTCGGCAATGAATGCGCCTGCACCAATTGAGTGTATGCGGCCGGCCGGCAGGAAGAATACATCGCCTTTGTGGATATCATACTCCTGTAAAAGGTCGGTGATGGTGTTGTCGGCGATGCTCTGCTCATACTCCTCGGGGGTAACCTGCTTTGCAAAGCCTGAGCGCAGGCGTGAGTCCGGGTCGGCATCGACAACGTACCACATCTCGGTCTTTCCCTTTGACTGGTGGCGCTCCCAAGCGAGCTTGTCGTTGGGATGAACCTGAATTGAGAGGTCCTGTCGTGCATCGATGAACTTGATGAGTAGCGGGAACTCCTTGCCAAAGCGCTCATAGTTGCTCTTGCCAAGCAAGGCTGCCTTGTCGCGTGCAATAAGCTCAGATAGAGTCTTGCCGGTATCAACACCATCTGCAACAACCGACTCGTTATCCTTAACGCCCGAAATCTCCCAGCTTTCGCCAACCTGTTTCTGGTCCGACTCCACCCTCTTATAAGGGATAATCTTGTCTCCGCCCCAAAGCATCGACTTCAATATTGGTTTGAATTTGTACATATTGTGTTTGTTTAAAGGTTTGCATAATTAATTTTTGCAAGTTATGTATTTTTTTTCAATTGCCACATTGATTATGGTGTTAACGAATGTTAAAAATGGGGGGGGTAAAAAGTGTTGCGCTTTTTGGGATTTTTTACTTATCTTCGCGCCCAAAACAAATTATTCTATGACAAAAAGGATTTTCTTGTCAGTCGTCCTGTTCTTCAGTGCCTTGAACCTGGCTCAGGCACAGGGTATTTGTGGACGTGTAATCAATAGATTGTCTGTACCGGTTGAGGGTGCGAATGTGGTGCTTCAAAGTGCAGATTCGGTTTTTGTGGATGTTGCGTTGACCGATAGTGCCGGTCTCTTCTCTTTCGGGCATAATATGGACAAATTCCGCCTTGTGGTCAATCATATGGCATACCATTCGCGCGAAGTGGAGTGTGGCACGCACTCGGTCGGTGATATTCTCCTTGAACCACAGGATAGGATACTTGGCGAGCTGGATGTTGTTGCGGAGAGGCCATTGGTTAAGGTGGAGAACGGTGCTTTGGCATATGACCTTGAACAGCTCACACGCGACAAGGTAGCCAACAATACATACGAAGCACTTACAAAGTTGCCGGGTGTGAGCGAGAAAGAGGGTAATCTCACTCTTGTTGGCGCAAACTCACTGGCTGTCATAATAAACGGCAAACCATCGACAATGAGTGCCGAGCAGGTTGCATCGCTGCTCAAGAGCACTCCTGTTGGGCGAGTGGAGAAAGTCGAGGTTATGTACAGCGCGCCGCCGCACTATCATATACGTGGTGCTGCACTTAATATTGTACTCAAGAAGGATACGCAATACTCGCTACAGGGTGAGCTGGGCGGTGACTACATAAACCGTTTCAATGACAATGGCGGCGCTCATACCTTTCTGCGCGCAGCAACCCCAAAGTTCGCATTCGATGCAATGTACAACATATCGCGCCTTTCTGAGGTACAGGACCTTGATATGATTTCATTGCACACTCTCGGTGGCGTGCTGCACGATATCAGGCAGTTGCAGGAGATACGCGGCGGCCTGTGGAAACATAGTGCAAGAGCTGCGTTTGAATATAATTTCAATGAGAAGAACAACATCAGTCTTGTATACAATTATCAGACAAAGACCGATGCCGAGAGTCGTTCGACGTCTGTCGGCAACTATCAGAACTCAGAACAGAAGAAAGTGGTTGACAGTGACCAAATGCACAACTTCTCCCTACAGTCTTTGACCGGGATAGGACTTTCGCTCGGCCTTGACTACACTATCTACAAGAACCACAGTTCGCAGCATATGAATGTTACATTCCTCAGTGACAGCACACGGCTGTTTATGTCGCAGAATGCGGGACAGGATATACGTTCATTGTATGCGTACGCCGACCAGAAACACTCGTTTGCCGGCGGTTGGACTCTTGGCTATGGTGCATCGTACCGCAACAGTGAGAGTAACGACTATCAGATATTTGATACCGGGAGCACCCTGGAGGGAACAAATGTCGAGGCTGCTTTGTCCGAGCACACAGCTGAGACATACATCTCATTTGGCCGTCAATCTCCGCTTGGGCTTTCGTTCTCATTGTCAGTAACGGCAGAGTATTATAAGGTCAATGAGCGCAAACGGTGGACATTCTATCCCCAGGCGTCGCTTACATATATGCGCCACCTCGACCATATCTTCCAGTCCACTTTCAATGTGAACAAACAGTATCCCTCGTACTGGCAGATGCAGTCGGCTGTGAGTTACATCGACGGCTACTCCGAACTGCACAACACGCCCGGGCTTGAACCTTCAAAGTCATATATGTTCAATGCAAATTACATATTGAAACAGAAATATGTTTTCGGTGTGTTCTGCAACTACATTGACCAATTCTTTGCACAGGCAATGTACCAATCGACCGACCGCCTGGCACTCATTTACCAGACCCATAACTGGGACTATTACTCGCAATCGGGTGTTGTGGTTGTGTTGCCATACGCTCCCGTAAAGTGGTTCAACACACGTGCTACCTTAGTGGGCTTTTATATGGCACAGCGTTGCGACAACTTCTTTGATATTGGTTTCAAGGATAGGAAATTTGCTGCTAGCGCATCGCTCAATAACAGTTTCAGGGTGAACGATGACTTAGCGTTTGAACTCAATGGTTGGGTGCAGTCGCCAATTACACAGGGTACATTCGAGGTCAAGACAATGTGGAGCCTGTCGGCTGGTGCAAAGTGGAATTTTGCAGGTGGCAAGGGAACATTGAGCTGTTTCTATAATGACATCTTCAACTCAACTCTTGGCGAAATGGGAATGGATTACAAAGGGCAGTATCTTATACACAAGAACAATATGTACACACGTAACTTTACGATTTCGCTGGTATACCGTTTCGGTGGTTACAAAAAGAGGGAGGCAAAGGAGGTGGATACCTCACGTTTCGGACATTAAGACATCATCGGGTGGCTCGTCTGAGTCACCCGATGATGTCTTAATGTTGTATGCCCCTTTACTTTGCAAGGAACTTCTTTCCGTTCTTTATGTATATGCATCCCTTCTGCGGTTCGAGTACTTTGCGGCCCTGCAAGTCGTAGATGGCATCATCGTATTCGCGTTCTGTTGCTTCAATGACCGGCTCAATCGCTGTGTATCCACCGTCGGCCTCAAGGTACTCGGTGTTGTCGCTCTCAAGCTTGAAACTCTCGATTGTCATACATATCTTGTCACTCATATTCACAATGAGCCCAAGTGATACCATAGTCTCTTCATCGAGATGGAACTTTACGCTGTTGGATGTCTTGATGCTCTTGTCGCTCATCCTGGTGTAGGCAATGGCATCCTCAATGCTTGCAATGCCGGGGATACTGCGGCTGTCGTCTACGATAATATAGCTGTTGCCACATTGTCCTTCCCAGTCGCTGTACTTTGCTGTGAATGTATATGAGCCTGCCGGCAAGGTGATGGTCTGGTATACCTTGTGGTTGCTCAATGTACCGAATCCGTCCCAAATGGTGGTGAAAGTCATACTGTATCCTTTCTCGGCATCAACGTGCGCTCCGGTGGTGATGTTGCCCGATGTAACAGCATTCTCAATGGTCCAATCTTTCAGCTCATAGAAACGGTTACTTACATTTGTGTTGACAAGTTTTCCCGAATTGTAGTCGAAGGCAGCACGGTAGTTTGTCAGATAGTCGGCTGTGATATCGTCTCCGTGACCTCCGCTTTCTGTACACAGGCAGAACACACCTTTTGACAATCCCCAGGCATCGCCGTCGGGGCCAAAGCCGCTGCGTACACCGTCGTTGCCGTTACCGCTGCGGTCGATGACGTTGCCGCCGCTCTGGTTGAAGTCATAGTAGAGCAACAGGCCTTCCTGTGACGATGGGTTCTCCAGTGGGGCGTTGCAAACTGCAAGCAACTCGTCGTCCTTGATGGCCTTTGTCCACACGCGCAACTCGTCAATCTGTCCGTTCATTTTTGCATTGTCACTGCCGATGGCAAATCGGCTCAAAGAGTTCACTGTTGCATTGTATGAGACGTAGCGGCTTGAGTAGTATGCTCCGTCGCGGTAGAAGTATACATAACCTCCAGTCAAGACAGCGGCGTAGTGGTGCCACTCTTTGGCTATTACAAAGCCGGACAAACTTTCACCGGTGGTATAGCCATTTGCGGCAAGTGTCATTGTTCCGTTCTCTTTGGTCGTCAATAGAAGGGTGGAGTTGCTGTCACCCAAAGCAAGGCAGTTGTCAACCAACTCTTCGGGGCGCATCCACCACTCAACGGTCACTGCCGAGGCGCTTGCAGGAGCATTATAGATGTTTGCCGTAACCTTTGCATTGTCGCGACCGCTGAAGTTGAGACCGTTCCTGCTGTCGGCATTGCACACTATTAATGCCCTCTCCCTTGTTGTACTATTTGAACCGAGGCTGTTGCTCACGTTCAGTGTAACATTGTACACACCGCTGTTCTTTGGTGTCAATCGGCTGTGCTGGCCATTGATGATGAACCTCTTGCCCGGGCTCTCGACAGTCCACTCCCAACTTGATGGGTTGTATTTTGACATATCGGTCAAATATGTGGTCTCACCTTTCATTATTATCGCAGGACTGATTTCAAATGCAGCTTGCGGTGCTGAGTCTAGCACATCAATGTATATTTTTGATGTAGCACTCTTTGTTCCTGAAATTGATGTCACTTTCAGTGTGACAATGTGTGTACCAGGTTCATTGTACATTGCATTCACGCGAAGACCCTGTGCCGTTTCCTCTTCGGCACCGGGTATTGACCACTCGTATATATAGCCGAATTGCGGGTTCTCTACAATGAATGAGACTTTCTCGCCAAGAATAACGGGTGACTTGCTGGCCTTGAACCTTGCATCGGCATCGGCTTCTTCCTTCACTGTAAGTTGCATCGTTTCGCTGACAGTATTGCCGTTGGCATCTTCGGCTGTAATTGATACGCTCTTTTCACCGGCCGAGGTGAATGTCACAACCGGTGAAGCTATGGCAACTCCGTACATACCGGCATCGGGGATGTTCCAGACAATCCTTGTTGCAGCATCACTGTATGTGGCCGACAGTTTTACCGGGATGCCTGCACGCACCTCTCCTGTTACAGCGTTTATATTCGCACTCAATGTGGCACTGGTCTTTCCCAGGCTCTTGCTGCTTTTCTCAACGCTGTAGTTGTAGTTCAGGAGTGTAGCGTGGTTGCCGTTGATGTACTCTCTCAACATAGTGCTGCCGTTCTCGCTGAATACATCACCCTTGTAGTATGCGATGAGGCCATAAGGGAGCATACTGCCCGAGAACTGTGCGTTCATACTGCCCTTTATTTCATTTGCAGTGCGCACTCTGTTCCAGATACGTATCTCGTCATAGCTTGCATCCTGTGCGTTGCCTTCGCCGTTTGCGCTGAAGACAAAATTACCCCATCCGCCAACTCCGCTGTATGTCGATGAAGTTGCCGAGAACGATTTTTTGCGTACACCGTTGATGTATACAACCATTGTTCTGCCTTTTACAACAATTGCAACGTGTGTCCAAGTACCAACCTTTAGTGTTCCGGCATCTGTAAATGTGCGGTTGTTGGTGTCCCATCCTACTGTAAATGCGCCGTTTGCATTGGCGTGCATCATAAATTTGCCCCATCCCGGGCCGGCACTCTGGTTCCAATCCTTGAGAGAATTGGGCTTGATGTAGAACTCCATTGTGAATTCCTCGTACTTCTGATTGAAGACATTAGGTATTCTGAAACCGGAATTCCTCAAGTTGATTGTCTTGTTCTCGCTATCTTCTGCTACCGGTGCCTGCGCGGATGCTTTCTGTGATTCGGCACCATCCTCATATACTGCCGAAATGCTGAACGTGCCGCTCAATTCAACGCTGCTTGGGAGGGTGTATGCCTGTGATGCGCCACTTATCTCGGCAATCTGTTCGTTATTCCTGTAAATTCTGTACTTTGCAATGCTGTGGCTTGAGCGCATAGGCTGTGTCCAGGTAAGTCTTCTTTGGTTGAGTGAGAGGTTCTGTGGCGCGTAGTAGTCCTCGCCATAGACAACCACAGAAATGATGGTCTTGTTGCCTGCACTCTTTATCTCCACTCCGTTGCCGATGTCGAACGGAGTCTCCTGTCCATTGCGGTTGAATTCGTAATCGATTATTGAGGCATTGTGTATTTTTCCACTGCCTTTGCCCCAGCTTCTTGTCTCGACAATAAAGAAGTATTTCAGTGGCATACTTCTGTCATAGCCGCTTGTGAGGTCTGTGAGGTCATATCCGAACTCCATAGGCTCGGTGTGCAGTCTACCGTCGGCCCAACGTCCGAGCATAGGCACCTCGGGGGCCGGGTTTGTGTTGCCATAGTTTCCGTCACCGGCATATTTGAAGTGTTCGAAATCTATGCTCCTTTCGGGTGCCGTGGCGTTTATGTCGGATGATATGCCGGCCGAGAGTTTGATTTCACTGCGTCGTGAATAGTCCATCTCCAGCTTTATTGTGCGCAAAGGACGATAATCCTTTCTCACCTTGTAAATCTCGGGCTCCCACCAGTTTTGTGCGAATGTGCCGTTGGTGTTGAACGATGCACCGCCATACGCATAGGGGCAGTAGATGAAGCCGCTGTTGCCCCACCAGGTATCCCAAGAGTTTGCGATAATCCAGGCACCGACCTCGTCCTTGCTTGTTTCGCCTGCAACGCCATTGCCGTCGAGGTCGAACTCGATGCGGTCGTCATATCCCACGATGGTTAGTGCGTGGTCCACCTGTGGGCCCCACGCCTTCACGTATTTCTTGTTTACAACTCCTGCTGTTCTGTTTGCCGATGTATTCGGTATCCTGGCATCGTAGTTGCCGTCGGCACTTGCCACGCCGATACCGCAGATACCGCCGGCCTGAAAACTGGTGTCGCCATTGTGGTTCCACAACCAGTTCTTGACAGCCTCACGTCCCTCCTCGGTGCCGACACTGACGGGGAAATTTGAAGGTGCAAGCATACGGTTGTGCATAGCCTCGAACCATTTGTCGTATCCCTGCATCCAACCGAAATCGTTGTTGGCGCAGTCCTGGTTGCCGAAGAGTGTCGAGTATGTGCGGCCGCCGTATGTTGTCGATGATGGTACGCCAATGCTTGTCACGAATTCGTCCTTGCCCGAGTTGCCGTTTGTGAGCAACCATACAAAGTGTGAGGGGTAGGTGTTTTCGTTCTTCTTGCCGTCGAGATTTCTGTATGCATTCAACTCATAAGTGAACATATAACATATACGCGATGCCGAACCGCACGAGCCGCCGTCCTGGTTGAATATCGTCGGGAAGAATTTCTGCTCGGCGTTGTTTACGTATGCCGGGCGCTGTGACCTTGTCACTCCGTCGGCACGTTGTGCTTTTTGCATTCCCTGTTGTGGCATCAGTGACCAGTCGGGGTTTGTCTTGTCGCTGTAATCGGGGTATTTAGCCCTGTTTACGTCTACCTGTGCACTGAGCCCCATTGGCAGTGCCACGGCCAGCGCCAGAATACTTTTTAAAAATTTCCTTGTTGTCATAAGTTTGTTTTTTATGTTTTTTTCAGTTGTCTCTATGTGAATGTGAAAGCGGAAATCTGAAATGTGAAAACCAAGTTACCTTACTATGATTTCATCAGTGAAAAGCCAGCCGCGTTGTGGCCCGCACTCGGCGCGGTAGCGCACATAACGCCCTTTTTCGTTGCCGCTCCAACCATAGTTCTTGAACGAGAGTCCCTCGTCCCTCACCACTGTGTGATTTATTTCTGCAATCTCTTTATAATTCTCGCCATCATTGGAGAGTGATATGGTAACCTTTGCCGGGAACCACACGTCGGGGATGCACATCTGCATAAAATCTGCTGCAACAGAGGTTATCTCCCTCTCCTCGCCAAGGTCGATGGTGACATCAATCCCGTTCTTTATGAAACCCTGCCACTTTTTGTCGGTGTATGTCCAGCCGCCACACACGCCATCAATGAGTGCCCTTTCGCCGCCGGCCTTGTAGCCGTCGCTGTATGGTGCATTCTCTGCGTATGTTATGCTGCCGCTTGTGGCAAGGTGTTCAACGGGGTTCTGTGCCTCCTTGCGCTGTCCGAACTCGTTTGCAAGGTCAAATGCGTTGTATCCCTTGCCGCGCAGGTAGTCTGTTGCTTTGATTGCGCGCTCCTTGAATTCGGCATAGTCGCGGTCGGACGGGTTGCTCCAACCAATCTCGGCAATGGCAAGTATACGTGGGTAAATCATATACTCTACAAGTTCCTCGGTGGGGATGTATTCGACCCACAGATTTCCTTGAATACCATATATCAGGTGTGCCTTGGTGCTGTCAATCTCTGCGCGTGGGTCGTATGAATAGACCTTCTCCAACGGCATATATGGGCCGAATGCCATGGGTTGTGTGTGTGGTGCATCCTGGTAAGAGTCGAGATAGCAGTATCCGCCGGGTGTCATAATTGCCTTGTGTCCGCTCTCGACAGCAGCAATTCCGCCCTCTGTACCGCGCCACGACATAACGGTTGCATTCGGTGCAAGTCCACCGTCAAGTATCTCGTCCCAACCGATAATTTGTCGGTCTTTGCTGTTCACGAACTTCTCTATGCGGTGTATAAGATAACTCTGCAACTCGTTCACGTCTTTGAGATTCTCCTCTTTCATCCGTTTTTGACAGAGCGGACAGTGTGGCCACGATGCCTTGCCGGCCTCGTCACCTCCAATGTGGATATATTTGCTTGGGAACAATTCAATGACCTCGGTGAGCACATTCTCAAGGAATTCGTATGTCTTTTCGTTACCCACGCAAAAGTCGGCCTGCTTGTATGGTTCGTGTGTGCAGGAGAGTTCGGGGTAGGCTGTCAGTACCTCTTCGCTGTGTGCCGGCATCTCAATCTCGGGAATGATGGTTATATAGCGCTCTGCCGCATATGCCACAAGCTCCTTGATATCCTCCTGGGTGTAGTAGCCGCCATATGCTCCTTCGCTGCCTTCCTCAACATATTTGCGGTCTCCGAACCACCAATCTTTCCATATTGCAGGTGAGCGCCAGGCCGCGAACTCTGTAAGGCGTGGGTATTTCTTGATTTCTATGCGCCATCCGGCTGCATCGGTAAGGTGCAGATGCAGGCGGTTCATCTTGAAGTGTGCCATTGCATCAATCTGCTTTTTGATGAACTCCTTGCCAAAGAAGTGGCGGCTCACGTCGAGCATCAGTCCGCGGTACGCAAACTGTGGTTCATCGGTTATTGTGCAGGCAGGGATAGCATTGCCACCGTCGGCAAGCTGCAAGAGTGTCTGTGTAGCATAGAAAAGGCCGGCGGCCGATGTAGCTTTTACATCGATTCTCTCTTTGGTGACATTGATTGTGTAGCCTTCGGGTGAGGAAATGCATTCGACCTTGTCGCAGATTTCCATAGCGATGCCGCCGGTAACTTTTTCATCGGCAGGCTCCAACAACTCTTTCCATAGTGCCAATGCGTTGGTGATGGCGCTCTTGTCCTCGTTGGGCGCTTTTATGTAGAGCTTTGTTCCTTTACGGATTGTGAAACAGCCCTTTGTGGCCTGTATCTCTTGTGGAATAGGTAACAGACTATGGCTTCTCTCTGTGTTTGTGTCGTGCGCGCACGCGCATAGTAATAAAAGGCTTATTAGCCCAAAAAATAGATTTTTCATATACGGTTGGTTCTTTCAGTGCGAAGATATGATTTTTTTGATAAAAATATCACTTTTTTCTTGGAAAGTATTAAAAAAGCGTTTTATATTTGCAGTGCACTAATAAACTAATACACTATGATTGAGATTAAGGATTTATCATTTGCCTATTCAAATGAAAAGGTTTTGGATTGCATAAGCACCACTTTTGAACAGGGCAGGGTGTACGGCCTGCTCGGTGCCAACGGAGTGGGAAAGAGTACTCTTTTTAAACTTTTGTGTGGCTTGCTCACAACAAGGAACGGTTGCATCAGCATCGACGGTTATTCACCAGCCGACCGTAGGCCCGGCTTTCTGTCTAAAATATTCTATATCCCCGAGGATTTTGAAGGCCCTTCGGTGTCTATAAAGAACTACGCCGACGGAATTTCTGCTTTCTATCCCAACTATGACGAGGGAGTGTTACGTGGATTGCTTAATGATTTTGAGATTGACATAAACCGAAAGTTTACAACCTTGTCGCTTGGACAGCGCAAGCGAGCAATCCTGTGCATTGCGCTTGCAATGAACACCGAGTATCTGTTGCTCGACGAGCCTACAAACGGTCTCGACATTCCAAGCAAGCTCGAGTTCCGCAAGATGGTGGCAAGAACTATGGACGAGAAGCGCACCATAATAATTTCAACGCACCAGGTGAAGGATGTAGAGAACCTGCTCGACCACATAATGATACTCGACAAGCGTGCGGTGCTGCTTGACAAGAGCGTGGCCGATATACAGAGCGAGTATCTCTTTGAGGTTTCAAACACTATCCCGCAGGATGCTCTTTATGTGGAATCCGGTCTTGGTGGTTGTAGTTCAATCCGCAAGAACGTGAACGGCGAGGAGAGCCGCATAAACATAGAACTATTGTTCAATTACATTAATTCAAAAAAGTAAAAGGTTATGAACGAAACATTTGATATAAAGCGCCTGGGAACGCTTTTGCGCTATGAGATAGTAAATTACATACCCCATTTCTTCAAGTCGCTGCTGATTTTTGCAAGCGTAATAGCTGCAGTGTGGATTTTCTCACTCACTATTGATGCACCCATTATGCAGTTCGGCAGGGCTGAACTTGTCAGAGCACTCTTTATCCTTGCGATAATATTGAGTCCTTTCATTATCTACAAGGATATGAATAACCGCAAGAAGGGTTACATCTATGCTATGATGCCGGCAAGCACGCTCGAGAAATTGTTGTCTATGACTGTACTTTGCGTTGCCATTGTACCGCTTCTCACGTATGCCGTGCTAACGGGTACCGACCTTTTGCTTTGGCTCCTCTCAAAAGTAGGTATAGGGTCGTTCTTGTATATGGAGTTATACAATCCGTTTACCATTGCTGAAATTGTGGATGATGAATATTTGCAGCCCCATATATATCCAATTTTCGACAGTATTATCTATTTTGTCAATCTCATTGCCTACACAATGATGTTCAATACAATTTTCCGCAAGAACAAGGTGCTCAAGACAATTCTTTTCAATATTTCATTTACATTTGCGTTTGTAATATTGACAGCTGTTGTTGCAAACATTACGACACCTGAATTCTGGGAAGACCTGTTCGGCCCATTCGTTGAGTGGTTGGATGATAAAACAGATGTGGAGTTGTTCGGTTATCTAATGACTGTATGCCGTTGCCTGACAATTATTATGTCAATGGTATTCCTCTCTGTTACATATTTCAGAATAAAGAAGGTTAACTATTAACGTGTGTCAATTATGGAGTACAGTGAACATAAACCCATATATTTGCAGAATGTCGACCTGATGCAGGAGAAGATTCTGCGCGGTGATTGGCGCGAGGAGGATCGCATCCCTTCGGTGCGCGAGATGGGCGCATTGGTTGGCGTGAACCCAAACACCATTGTCCGCTCCTACCAATTGCTCGAGTCGGAGGATATAATATACAACAAGCGTGGTCTTGGCTATTTTGTCAAGGAGGGTGCCGTTGAGCGTATCAAGGAGAATATGAAACGTGAGTTCATTGCCAGTGAACTGCCACAGTTCAAGGCAAAGGTCGAGATGCTTGGCATTACAAAAGAGGAACTTATCAAACTTTTATAAATTCTATCTCTATGAAAAACTTTTTAATTGCAGGTCTTTTCTGCTTGTCTGTTTTACTCTCGGGTTGTACAACCGTTGCTCCCGAGGCCGGTGAAGAGGGTGTAAAGGTGCATAAACCTTGGGTTTTCGGTACGGGAGGCATTGATATGACTCCGGTCGAGACCGGACTTGAATATACCTGGCTCTCTACCGACTATGTTATAGTGAATATGTTGCCGCGTGCCTATGATGAGGACCTTGATGATGCAACTTCAAACGACAATACATTGCTCGACTTCAACACGCAGATACAGTTGCAGGTGAAAGACAACAAGTCGCCTGTGCTTATAAAGAATTATGGCGTTGACTGGTATAACTCGGTGATAAAGGAGGTCTATCGCAATACTGTGCGCGGTTATATATCAAAATACGGACCTTTTGACCTTATGAGTAACCGTGAAGTGCTTGATTCCATCAATCTTTTTGTGAAAAACGATATCCAGAACTATATCTCGCTGTTGAGTGCAAAGCAGGGCGAGTTGCCGATTGATGTAGTGAATGTTGTTGTCGGCCGTGCAATACCCAATGAACGCCAAAAGGCCGAAATGGATGCTACTGCCGCAGCTACACAGGCCAAGCGCACCGAGGAATCAAGGCGTGAGATGCTTGTAGCGCGCGAGGCTGCCGAACGTCAGCGTGCCATTGCCGACAAGGCATACCAGGAGGAGCTTGGGCTTACAACCGACCAGTTCATTCAACTGCGTGCCTGGGAGATAATAAAGGAGAAAAACGGTGCCAACATTGACGTCCTTTTCAATGCCGATGCTACCAGCAAAATGTGGAATGTAAGACGATAAAATCAGGTGTGATATGAAAAGAAAGATAGTTTGGTTAAACGGAAGGGTGGTGTTGTGTATGCTTCTTCTCTTGTTGTCTACTGTATCGTGTACGTTTACGTTTAATTCAGGCAAGGGCAGCTTTTCGTCGGTGACAGTGAGTGAATTTGCCGATTTTATCAACAACCCCGGAGTGCAGCTTGTAGACGTGCGTACCCCCGAGGAGTATGCTGCCGGCAACATTCCCGGGAGCATCAATATCGATGTCAAGAATGGTCACGAGGAGCTTGCTACAAAACTCGATCCGGAGCGTCCGGTTGCACTCTATTGCCGCAGCGGCAGACGTAGCGAACAAGCCGGTCGGGTGCTGGAAAAGTGTTTCTTCAAAAAAGTAGTCGATTTAAAGGGTGGCTACAATGCCTGGGTAGAGTGTCATAGCAACAACAATTGAGTGTGACAAAACATATATTCGGATAACAGTTTAAATTGATAATTATGAAAAAGTTTTTTAAAACCACATTGGCCTATGCATTGGCTTTGATAATCGCAGGGCTTCTTCTCCCTATTGTCGGGATTGGTATAGTTGCCGGCATTGCCGCCTCTTCAAGCGAGAGTGGCGACATCGAAAAGAACTCTGTGCTTTTCCTTGACCTTAACGGAGTCATTGAGGAGCGTGCAGTGGAGAATCCTTTGGCATCAATAATGGATGATGAATTCAAGAGCTATGGTCTCGATGAGATACTTGCTGCCATCAAAGAGGCAAAGGCAAATGAGAATATAAAGGGAATTTATCTGCAGGCCGGCGCTGTAGAGGGTGCATCGGGGGCTTCGCTTGAGGAGATACGCGGCGAGCTTGCCTCCTTCAAGGAGAGCGGCAAGTTCATTGTTGCCTATGGCGACCAGTATTCACAGGAACTCTATTATCTTGCCACTGTTGCCGATAAGGTAATCCTTAATCCACAAGGCAGTATTGCTTGGCACGGTCTTGCATCGACTCCTGTCTTCTACAAGGATTTGCTTGAGAAGATAGGTGTCGAGATGCAGGTGTTCAAGGTTGGTACCTACAAATCTGCAGTCGAGCCCTTCATCGCAACAGAGATGAGCGATGCCAACCGCGAACAGCTTACTGAAATGCTGGATTCCACTTGGGACGAACTGCTTACGGCTGTTTCGGCTTCACGTGGCGTGTCAAAGGAGATGCTCAATGAGTATGCCGACAAGTTTATGGATTTTTGCCCGGCCGAGGAGTACGTGGAGTGTGGAATGGCCGATACTTTGCTCTACAAGGATGGTGTGCTGGCCTATCTGAAGAGTCTTACCGGTGTTGATGCCGATGATGACCTGAAGCTCGTTACAATGGATACAATGAGAGAGAAATTGAAAGTTGCTAAAAAACTTGAGGATGCCACCGGCAAGAGCAAGATTGCAGTGTACTATGCATTCGGCGATATAGATGGCTCTACTTCGTCTCTTGAAGAGGGTATAAACTCAAAGAAGGTCATCAAGGAGTTGCGCGAATTGCGTGAAGATGATGATGTGAAGGCTGTTGTCCTCCGTGTGAACTCTCCCGGTGGCAGTGCATACGGTTCGGAGCAGATATGGCGCGAGGTGACACTCCTCAAGGCTGCAAAACCGGTAGTTGTCTCAATGGGTGACTATGCTGCATCGGGCGGTTACTATATCTCGTGTGCTGCGGACTGCATTGTTGCCAGCCCCATCACGCTCACCGGTTCAATAGGTATATTTGGAGTAATCCCTTGTGCCGAGAAACTGTTGAAGGATAAGCTTGGTCTTGGTTTTGATGTAGTGAAGACCAACCCAATGGCCGATTTCGGTGTGTTGTCACGCACTTTCACCCCCCAGGAGAGAGTTGTTCT
Organism: Bacteroidaceae bacterium; assembly: GCA_017546505.1. Taxonomy (GTDB): domain Bacteria; phylum Bacteroidota; class Bacteroidia; order Bacteroidales; family Bacteroidaceae; genus HGM04593. The sequence continues at coordinate 21,050 of JAFYWV010000019.1, forward strand.
GCAGAACCACATAAATAATGGATATGCCCTGTTCCTGAAACGTTGTGCCGATGGTCGCGGTGTCGCTGTCGATGATATTGCCAAGATTGCCGAGGGCCGCGTATGGACCGGCAGCAAGGCAAAGGAGATTGGTCTTGTCGATGAACTGGGCGACCTTGACAAGGCTGTTGCAATTGCTGCGCAGAAGGCCGGGCTTGCCGATTATAGCGTGAAGGCATATCCCGCGGAAAAGGGCATTCTTGAAAAACTTATGGATACAAAGAAAGAGGATTATATGGAGACTATGGCACGTGAAACACTTGGCGGCTATTATAATAGTATCAAGTTCCTCCGCAACATTGGCAACTGTGACCGAATTCAGGCCCGTTTGCCTTTTGAACTCAATATAAAGTGATTTTAACCATTATGAGTATGAGAAGAATAAAATCTTTCTTGCCTGTGCTTGCCATTTCTTCAATTCTGCTTTTTACGGGGTGCGGGCATTTGAGTTTCGGTAACGTGGCTATAAAGCATAACAAAGAGTGTATATATATTCTTGATGAAGCGCAACTTACATCCCTTGAAATAAGCGGTGGCCCTGATGTGGTAGTCGATACAACCATAGCAAAGAATAGAGTGCGCGTTATTGCAAACACCGAAGACTTCAGCAAGCTCGTGGTGAAGGCCGAGAACGGCAAGCTTGTGATATCGCATAAACGCAATATCGGGAATAAGGAGTACAAAGTTTTTGTTCCTGCATTCGACTACAATGCATTGGCTGTTGCCGGTGGTGGTGATTTGGAGTGGAATTGTTGCAATGTCAATCACTTGGCTGTAACAGTTTCCGGCGGTGCCGATTGTGAAATCAAGGGTAAATGTGACAATCTTGCAGTTGCGGTATCCGGTGGCGCCGATGCGGATATGGATGAACTTATTGCCGGTAATGTCTCTGTTGTGGCATCGGGTGGTGCCGATGTGGAGCTGTGTGCCGTGCAGACTATCTCTGTCACAGCATCGGGCGGTTCCGATATTAACATTATAGGAACTCCGCAAATATCAGGCTGGCAGGTATCCGGCGGAGCCGATGTCCACATTAACAAGTGAGCAAACAAAAAGGATAGTGCCACGGCACTATCCTTTTTGTTTGTCTTGGAATTTAATTAGAACACTAATTTCACGGCGAAATTCTGTTTGTCATCTACCTTGCCTGTGATGTAGTAGACAATGCCCTCTTCGCTCTCCTGTCGCACTCGTGAAATCTTTACGACATCGCCCGGCATAACCTCTGCATCGTAGTTGATAAGGATCTCCTTCAACGGTCTCTCCTTGATGTCTTCGGGCATTACCGCATCTATTGCCCAAACTGCATATTTCACGTTGTTCACGTGGCCGTTTGTGTCAATCTCGGACCAGGTCACAGGGTGCTTTCTCACAAGTTCCGGTTCAACGTCTACCGGCAGAACAACCTTGTCGGCAGGTGTCTCAATGGCGTGTATTGCAGTGTCTGAAAGTGCGAGGTCACTGTTACGGACAAGTCGGCGTGTGTTCATATCTATGATGAGCCACGATGTTGTTGCAAGAACCAATGGATTCTCCTCTTTGTCGCTCAGGATGAAGTCACGAAGGTAAAAGAGTTTTGCCACTCCCTTGTGCCAGGTCTTGAGGTTAACCTTCTGACGCCATTTGGGGGTATTGAGGAACTTTACGTATATGCGTGAAAGAACCCACGCAGTGTTGCTGCTTATCATTTCGTCATATCCGAATCCCAATGTAGATGCGTTTACATTGGCTGCTTCCTGCATCAGGTCGAGCATCGCTGTGGGGCGCATAAGTTGGTTGGCATCGGCCTCGTAACAGGTGATGATGTGGTCTTGTGAAAGAATATTACTCATAGAACAAAAAGTTTATTTACAATAATATTTCATCCAGTTACCGAACAGCAGCCTTGCTGTAGCTTGCCAACGGTTCACCGGCCCGTTTTCGGGGTTGTTATCGCGGTAGTAGTTGAGGGGCAACTCAATGGGCAGTCCCTTTGCAACGTCGCGCTTGTACTCGCCGTCAAGGGTGTAGAGGGCATATTCAGAGTGTCCGGTTATGAAAAAGTCACGTCTCCCCTTCTCCTGCATTATGTATACACCTGAAATCTCCGACTCCGACAGCAATTCAATGCGTTCTTCGGCAACGATATCCTCGCGCCACAGTTCGGTGTGTCGGCTGTGCGGTACATATATAGTGCTGTCGAAACCCTTGAACAGCGGCAACTCGGGTTTTGAGATGGTGTGTGGGAATATGCCGAACATCTTTTTGGGCAACAGATGCTTCTGTATGCCGAACCTTTGGTACAGCCCGGCCTGTGCCGCCCAGCAGATGAATAGGGTAGAGGTCACGTGCTCCCTTGCCCAGTCGAATATTGTACATAGCTCGGGCCAGTATGTGACTTCCTCATACTCTATCTTCTCTATCGGCGCGCCTGTTATTATAAGCCCGTCGAAATGCCTGTTGCGTACCTCACTGAATGCAGTGTAGTAACGTTGCATATGTTCCGGGCTTGCGTGCTTGGGCGTGTGGGTGTCGAGCTTGAGCAACGTTAGCTCAATCTCGCTGTCGCTTGCGGCAAGCAGGCGTATGAAATCGGCCTCGGTGGTCTCTTTCATCGGCATTATGTTGAGCAGTGCTATACGAAGGGTGTCCGCGGTAGGTTCCTTCAGAATCTCTACCGCGTTGCCCTCGTCAATGACAACTTGCAATGCAGGTAAGCCTGCCGGTACTTTCAGTGGCATAATTAGTGTAAAAACTGAAAACTGAAAAGTTAAAGGTTAAAACTGAAAACTTGTGCCAACGGGCAAAACATAAAGCTTGCTTTGATGTTTTACGGCAAGTGCAGCCAAGTTTCAATCACACATAGTGTGGTTAAAAGTGAAAGGTGAAAACTTGTGCCGGCTTGCAGTGGCAGTACGTTTCTCTTTTCTTGTTTTTACCAAATATTCAAACGCTCTTCCTGTGGAACGAACATCGGGCTCTCCTCTGTGATGCCGAATGCCTCGTACCAGGCATCAATGTGTGGGAGCGTGCCGTTTACTCTCCAGCGTGAGAGTGAGTGAACGTCGCTCTTAGTGAGGTTGCGTATCTCCTCGTCGCGTACGTGTCCTGCCCATACACCCGAGTATGAGAGGAAGAAACGCTGCTCGGCAGTCAGTCCGTCAACCACCGGCAACGGGTTCTCCTTTGTTGCATTGCGGAAGGCCTGCAGTGAAATCATTATACCGCCGTGGTCGGCAATGTTCTCACCCAGTGTGAGCTTGCCGTTTGCGTTAAGGCCGGGGAGCACCTCAATCTTGTCAAAGAAATCAACAATAACCTGTGTGCGCTCGTTGAACTTCTGTGCATCCTCCTCGGTCCACCAGTTGGCAAAGTTACCGTCCTTGTCGAACTGACGGCCCTGGTCGTCGAATCCGTGAGTCATCTCGTGACCGATTACAACACCGATTGCACCATAGTTGAATGCATCGTCCTCCTCCATATCAAAGAATGGATACTGCAGAATACCGGCAGGGAAACATATCTCGTTTGTTGTAGGGTTGTAGTATGCGTTCACAGTCTGTGGTGTCATATGCCACTCCTCGCGGTCGACCGGCTTGCCCCACTTCTCGTCAATGTGTTTCTTCCAACCGAACTCCGACATATTGCGGCAGTTCTCGGCATAGCTCATTGCAGGGTCTATGGTGAGTGCGCTGTAGTCGTCCCACTTGTCGGGGTAACCAATCTTCACTGTAAATGTGTTGAGTTTTTCGTGAGCAGCCTTCTTTGTAACGTCGCTCATCCACTCCTGTGCATCGATGCGCTCGCCCAGTGCAATCTGAAGGTTCTTTACAAGCTCTGTCATACGCTCCTTTGCTGCGGGTGGGAAATGCTTTGCCACATATAGCTCACCTATTATGTCGCCCAAAGCACCGTCAACAGTGCTGACAGCACGTTTCCAACGTGGCTGCTGCACCTTCTTGCCGCTCAACACAGTGCCATAGAATGCGAATGTCTCCTCCTCTATGGCATCGCTCAACTCATTTGATGTAGAGCGTATGATGCGCCACTCAAGGTATGCCTTTATGTCATCGAACTTTGTATCCTTGATTATTGCAGCAACCTCCTTGATTGCCTCGGGATGTGCAAGGTTTACAACTTCAATCCCGTTGATACCCAGGATGTTGTAGTATGTATCCCAGTCAATGCCGGGTATTGTCTTTTTCAGTTCGTCGAATGACATCTTGTGGTAGCTGTTCATCGGGTTGCGGCGCTCAACGCGGCTGAGGTGTTTTGCTGCAAGACGTGTCTCTATTGCCATCACAGCCTCCATCTTTGCAGTAGCCACCTCCTCGTTGTTGCCGAATAGCTTGAACATATTTACAACATACTCGCGGAACTTTGTACGTATGTTGGCTGCCACCTCACTGTCTTCGCTATAATACTCCTTCTCCGAGAGTGAAAGGCCGCCCTGGTAGATGCCAAGCTGGTTGCTGTTGCTGTCCATAATATCGGTGCCGATACCTGTGCCGAAGAAGTTGCCCAAGCCCACACGGTAGTTCTTTGCTATCAAAGGAACAATCTCACTCTTCTCTTTCATAGCTGCCACGGCATCAATGTAAGGCTTCACCGGTGCAATGCCCTCGCTGTTGCGGCGTGTGCTGTCCATCACCAGTTTATATAGGTCTCCAACTTTCTGTGCATTACTGCCCGGCTTGCTCTCCTTTGTAGCCTGCTCAAGTACAAGCTCCTTGAGCTGCTCGCGGTTCTTCTCGCGCAGTGCATCGAACTGTCCGTAGCGTGCATATTCATCGGTGATGGGGTTAGCGTTCTGCCAACCGCCTGTTGCATACTGGAAAAAGTCCTCACCGGCCTTGTATGTGGTGTCAAGGTTTTCCGTCAATTTTGTCTTCATAGTCTCTTTTGTTTCGCAGCCTGCAACTCCAAGTGCAATGGCTGTCAGGATAAGTAATTTTTTCATTTTTATATATTTAATTTTTCAAGTTCTTCCATATTTTGTTCCCACGTTGTCACAGCCTCGTCAAGCTGTTTCTTCAAGGCTGCATACTTTGTGAAATTCTCTTGTGTGCTGCCCTCGGCTGTGCTCATAACCGCTTCAAGCGCACCTATAGCCCCCTCGATTTCGCCTATTGCCTTTTCGTCGTTCTCAATGAGTCGCTCCAGTTTGCGGCGTTGTTTCTGCAACTGCTTCTCGGCCTCGTAGCTCAGACGGTTCTCGTTTGTGGCTTTTGGCGCATCGTTCGCAACAACTGTCTTGCCGGTTGCAAGGGCCTCGTTTATGTTGTTGGCGTTCTTTGATGCCAGATAGTCATATATGCCGCCCAGATGCTCGCGCACCTTGCCGTCGCCGAACTCATACACCTTTGTCACCAGTCCGTCAAGGAACTCGCGGTCGTGGCTCACGACAATGACAGTGCCGTCAAAATCGCGGATTGCCTCCTTCAGCACATCTTTCGACTGCATATCCAAGTGGTTGGTGGGCTCGTCAAGGATGAGCAGGTTCATCTGGCGCAGCAGCAGACGTATCATTGCCAGACGGCTTCTCTCACCGCCCGACAGCACCTTCACCGGTTTGTCCGAGGCCTCGCCACCGAACATAAAGGCTCCGAGTATGTCGCGTATGCGCAATCGTATATCGCCCGTTGCCACATTGTCAATGGTCTGGAACACAGTGAGGTTTTCATCAAGGCTCTGTGCCTCGTGCTGTGCAAAATATGCAGTCTCTACATTGTGCCCTATCGTTATTTCGCCATCAAAGCCAAGCTCGCCAAGAATGCAGCGCACCATTGTGGTCTTTCCTTCGCCGTTGCGCCCCACAAAGGCCACCTTCTCGCCGCGGTTTATGGTGAAGTTCACCCCCTCGAACACGGTGAGTGAGCCAAAGCTCTTCTTTACATCATTGCAGATGACAGGGTAGTTGCCACTGCGTGTAGCAGGAGCGAACTTCAGCCTCAGGCGGCTTGTGTCCTCCTCGTCTATCTCAATGGGTACAATCTTTTCAAGCTGCTTTATGCGGCTCTGCACCTGTACTGCTTTTGTTGGCTTGTACCGGAAACGCTCTATGAACTCCTTTATGTCGGCAATCTCCTTCTGTTGGTTCTCGTATGCGCGTATCTGCTGCTCGCGACGCTCCTTGCGGGTCTCCATAAACTTGTCATACGACAGCTTGTAGTCATATATCCTGCCACAGGAAATCTCTATTGTGCGGTTTGTCACTGCGTTCAGGAATGCACGGTCGTGGCTCACAAGCAGCACCGCGTTGCCGCTGCGTGCAAGGAACTGTTCAAGCCACTGTATGCTCTCGATGTCAAGATGGTTGGTCGGCTCGTCAAGCAACAGTATGTCGGGGTGCTGCAACAGCAGTTTTGCAAGTTCAATACGCATTCTCCATCCGCCGCTGAACTCACCCGTTGGGCGTGTAAAGTCGCTACGGTGGAAACCAAGGCCAATGAGAGCGCGTTCAATCTCTGCTTCGTAATGGTTGCCGCCCATCATCGTGTACTGCTCGTTAAGGTGCGTGTACTCCTCTATGAGCTGATGATAATCCTCGCTTTCATAGTCGCTTCGCTCGGCAAGCTCATTGTTCATCCGCTCCAGCTCGGCCTCCATCTCATTAATATGTGCAAAAGCCAGCTCGGCCTCTTCATATACCGTGCGCCCGTCGGTGTGGTGCATAACCTGTGGCAGATAGCCAACTGTGAACCCTTTTGGGCGCGACAAAGCACCTGTGCTGGGCTGCTGCTTGCCGGCAATAATCTTCAGCAATGTGCTCTTGCCGGCACCATTCTTGCCCACCAGTGCAATGCGGTCCTTTTTGTTTATGATGAAACTGACATCGCGGAACAGGTTTGTTCCGCCAAAATCAACGCTTATGTTATCTATCGAAAGCAAAATGTACTCCTATTTAATAATAATTTGTATTGTTGCGCGCCTTTTAGGTTTTAGTCCTTTTTTGTGCGACCGTCGGTCGCAAAGGTACATAATTGACGCGATAAATACAACAGTGGTTGGTCGTCAGGCTCAGTTTTTCAACTTTTTTTAAAAAAAATGTAAAAAACTATTCAAAAAATTTGCAAGGTATATAAATCACTTATATATTTGCAATGATTACAAAAATGAAATGCGAAAAATAAACGATATGGCAACAAGAGCAGAATTGAGAGAAGAACTTATTAAGGCCGGCATACGTCCATCGGTGCAACGTCTGGCAATATTCGAGTATGTGCGCCAGAGCTGCCAGCACCCGACAGCCGAGGTTGTTTACGAGGCTTTGTGTGACGAGTTGGGCTCTCTATCACTCACAACGGTTTACAACACCCTGAAATTGTTTGTCGATGCAGGTCTCATATCAATGCTCACCATTGATGACACTTTCCGCTGTTTTGACGGCAACCGTTGTTGTCACGCGCACTTCCGTTGCAACAATTGCGGTAAAATAGTCGATTTGCAGATGAAAGAAGATTTCATTTCACTGGTCGAAGGGCTTGATGGCTATAAGATAACAGATGCTCAGCTATATCTCAAGGGATTATGTCCTGCTTGCAAAAACAAGAAATAAAACAATAAAGATAATATAAACAGTTTAAATTTTATGACTATGAAAAAGTATATTTGTTCAGTATGTGGTTATATTCACGAAGGTGATTCAGCTCCCGAGCGTTGTCCAATGTGTAAAGTACCTTCAAACAAGTTCAACGAGTTGCAGGAGGGTCCCATCCAGTTCGTACAGGAGCACGTCATTGGTGTTGCAAAGGGTTGCGACGACGAGATGATAAAGGATTTGAACAACCACTTCATCGGTGAGTGCACCGAGGTCGGTATGTACCTTGCAATGAGCCGTCAGGCCGACCGCGAGGGTTATCCCGAGATAGCCGAGGCTTTCAAGCGCTATGCTTGGGAAGAGGCCGA
>JAFYWV010000020.1 GCA_017546505.1 Bacteroidaceae bacterium
CGTAACAAGTATTGGAAACACTGCGTTCTCTGGTTGCACCGGCCTCACCAGCTTTGAAATTCCTAATAGTGTAACAAGTATTGGATATGATGTGTTCTATGGTTGCACAGGGCTTACAAGCATTGAAATCCCTAACAGCGTTACAAGAATTGGAAATGGGGCGTTCTATGGTTGCACAGGTCTTACAAGCATTGAAATCCCTAACAGCGTTACAAGCATTGGACAGGAGGCGTTCTATGGTTGCACAGGCCTTACAAGCATTGAAATCCCTAACAGCGTTACAAGCATTGGAGATTATGCGTTCGATGGATGCACCGGTCTTACAAGCATTACAGTTCCTAGAAGCGTTACAAGCATTGGATACGGTGCGTTCAATGGTTGTACAGGGCTTAAGGCCGTACATATTAGCGACCTTGCAGCTTGGTGTGGTAAAGATTTTGGTGGTAATTATGCAAATCCGTTGTGCTATGCAAAGAACCTGTATTTGAATGGTGAATTGGTTACAGAACTTGTAATCCCCGATGGTGTAAAAGAGATAAAGAATTATACGTTCTCTGGTTGCGGAGGGCTTACAAGCATTATAATCCCCAACAGCGTTACAAGCATTGGAAATGGGGCGTTCTGGCATTGTACAGGGCTTACAAGCATTGAAATCCCTAACAGCGTTACAAGCATTGGAGAATATGCGTTCAGTGGTTGCTCCGGGCTTACAAGCATTACAATCCCTAACAGCGTAACAAGCATTGGAAATGGGGCGTTCTATAATTGCTACGGCCTTACAAGCATTGAAATCCCTAATAGCGTTACAAGCATTGGAAATTATGCATTCTATGGTTGCACCGGGCTTACAAGCATTACAATCCCTGACAGCGTCACAAGCATTGGAGATTATGCGTTCGATGGATGCACCGGTCTTACAAGCATTACAGTTCCTAGAAGCGTTACAAGCATTGGATACGGTGCGTTCAAAAATTGCTCCGGGCTTACAAGTGTTGTAATTGGTAATAGCGTTGAAAGCATTAAAAATTATGCATTCGAAGGTTGCAAAGGGCTTAAAAGCATAACTTCTTTTATCCCTGCCGACAATTTGTTTGTACCCGGCTACAATTCTTTTTACAATGTAAACAAAACCTCTTGTACACTATACGTTCCTTACGGTGCAAAAGAGACATACGCAGCAACAAGCCGTTGGAATGAGTTTGTCAACATCGTGGAGATGGCTCCTGAGAGTCAACTCGGCGACATCAACAAGGATAACGAGGTTAACGTAGGTGACTTTGCAGCACTGGCGAACATAATCTTCAACTCGGAGAGCATAGATGATACAATAAAATCCGTATCCGACATTAACGCAGATGGTGAAGTGAACGTAGGCGACTTTGCAGCCCTTGTAAACCTCATCTTCAACAGCGGTTCACAGGCCTCTCTCCAAAGAGCAGCAACACGCGCCGCCGCAGATGAAACAACCTTCTACATCGAGCCTTTCAGCATCGCTGCGGGCGAGACAAAGGTAATCCCCGTTCTTATGGAGAACCCGGATGATACATTCTCACAGTTGCAGTTCGACATCACCCTCCCCGAGGGTCTTGAGATACCCGAATATTTCGACGAAGAGCAGTTTGCCGTTGTAAAAGATATAAAGCGTGGCAGCCGCACAAAATCGGTCTACAACATACAAACTCAGCCTGTCGGCGAGGCATTGCGCGTGTTGTGCACCACCCAGAACGCTTATGCCTTTTTCACCGGCGTGAGCGGTGATGTGCTGTTAATCACCGTCAAGGCAGCCGATAACATTGCCATTGGTGATGTTGATATAAAGATTACAAACACCGTGCTTTCACGCCAGGATGGCACAACCTATAAACCCGCAGACTGTACAGCAACAGTTACTGTAACCGATGGTTCAACAACAGGCATTGACGATGTGAAAGGTGAAAACGGAGAAATGAAAACTATCTACGATTTGCAGGGCAGAAAAGTAGACACCCTAAACAGAGGACTTTACATCATCGACGGCAAAAAGGTGATGATAAAGTAATTTGTTGAATAGTTGCTGTTTCAAGAGGCTGTGTCAAAATGAAAATTTGGCTCAGCCTCTTTTTGTATTGCCGAGAGATTATAGTTTTTGTTTAAAATGATTGTTTTTTTATTTGTAATAACTTTGTTAGTAATAATCTTGTTACTAATAAAACTATTACATCGGTGCAGAGAGATTTGTTATAACTATAAAGCGGAGGTGATGAAGCCTTCGCTTTATAGTTTGTTTATATACAATTTTTTCAAAAAAATCTAACTTAAACCGTATTATTACTTTTTTTATATATTTTTGTAGGTTAATATGCCCACAAAGTGGATAGTGGGGTTTAGAAAAGATTAAAAACTTAAAGACAATGGCATATAATTTTAACGAAATTGAGCAGAAGTGGCAGCAGCGCTGGAGAGAGAACAAGACTTACAAGGTGGTTGAAGAGAATGGCAAGGAGAAATTCTATATTCTGAATATGTTCCCCTATCCATCGGGAGCGGGTCTTCACGTCGGTCACCCGCTCGGCTACATAGCATCGGATATTTTCGCGCGTTACAAGCGTCTCAACGGGTACAATGTACTCAACCCAATGGGTTACGATGCATATGGCCTCCCTGCCGAGCAGTATGCGATACAGACAGGCCAGCACCCGGCTGTGACAACAGAGCAGAACATTGCGCGTTACCGCGAACAGCTTGACAAGATTGGTTTCTGCTTCGATTGGGACCGTGAGATTAGAACCTGTGATGCCGGTTACTACCACTGGACACAGTGGACATTCATAAAGATGTTCAACAGCTACTACGACAACGATGCAAAATGTGCAAAGCCAATTGCCGAGCTCATTGAGAAATTGAGCAAGGAGGGTAGTGCAGGCTTCAACGCCGCTTGCACCGAGGAGGTTGAGGTTACTGCCCAGGAGTGGAACGCTATGAGTGAGGTGGCACAGCAGGAGCTGTTGATGAACTGGCGCATTGCATTCCTCAATGAGACAATGGTGAACTGGTGTCCGGCATTGGGTACCGTGCTTGCCAACGACGAGGTTGTAGACGGCGTTTCGGAGCGCGGTGGTCACCCTGTGGTGCAAAAGAAGATGAAGCAGTGGTGTCTGCGCGTGTCGGCCTATTCACAGCGTTTGCTCGACGGTCTTGAGAAAGTAGAGTGGAGCGACTCCTTGAAAGAGACACAGCGCAACTGGATTGGCCGCAGCGAGGGTACCGAGATGCAGTTCCGTGTAAAGGAGAGTGATGTTGAGTTTACAATCTTCACCACACGTGCCGATACAATATTCGGTGTCACATTTATGGTTCTTGCTCCCGAGGGCGAGCTTGTGGCACAACTTACCACTTCTGAGCAGAAAGAGGCTGTCGAGGCTTATCTTGACCGCACAAAGAAACGCACCGAGCGTGAGCGTATGATTGACCGCAACGTGACAGGTGTGTTTACAGGCTCATACGCCATCAACCCAATCACAGGCGAGGAGATTCCAGTGTGGGTGAGCGACTATGTGCTATCGGGTTACGGAACAGGTGCCATTATGGCTGTTCCTGCACACGACAGCCGCGACTATGCCTTTGCAAAGCACTTCGGCATTGAGATACGTCCGCTCATTGAGGGTTGTGACGTAAGCGAGGAGAGCTTCGATGCCAAAGAGGGTATAATGACAAACTCGCCTGTTGCTGCTTTTGGCGATTGCAAACTGAACCTTAACGGATTGACAGTGAAAGAGGCCATTGCAAAGACTAAGCAGTTTGTTACAGAGAATAAGCTAGGTCGCGTAAAGGTCAACTACCGTTTGCGTGATGCTATCTTCAGCCGTCAGCGTTACTGGGGCGAGCCGTTCCCCATCTACTACAAGAACGGTGTGCCTTATCCGGTGCCCGAGGAGTGTCTGCCTATTGAATTGCCCGAGGTTGAGAAGTTCCTCCCCACAGAGAGCGGCGAGCCGCCACTCGGCCACGCAAAGATGTGGGCGTGGGATACCGTGGCAAACTGCATCACAAGCAAGGATAACATTGACAACAAAACAGTGTTCCCGCTTGAACTTAACACAATGCCCGGTTTTGCCGGTTCCAGTGCGTATTATCTGCGTTATATGGACCCCAAGAACGGCAATGCGCTTGTGTCTGAGGAGGCCAACGGCTATTGGCAGAATGTCGACCTGTATGTTGGCGGTAAGGAGCACGCTACCGGCCATCTCATATACTCACGTTTCTGGAATATGTTCCTCTTTGACTGTGGATATAGTGTTAAGGAAGAGCCTTTCCAGAAGCTTATCAACCAGGGTATGATTCAAGGTCGCAGTAACTTTGTGTACCGTATAAAGGATACAAATACATTTGTGTCGCTCAACCTGTCAAAGGATTACGATGTCACTCCGCTTCACGTTGATGTGAACATTGTCTCAAACGATGTGCTCGATATTGATGCATTCCGTGCTTGGCGTCCGGAGTATGCCGATGCCGAGTTTATCCTTGAAAACGACAAATATATCTGTGGCTGGGCTGTTGAGAAGATGAGCAAGTCAATGTTCAATGTTGTCAACCCCGATGTGATTGTAGAGAAGTATGGTGCCGATACATTGCGTATGTATGAGATGTTCCTGGGTCCTATTGAACAGTCAAAACCCTGGGATACAAACGGTATCGACGGTTGTCACCGTTTCCTTCGTAAACTGTGGGGTATGTTTTTTGACAAGGACGACAACTGCATTGTGACCGATGATGCACCAACAAAAGAGGAACTTAAATCCCTGCACAAGCTCATTAAAAAGACTTCGGAGGATATTCCTGCATTCTCATACAATACCACAGTCAGTGCGTTTATGATATGCTTGAATGAACTTACGGCACTCAAGTGCAACAAGAAGGATATCCTTGAGAAGATTGTTGTTGTGCTCTCGCCGTTCGCACCGCACATTTGCGAGGAGTTGTGGGCGGCTCTTGGCAACACCACAACTGTTTGTGATGCCCAGTGGCCTGCTTATAACGAAGAGTATCTGAAAGAGGATTCGGTGAAGTATACAATTTCGTTCAACGGTAAGGCGCGTTTTACACTTGATTTTGCCGTTGATGCGACCAATGCCGAGATTGAAGCTACAGTCCTTGCCGATGAGAACAGCCGGAAATACATTGACGGTAAACCAATCAAGAAGGTTATCATTGTGCCGAAAAAGATTGTCAACATAGTGATATGATACACTGATATTTCAGTAACAACGCTTAAAATAGATTGAATTATGGGCAAGCGATTTATTCCAAGACCGACAGCGATGAGTGAACTGAAGAATTACTTTATGATTACACTCGGATTGACGCTGTATGCATTCACTTGGAAGTTCTTTATGGCGCCTTTCAAGTTTGTGACCGGCGGTATAACCGGTGTGGGTGGTATTGTTGAATATACCACGGGTATTCCGATGCAGTACACCTATTTTGCAATAAACATTATATTGTTGATAATTGCCATACAGCAGCTTGGATGGAAATTCTGTGTAAAGACAATATATGCCATAGTTGTTATGACTGTGATGCTTGAACTTTTTGGTGCTTTGTCTCAGGCATTTCCTCAATATACGGCTGCTGTGGTGTTGAAAGGCAGTCCGCTCGAGGCTTGTATCGTGGGTTCGATATTCATTGGAATGGGTATCGCGTTCTGTTTCTTGAGCAACGGCAGTACCGGTGGAGTGGATATTATAGCTGCTATTGTGAATAAATACAAGGATATAAGTTTTGGGCGTGCTATGCTGTATGTCGATGCTTGTATCATCATAAGCAGTTTCTTTATAGTGCCCATCAGTCCCGATGAAATCACCGGGGAGATGACGGCAGAGGCTCTGAAACTGCAAAAGATTTTCTATGGTTTCATAAACCTTGTCATTGTAAACGTCTCGCTCGATTATATGGTCAACAGCAACCGTCAGGCTGTGCAGTTCTTCATTTTCTCGAGCAAGTATGACGAGATTGCTTATTATATCACCAGGAGACTCAAACGAGGCGTTACACTGCTCGATTCTGTGGGATATTATTCAGGTAAGGAGGGCAAGGTGGTTACAACCATAGCACGTGCAACGCAGGCTAACCAGTTGTTGAGTGCAATCAAGCAGATTGACCCCAATGCGCTTGTATCACAGTCTAAGGTTATGGCTGTGTATGGTCTTGGGTTCGATAAGATAAAGTCTAAGAAGAAGGTGAAGATTGATGATGCAACGAGTGTCGATACTGCTAAAACTGAGGAGGCGTGATGAAATTGGTATTTGCAACAAACAACAGGCATAAGCTCGACGAAGTCAGGGCTATTGTGGGCGATAGGGTAGAGGTGCTTTCGTTGAAAGACATTGATTGTTATGACGATATTCCCGAGACGGCCGAAACCTTGCAGGGTAATGCGCTTATAAAGGCAAGGTATATATATGAAAAATATGGTGTCGACTGCTTTGCCGATGATACAGGCCTTGAGGTAGAGGCGCTTGACGGTGCTCCGGGTGTCTATTCGGCGCGTTATGCCGGTGAGGAGTGCGACCCGGAGGCTAATATGCAGAAACTGTTACATAATTTAACAGAAAAAAATAACCGCAATGCACAATTTCGTACGGTTATTGCGTTAATTATTAACGGTGAGGAGAAACTGTTTGACGGGGTGGTAAAGGGTGTTATAACCACAGAGAAAAGGGGAGAGTCCGGTTTTGGTTACGACCCTATCTTTGTCCCCGAAGGATATTCTGAGAGTTTTGCACAAATGAGCGGTGAAATGAAAAACGGTATCAGTCACCGTTTTCGTGCAACCCAACAACTTGCTAATTATTTAAAAGAGAATTATGGTTAAAAAAAGTTTGATAATTTTTCTGTTTGTCCTTGTTTCTGTCCTTGGTGTAAAGGCTTCTGATGATAACTGGACATTGTATCCATCGTATCACAACACTACCTATTGCCAGGTTGTGGGTGATAAGGTTTATGTATTGGCATCGGGTGCGCTCTATTCATATACCAAGAGTGATAATGAGGTGAGGAAATTCGACAAGATAACGGTGCTCAGTGATATAGACATCTCTTATATCAGATATTCTCACTTTATTGATGCCCTTGTTGTTGTATATGAGAATGCAAATATCGATATCCTCTACAATGACGAGTCGGTGTACAATATATCCGATTTCAAGAACAAATCTATGCCGGACAAGACCATAAACGGTGTTGATATTCAAGATAAGTACGTATATTTGTCTACGTCATTCGGCGTAGTTGTGCTCGACCTTGAAAATCTGGAGTTCGAGAATACCTATAACACAGGGTTGGATACATATTGCGCGTATCGCTTCGATGGTAAATTCTATACCGGTACAAAGAGTGGTTTCTATTGTTGCGATATGACCAAGAATCTTCTTGACAAGAATAATTGGGAACAACTTTATCCAAATTATCCGGTGACGGCGCTTTGCGAATTGGGTGGTGTGTTGTATTGTATCATAGATTTTGTTGGAATATATACATTCACTCCAAATCCAAAGGGGCTGAAATTGGTTATTGCAAACAATGGCGAGAAATATAAGGCTATGTACCGTTCGGGCGATGAAATTATTGCCTATGCTCCAAACAAGGTGAGTGTTATAACTGACGAAAAAACTGTTGTGACTTACACAAATAACGGGAGCAGTTATATAGCAAAGAGTGGTAACACCTTTTGGGATTGTAAGGGATACAATGGGCTCGTCGAGTGTGAATTTGTAGATAATGGAGTTGTAGAGGTGGCTATGCCAATTGTTCCAAATAGTCCTGTAAGGAATTATTGTGAATTTATGAAATTCACTAATACAGGAAAATTGCTTGTAGCCGGTGGTAGAATAAATTATCTTGGATTGCCCGAGTATAATCACGATGGTACTTTGATGGAGTATAACTTTGAAAATGACCGCTGGAATAACTTTGACATCAGCAGTATGGAAAGTGTTACCGGTCTTAAGTACACAAATATGTGTTCCATAGATGAGGACCCTACAGAACCCGGGCGATATTTTGCCAGTTCTTTTGGCTATGGTGTGTGTGAATTCAAGGATGGTGAATTCGTGCAGCATTATGACTATGAAAATTCAGCCTTGGAGAGTGCTATTGCCAATAATAAGAAATATGTCCGTGTATCATCGGTCTGTTTTGACAATGATGGCAACCTGTGGTGTACGAATACCACAAATATAGTAGATGTTATAAAGGTCTTGAAGAAGAGTGGTGAGTGGGTTTCGTTGAATTACAAGGATATCGAGGGGTTTGAGACTATTACCAAGCTTTATATCGATTCTCGTGGTTGGCTATGGGTCGTATCTATGCAGGGCGAGCCGGGTCTCTTCTGTGCAAAGATGAACAATACACCATTCGACACAAGTGATGACATTACAAAGACGTGGTTGCATAAGTTTGTCAACCAGGATGGTGTAAGTTATGATATATATCAAATCTACGATATTGCCGAGGATAGGAGTGGTGCAATTTGGGTTGGAACAAACATTGGAGTATTTGTAATTGATGACCCGGAGAAATTTTTCAACGATGGAGTCTTCAAGCAGATAAAGGTTGCCCGAAACGATGGTACAGGCTTGGCCGACTATTTTATGAGCGGTGTATATATAAAGGATATCGAGATCGATGGGGCAGGCCGCAAGTGGATAGGTACAAACAATAACGGTATATATCTTGTAAGTGCCGACGGACAGGAGACAATACATCATTTTACTACCGATAATTCTCCGCTGCCTTCGGATTGCATTGAAAGTATTGCCATAAACAATGTAAGTGGCGATGTCTTTATTGGTACAGATAAAGGTATAGCAAGCTACAAAGGGGATGCTACTGTTGCAGCCGAGAGTTTGGAGAAGGGTAATGTGTATGCTTTCCCAAATCCTGTGACAGCCGATTACAGCGGAAATATATCTGTTGTCGGTCTCACCCAAGGTTGTGTTGTCAAGATTGTTGATGCGGCCGGATATCTGATTAATGAGGGTGAATCTAATGGCGGAATGTACTCTTGGAACGGGCGTAACCAGCGCGGTGAGAAGGTTGCCAGCGGAGTATATTATGTGCTGGCATATGATAGTGAGGGCCGTGAAGGTGTAGCGGCCAAGATTCTTATAACAAGATAAGACATTATTATCGTGGACCGGAATTTTAGATGACAGTATAAAACAAACAAACGGAATGTCCAAAGTGACATTCCGTTTGTTTGTTTATTTGTTGCCTGTTTGCGCGTAATGCAGGTGTTTGGGGCATTTAATAATCCATTACAACAGCTTCCCCTTTTTCAAGTGACGCCGGGACGTTGATTATTCTTTGGTTGCTGCTGCCTCTGAAACGCAGTTCATCGTCCTTCAGAGCCTCGATAAAACGCCCGTCGACAAGTATGTCTATCTGTTCAAGCAACGCCCTCTGTGCGGGTTTTTGCAGCAACTCCTCGAATATAAAGCCTGTATAGCACCAGATGTTTTTGCTGCTCTGCTGTTTGATGGCTTTTGCAAGCTCTGTAAAGCCTTGTGGCTGGAACATCGGGTCGCCACCGGTAAAGGTTACATCGGCAAAGGGGTCATCGAGTATAATCTTCAAAATCTCCTCAATCTCAACAGGGTTGCCGTTGGCAATGTTCCACGATTGAGGGTTGTGGCAACCGGGGCAATGGTGGGGGCATCCCGAAGAATAGACCGAGGTGCGAAACCCCGGTCCATCAACTGTTGTATCTTCTACTATCTCAAGAATGGAGATTGTTGCCATATTCTTTTTATTCGTGTATCACTCGGTCGTTGAGTTCTGATAGCTTTGCCTTGTTCCAGCGGTCGGTTGTTCCAACAAGGTAACCTGTGATGCGCTGCAGTTTGTCAAGATTCTTGCTGCTGCATTTGGGGCACTCCTCCAGGTTCTTTGTTGAGTTCTCGAAACCGCAGTCGAGGCAACGGTTGCGGTTGTGGTTTACCGAGCCGTAACCGATGTTGTACCGGTCCATCATATCAACCACCTTCATAATAGCCTCGGGGTTGTGTGTCGCATCGCCGTCAATCTCGACATAGAATATGTGTCCACCGCGTGTCAGGTCGTGGTAAGGTGCCTCAATCTCGGCTTTGTGGCGTGCGCTGCACTTGTAGTACACGGGTACGTGGTTGCTGTTTGTGTAGTAGTCACGGTCTGTAATGCCCTCGAGTTTGCCATAGCGCTTGCGGTCACCACGTGTGAAGCGTCCCGACAAGCCCTCGGCCGGTGTTGCAAGGATGCTGTAATTGTGCTGGTACTGCTCTGAGAAATCGTTGGCACGGTCGCGCATATATGTAATGATGCGTAGACCCAACTCCTGCGACTCCTGGCTCTCGCCGTGGTGTTTGCCTGTGAGGGCAACAAGGCACTCGGCAAGTCCGATGAAACCGATTCCCAATGTTCCCTGATTGATTACCGGGGCAATTGTGTCGCAAGGCTTGAGCTTGTCGCAGCCCACCCAAAGGGTTGACATAAGCAGTGGGAATTGCTTGGCAAAGGCTGTCTTTTGGAACTCCATACGTTCGTGCAGCTGGCGTGCTGTGATTTCGAGCAGTCCGTCAAGCTTTGCAAAGAACAGTGCAATGCGTTCTTCGGGGTTCTTGATGTCCATACATTCAATGGCCAAACGAACTATGTTGATGGTCGAGAATGAGAGATTGCCACGGCCCACAGAGGTTTTCTGGCCAAAGCGGTTCTCGTATACACGTGTGCGACAGCCCATCGTTGCAACCTCGTGGATGTATCGTTTGGGGTTGTCGGCTCTCCACTCGTCGCTTTGGTTGAATGTTGCATCAAGGTTCAAGAAGTTGGGGAAGAAGCGACGTGCTGTGACCTTGCAGGCCAACTGGTAGAGGTCGTAGTTGCGGTCGTCGGGCAAGTAGCTCACACCGCGTTTCTTCTTCCATATCTGTATCGGGAATATTGCTGTCTCGCCATTGCCCACACCGCGGTATGTGCTGTTGAGCAGTTCGCGTATGATGCATCGACCCTCGGCCGATGTGTCTGTACCATAGTTGATGGAACTGAAGACAACCTGATTTCCGCCACGTGAGTGTATGGTGTTCATATTGTGTATGAATGCCTCCATTGCCTGGTGTACACGGGCAACGGTCTTGTTCATTGCGTGTTGCAGTATGCGTTCGTCGCCACTGAGGAAATCCAACGGTTGTGAGAGATAGTCCTCAATCTCTTTGTTGTAGAGGTGGGAGTAGTTCGCACCGGTGAGGTCCTCTATTGCTTTCAGCTCCTCGATGAAACTTGCACGCACGTATGGTGCAAGATAAAAGTCAAAAGCGGGGATTGCCTGGCCGCCGTGCATCTCGTTCTGTGCCGTTTCCATTGATATGCAGGCGATGATGCTTGCTGTCTCAATGCGTTTTGCCGGGCGTGACTCGCCGTGACCGGCATTGAAACCGTTGAGCAGAATGTTGTCGAGCGGGTGCTGGCAACACGTGAGGCTCTTTGTGGGGTAGTAATCCTTGTCGTGAATGTGCAGATAGTTGTTGTGGATGGCGTCGCAAACCTCCTCGCTCAAAAGGAAGTCGTCGACGAAAGGCTTTGTTGTCTCACTGGCGAACTTCATCATCATACCCGCCGGTGTGTCGGCGTTCATATTGGCGTTCTCGCGTGTGACATCGTTCGACTGTATGTTGATAATCTCCTGGAAAATATCCCTTGTCTTTGCCTTGCGTGCAATGCGTCGTTTGTTACGGTACGAGATGTACTGCTTTGCCACATCCTTGCGGCTACTCTTCATCAGTTCCATTTCCACCATATCCTGTATGTCCTCCACGGTCATTTGCGCCTCTCCCTTGAAAGAGATGCGGTCGGTTATTTGGCGGATAAGTGACATATCCTCACCCAAATCGGTGTGGAGCATAGCCTTACGGATGGCTGTAATAATTTTCTCTTCATTAAAGCCGACGATGCGCCCGTCGCGCTTGACAACAGTCTGAATCATATATATAAAAGGATTTTTGTTTCTTGGTAGAATAGTGCAAATATAATTATTTCATAGAAATAACGATGTTAAAAAGAGACATAATTTATCAACAATATTGTAATTTGTTGTGCCTCTGTCCGTTGGTCTCCAACCCTCTTGTTTTATGATTTTTTGTTAAAAAAAACCTCTTTTTTTGAGTTGTTAAAACTTATTGCTATATTGTGAGCGATAATTACCCGATTGTTAACCTTAAAGCCTATGATTATGACTGTATGGAATGTAATAATTGGAGTTCTCGTTCTGGCGTTCTGTGTTAAGGCCTGTGTAAAGCTCTGTCGCAGAAAACGTAATGTGGGTTATCACCCCGATATTTCCACAAAAAAACGGTTAAGAAGGTTTGTTAATCGTTTTCGCCACCTTGAGGGTATTGGCGATTAGTAAAATATTTCTCTCTTTACGGTTGTGCAGCTGTAACGTTTTTAGGTCACTATGTTTGGGGGCAGGCTTTGTTAAAGTTTGTTAATGCTTGGAATGTGGTAATTAAATGATATACATTTGTGGACTTTTGAAATAGATAAATTCAGATATGATTAAAAGTAGAATTTGTGAAATATTGGGTATAAAATATCCCATTTTTCAGGGTGGTATGGCCTGGGTGGCCGATGCCGAGCTTGCTGCGGCTGTTTCAAATGCCGGTGGTTTGGGACTTATTTCGGCAATCAATGCCGGAACAGATGCGGTGCGTGACGAGGTCCGCAAATGTAAAGCATTGACAGATAAACCTTTCGGTGTGAATATTATGCTGCAAGCACCTAATGCGGCAGAGATTGCTGAAATGGTGGTTGAAGAGGGTGTGAAAATTGTGACAACAGGTGCCGGCTCTCCGGCAAAGTATCTGCCAATGTGGAAAGAGAACGGCATTAAGGTTATCCCCGTCATTGCTTGTGTTGCCCACGCGGTGAAGATGCAGGCAGCCGGTGTAGATGCTGTTGTTGCCGAGGGTGCAGAGTCGGGCGGACACGTTGGCGAGTTGCACACGATGCCGCTCATTCCTCAGATTGTGGATGCAGTGGATATACCGGTTATTGCTGCCGGTGGAATATGCGACGGTCGCGGTGCTGCTGCTGCGTTTATGTTGGGTGCAGATGCGGTGCAGGTGGGCACACGCTTCATTACGGCAGCAGAGTGTACTGCACACGAGAACTACAAGGACAAGCTTGTGAAGGCTACCGATATATCAACAATTGTCACAGGAAAGACACAGGGGCATCCCGTACGTTCATTGAAGACTCCTTTCTCAAGAAACTTTGCCAAGATGGAGACCGACCCCAATGTGACTCCCGAGGAGATTCTTGCATTCGGTGGCGGTGCATTGCGCAAGGCTGTGCAAGAGGGTGACGAGAACGGCAGTTATATGGCAGGTGAGTGTGCAGGCCTCATAAAGCAGATTGAGCCGGCTGCAGCCATCATAGAGGATATTATCCTTGGTGCCGAGAAGGTGATGAAAGAGAGAATGGAGCGATTGGTTTAAGAGAGTATTCTAATGATATATCAACGATAAAGGGACTGAAAATTCAGTCCCTTTATCGTTGATATCATTTAATCATAACCTTTTTGCCGTCAATGACGTAAAGACCTTTATTGGGGTTATCAACTTTTCTTCCCTGTAAATCGTAGATTGTTTTTATCTTGCCGTTTTCGTCTTCGAATCTTATTTCGTCAATATCTGTGAAATCAATCTCCACAATGTTTTTGAATTTGTTCCAGTGTTCAGCCCTCTTGTAATTTTCTTTGCATCCTATCGGTACATAAAGTGTTACCTCATCATAGTCCTGCTCGTCTTGGTAGATATATAAATTTCCCAACCAGTCGGGGGTAATCTCGGGTGGTGTTGTGGGCTTCATATATAATCTTTCGAGATAAAAAGGGAAGAACCCTGTCTCAATGTTATTTGTATTTGTACCTATTGTTATAGTGGTTATACTGCCACCTTCAAATGTATAAGCGTGCAATTGTCTGATATTGTCGGACAATGTAATGCTTGATGGTATCCATTGCGGATTGCTGTAATCGCTGAAATCAATTCCACCAATCCAAAAACTGCTTGGCAACTCTTTTATGCTGTTCGGAATTATCAATTCCGATATTCTTGTGTCATTGAATACACTTCTACCAAGTGATAGAACACCCTCTTCGATTGTTGCTTTTGAAAGGTTGTAGCACATACTAAATACTGAATTTCCAAGCGTGTCGACACTGGCCGGTATAACAACCTCTGTAAGGTTGGTAAAACTGAATGCAAAGTCGTCAATCTTCTTTATATTATCGGTTATTTCAATCTCCTCTATATTAGTATATGAAAAAGCACCTTTGCCGATGGCGGTTACATTATCTCCCATAGTTACGCTTTTGATGGAGATGTTGTCGAATGCGTAGTCGCCAATTCTTTTGATGTTGTCGGGTATGACAAGTTCTGTTACCTGTTTTCCATTCAAATACAAGTCGGTTGTTCCTTTCTCATCCCAAGGAAAAGGAATCTTTCCGTCGTTGGAATAATGGCGGGATGAGTTGTTGAACTCACACCAATGAGTCAAATTCTCAATGTATATTGATTTTAGAGAACCGTTAATACACAGGGCTGCGTCTCCTATTTCGTGAACTGACGGGGGAAAATAGAGTGTTTTTGCACTCGCTTGTGAGAATGCACCATCGCCAATGTATTTTACACCATTCTTCAAATTGATGCTTTCGATATTTTTGCATCCACTAAAGGCATAGGGCATAACAGAGTCGGTGGATATTGTCAGATTGGTTACCGGTTCTCCGTTAAGATAGAGATTGCCGGCAATCTGCAAAGGGTTGTTGTTTGATATATTGCCGTACCAGGCAAAACTGTCAAATTTTATTTTTGAATACCAGGATATAAGGTCGTTTATGTAAACTCCTTTTAATGAGGTACAATTGAGGAACGCACCTGTATCAATATTTCTTAAACTGCTTGGCAGCTTGATTTTTTCAAGAGTTTCCAATTTTGCAAAAGCGCACTCTCCAATCCGTACAGCCCCTTCAAGCAGCTCGACTTCCTTTATCTGTGAGCCTATTAAAAATGATGAGCTCCAATATTCGGTTGATGCAGGGACGTTGCCGGCAAAAATCAACTTGCAGTAGCATCCATAGAATGCGAACTCTCCTATGTGTAGAACAGTGGATGGAATTTGGATGCGTTCCAATGATGTACATTCATAAAAAGCATTCGCTCCTATATAGCCTAAACCATAATTCAAGTCGATGCTGCTTGCTGTACATTGATAGAAGGCACCATCTTCAATGGTCTCTATGCTGTTTGGCAGGGTAACTCTTGTGATAGTGCAGCCGGCAAAAGCATACTCTCCAATGGATGTTACGGTGTAGAATTTGCCATCATACATCACTTCGCCCAAAATGGTCACGTGTCCGTCTTTACCGCATTGTGACACTTCCATTGTTCTGTTTCCGGTGATTCGGTACTTTACCAGGTCTATTATTATACTTGCTTCGTCGGCAAATGACGGTAATGCTGCAAAAAGCATTGCCAAAATAAGGGAGAATCTCAAAATTTGTGCTTTCATAACTTGGTATTGGTTTAGTTATCTGTTAATCTGTTTATATCAAACATTATAGCTTTGTTGCATTTTTACAAATGTAAAGATTGTTTTTCAATCATTACTGTTTTATATGTTATTTTTAAACAACATAAGTGATTAAAAATAAGGGTGATAATTTTTTTATCACCCTTATGCTGTTGATGTATGTTTATGTTCTGTCAATTACTTTAGCAGTACCTTCTTGCCGTCGATGATGTAGATGCCGTTTATAGGGTTTTTAACAGCGCGTCCATTGAGGTCGTAGCAAACATCTTTGCTCTCTGCTCTTTGCTCTTTCAGCTCGTCTATGTCTGTGAAATCCATCTCTACAATATTGTGGAATGTACTCCACGGTGATGTGCCTTCATATTTGTTTTTGCAGTCCAAGGGAACATACAATATAGCCTTGCTGTAAATGTCGGCAAATATGTTCGAACTTGCAGTAATGGCAGTGGGCTCATTTGAGCCGATTTTAATCTCGGAAATATAACTGCATTTGGCAAATGCTGAACTGCCGATGCTCTTGATTGAACTGCTTATGTAAACTTTCTCAAGATTGGTGCATCCATTGAACGCATAAGTCTGAACATATTCAACGCTGTTTGGGATATCTATGCTTGTAAAGGAGCATCCATTGAACGCATAAGTTCCAATACTTGTAACACTGTTAGGAATTTCAATGTTTGCAAGGTTGCTGCAATATGAGAACGCATAACCTTCAATGGTTTTTATGCTGTTTGGGATTTTAACGCTTTCAAGGCTTGAGCAACCAGAGAACCCGTGATATGGAATACTTGTAATGCTGTTAGGGAATTCAACGCTTGCAAGGCCGGTGCAATCACGGAACGCACACGTCCCTATACTTGTTACACTATTAGGGAATTCAACGTTTGTGAGGCCTTCGCAACCATAGAACGCATACTCTCCAATGGTTGTAACGCTGCTTGGGATTTCAATGCTTGTAAGGCAACTGCAATTATAGAATGAATATCCCTTTATCTCCTTGATGCAGTCGGGTATTACAAGGTCTGTGACCAAATTCCCATTCAAATACAAATTCCTTGCATAATACAATGGATTGGCATCACGGTTTTTGTTGAAATCAATATTGCACCAGGCTACAATGTCGTTTATGTGCACCTCTTTAAGGTTTTTGCAACTGCTGAACGCGCTATTTCCAATACTTTTTACACTGCTTGGGATTTCAATGCTTGTAAGTCCTGCACAGCTGGTGAATGCACTACTTCCAATGCTTTTTACATTTTCTGGCATTTTTATACTTGCAAGAGGGTTGCAATAATAGAAGGCATACTCCTTTATCTCTGTAATACCATCGGGGATTACGATGTCCGTTACCGCTTCACCGTTCAAGTATAGATTCTTGAACCAAACGTTGAAAGGATTGGAACCACCGGTACCAAAATCAATATTGCACCAAACCTCAAGGTCATTGATATACACATCCCTGATTTTACAGCTTGAAAAAGCTTCGTCCTTAATTATTTTAATACCGTTACCAATGGTGAGGCTTTTTATACCGGTACATAAATAAAACGCTTCGGCGCCAATAATGGTAACACTGTTTGGTATTTCGATTTCTGTAAGAGCTGTGCAATTTCTGAACATTTTTCCCCAAATTTCTGTAACACAGTCGCTTATTGTTACTGTTTTCAATGTTGTTTTTGAAACAAAAGGAGAGGTTCCGTCGTAAGCGTATGTACTATAATTCAGATTACGACCCAGATAAATTGTTTCCAATGGGCTGTCATAGAACGTGCCTTTAGAACTGTATGCAATATGTTCCAGTTTCAATGTAGCATTGCTATCTTCAATACGCAAATCCTTCAATGACGAACAGCCCCAGAATGCACCTCTGCCAATTGTTTTAACACCTGCGCCGATGGACAGGCTTGCAATGCCCGAACATTTATAGAAGGCGGAATCTCCAATAATTGTGACGCTGTTTGGGATTTCTACGCTTGCAAGTCCTTTGCACTCTTCAAAAGCTTTTGCTCCAATGGTTGTTACACTGCCCGGGATTTCAAAATCCGAGAGGAGAATGCAGGCTCTGAACGCATTTTCGCCAATGCTTGTGATGCTGCCCGGGATTATTACCTTTACAAGGCCGTAGCACTCCCTGAACGCATCTGTGCCAATGCCTGTGACGCTGTAAGTCACTCCGTCGTAGCTTACACTTTCCGGAATTGTCACGTCATCGGCGTATTCGTCATAAGTGTCGTAGGCTTCATCACGGTAAGTTACCTCGACAGTCTTGTTTGTGGCATCGGTAATTTTGTAGAATATGCCACCAAACTCAAAATCGTGAGCTGTCACTACTGAACAGCAAGAGAGCAATAGTGCCGTAAGCAAATAGTTGATTTTTTTCATAAATGTAATATTTTTTAATTTGTTATTTGTTCCAAAGATTTCCCCAATCGCCACGGTGGTTGCCCGCGAGGTCGGGGGTATTGCCACCAACAGGCTTGTTGCCAACATTGGCACCTCCCGTCTCGGCCGATGTGATGGTCATTATTACTTCAGTTTCAAGCTGAACGGCAAATGCTGAAGGTTTTTTATATCCCTTTTTCATATATCAAGTTTTTTTGTCTTAAATTATTTCTTACTTAACAACAACCTTTTTACCGTTGATTACATAAATGCCGCTTGTCGGGTTCTCAACCGCACGACCGCTGAGGTCGTAGTAAACACCTTTGCTCTCTGCTCTCTGCTCTTTCACCTCGTCAATGTCTGTTGTCTCGCCATCATCAAAGCGTATGTTCAAAGACTTCTGTGCTGTCACAGGCAACCACGCTGTCGGTATCTGCAAATAAGCCTTGCCGCCACTGAATGTAGTATTATCCTCAAATGGGTAGAACATCGGGGC
Source organism: Bacteroidaceae bacterium (assembly GCA_017546505.1). GTDB lineage: Bacteria > Bacteroidota > Bacteroidia > Bacteroidales > Bacteroidaceae > HGM04593. The sequence continues at coordinate 18,482 of JAFYWV010000020.1, forward strand.
TGCATCGCCTTCGGCAATTGTAAACTTATAATTGCTCATTGCGCCGGCGGTGCTGTTTACGATTGTCGGCTCCAATGTACCTACAAGCAGGTTGAGAGTGTAGTCATTTGAATTCTCAATTACCGGAATAGTGTATTCACCAGGCTCGCCTGTCAGGAAAAGACCTGTTCCCTCCTGGGCAGTCTGGACTCTTGTCAATGTTACAACCTGTGTCTGCTTGTTGTAACCCGTTGCTGCGTATGCCTTCAAGCCCTCTACATTGCTGAAATCAAGTGCGTATGGTGAGCAATAAGTAGCGTTGCCATATTGGTTGATTACAATGGATACTACATTTTCCTCATAGACTCCATTGACTTCAATATCATTCCTTGGCATATATTGAGGAAGTCCGTCCCATCCTATGAAACGATAACCGGGCTTCTCTATTCCTGAAGCAGGTGTAATTTCTGCTCCCCAAGCAACCTTTTCACTGAATAGTACTTCGCCATCCACTTTATAGTGTATATAAGATGCCATTTCTACAATATTGGTGAACTCTTTCCAACCTGCTGTTGAAGCGTAGGTCTCTTTTGCACCATAAGGAACGTAAAGAATGCAGCTGTTTTTGTTGATGCTGTTGAAGGCATTTGAGTTTATAGCAAACAAATCCTCTTTAGGAATCAGCGAGGTTATGCTTGTAAGTCCTGAACAATCTGAGAAGGTATGCTCTCCAATGCTTGCAACATTTTCGGGGATTGTTATGCTTGTTAGGCCTTTGCAACTACGGAACGCACTCTCCTTAATCTCTGTAACACTGTTTGGGAGTTCAATGTTTGTAAGTCCTGCACAACCACTGAATGCCGAGTTTCCGATGCTCTTTACATTGTTGCCTATTGTCAGGTCTGTGAGAGAGGTGCATCCATTGAATGCAAAATCTCCTATGGTTTCAGTCCCATCACCGATGGTTACACTTTCAAGAGCTGAACACCAAGCAAAGGCGGTATTTCCAATGCTTGTTACACTGTTTGGTATTTCAATTTCTGTAAGTGAGACGCAATAAGCGAAAGCCTCGCCTCCAATACTTTTGACTCCTTCACGTATGGTTACGGTTTTAAGCAGTGGACAATCATAGAATGCTGTAGCGACAATGGTTTCAACACTGCCGGGAATATCAATGCTTGTAAGGCTGCTGCAACGAAAGAATGCTTTATGTTCAATAATTGTAACGCTGGAAGGTATGATTACGTTGTCAAGGCTCTTGCAGCCGCTAAAAGCTTGCGTGCCAATTGTTTTGACACCATAAGATATGATGATGTTTTTAAGATTGTCGCAACAATAGAAGGCGTCTGCCTCAATGATTTCAACATTGCCGGGAATTACAAAATCTGTAAGAGATTTACAATAATTGAATGCACCTGCACCAATGGTGGTAACACTGTTGCCTATTGTTGCGCTTGCAAGATTGGTGCAATTGCGGAATGCATCCTGTCCAATTCTTTTAACATTGTTTCCAATGACTACACTTTCAAGTTCTGTGCAACCCGAAAAAGTGCCGTTGTCGATTTCTATAACGGTTAATTCGTAGCCTTTGTATGTGACATAATCAGGAATTCTGATGCTGCCTGAGGGTTTTTCCATATTCAACACCATTGACGATGCCACAATTCTTTCTTTTGCATTCATAACTCTGTAGCCTAATCCGTCAACACAAAATGTTTCATTGTCGTACAAGTCCGTTTCTGCTTTTGATGTTGTAGCCACTGTACACAGCAATAGAAGCAAAGTGAACAGGTGTCTTAAAAAACAGGATTTCATAAGTTTCATAATATTGTTGATTTTTTAAATATATGTATCAGTGTCGGGGTGTGGAGTGTCCCACAAAAGAAGTTTTGCGTCTTGTTTTCAAGCAAATGTATGTAAAAAGAGAAAAGGCGGTGGGGCAATGCGTAAAATCTTCTGTTCAATGCGTAAAAAACCTCTTTTCATCAAAAGAAATCAGATATCCCTCAAAAAAGAAAATAACCGACAGCTTGGTTGCTGTCGGTTATTTTCTCCCGGTTTATAGCGTTGTTATTTGTTGTGTTCTGCCTCAATCTCCTCGGGCGACATTGGCTTGTATTTACCCAGACGGCGTGCTCCGTCACCCAAAATAAGCCAATCCTCTTCGCCGCGCATTCCGCCAAAACTCTTCCAACTCTCGAGTTTGTCATAGCAGATGAAGTCGGTGAATTGCTTCTCGGCACGCCATTTGTCAATGAGGTCGGGGATAAAATATATTCCCGGCTCAACGGTGAACACAAAACCCGGCTCAAGAGCCTTTGCAAGGCGCAGTGATTTCCAGCCGAAGAGCGGGCTCTTTGTGCGGCCGTCCTCATAGCCTACGTTCACCTCGCCAAGGTTCTCCATATCGTGCACATCGAGTCCCATCATATGACCAAGACCGTGGGGCATAAACATACAGGTTGCACCTGCAACAGATGCTTCAACGGGGTCACCCTTCATAAGTCCAAGGTCTATCATTCCCTTTGCTATCTCTGTGAGCACAAGTTTGTGCACTTCGCGGTATTCAATTCCGGGGCGCAGGTTTTCTGTTGCTGTGAGGTGGGCGCGGCGCAGAATGTTGCACACGGTGCGTTGCTGTTCTGTGAAATGTGTGCCCACAGGCATTGTGGTGGTGAGGTCGCCGGCATAGTGCATTGCGTTCTCGCAACCGCTGTCAAGCAACAGCATCTGCCCATCCTTCAAAGGTGCTGTGCCGTAGGCGTGGTTGTGCAGTGTCTGTCCGTTGATGGTGGCAATGATGGGGAATGAGAGCCCGAAATTGTGTTTCTGTGCCTCGGCCTGGACAACGGCTACAATCTGTGCCTCGGTTGTTCCGGGGCGCACGGCACGCATTGCAGCGCAGTGCATATCGACCGATACGTTTACAGCCTCTTCAATCTGTGCAATCTCCTCGTCGCTCTTGTAGTTTCGCTGTGAAACAACTGCTTTGATGAACTTCAGGGATGCTTTTGCAGCCTGCTCGGCGGGGTTGATGCCAAGAAGCTCCTGCAGCCACACTTGGTGCTCGCCGCGGTAGGGTGGAAGGAAATGGATTTCCTGTCCCTTGGCCTGCGCATCTTTGATGTATGTGGCAAAGGCCGCAAAGGGGCGGGTCTCCTCAATGCCGACACGCTCGCTCTTCTCCTTGATGGTTGGCTGTACTCCTGTCCACACGATTGAGTCGATGGTTAGTTCGTCGCCAAAGATAATCTCCTTGTCGTTGTCGACATCGATTACTGCTGCAAGCCCTTCGTAATCCGATGCAAAATAGTATAGGAAAGTAGAGTCCTGACGGAAATGGTATGCGTTGTCGGCATAGTTCATTCCTGTGAAGTTGTTGCCGAGGAACAGCATCAGGCCGCTACCCATCTTCTCCTTCAACGCCTGTCGGCGTGCGATATAAGTCTCTTTTGAAAACATAGTTATAGGTTTTTGTTGTTATTTCATCTTTTTATTATGGCGCGGATGATGAACCACAGATGGCGGCCTACTGTGGGCAGCAGTCCATAGTGCTTGCTCATTATCCAAAAGCGCTCCTTCAGTGAGGCACGGTGATGTTGCAAAGATAATCCATTTTGCAAATAATTCACCACTATAGCATTTACGTTAACGAGTTTTTTCGATTGTTTCATAACTTTTATACACCAGTCGACGTCGCTCGAGAGACGATACTGCAAATCGTACATCGGTGCAATCTCCCGCTTGGCATAGAATGCCTGGTGGCACACCATCATTCCGCTCCTGAAACTGCGCCAGTTGAGCTCCTTGGGTGCCTGTAGGCGGCGCATCCGCACAAAATTACGGGCTTCGTCAACCTCGGCTGTCTCACCATAGAGCACATCCGGCAGCTCCTTCTCTGCCGTTGCTGCATTTGCTATGGTCTGCAGTGTGTCGGGGGCATAGAAAGCATCGCCTGCGTTTAGAAAGCACAGGTAGTCGCCGCCGGCAAGGGCTATGCCTTTGTTCATTGCATCGTACAACCCGTTGTCGGGCTCGCTCACAATGTGTGCGAACCTGATGCCGCTTGCCTTTGCTTTTGCAACTGTGTCGTCCTTTGAACCGCCGTCGATGAGCAGGTACTCATAATTGGTGTATGTCTGTGCCATAACACTCTGCAGTGTGGGCTCAATGGCGTCTGCTGCATTGTAGGTGATGGTGATTATTGAGAATTTGGGTTCTGTGTTCATAAATCACACCTCTTTTCTTGTTTTACGATAGATGCCGAGTATTACAATCAATAGCATTGCTACGCCCACGGTAATCGACATATAGGTCGACCAATTGTGGCTCTTTATCATAAGCTCGTCGACACACTTGAACTCTATGGTGTGTTCACCGGCAGGGATTGGCAATGCACGGAGTATGTAGTTCGCGCGTATAGGTGTAACCTCCTCACCGTCTATATATGCCTTCCAGGTCTTGTAATAAACCTCGGAGAACACGGCTATTTTGGGCGCGCTGCAACTGCTGTTGTAGATTATGTTTCCGGGGTTGCGGTATTCAGACATTCTTATGATACCCGGCGCATCATTGTTGTACTGTCCTGGGTTTTCAACTTTTTCAATCCACATTTTGTCAATGTAGGCTGTCTGTTTGTCGATGTTCTCAATGGCGGCAATCTCCTCTTTGGCGCTGTTCACCCAGGCAATGTCGTTCACAAGCCAGCAGTTTCCAAAAGCGTCGTAGTTCTCCTGTACTCCGTCGGGGGTGATGAAGAAGCGGGTGTTGAGCATTGAAATGACGTTCATATTCAATTTGCTAAGGTATCTTTCGATGACATCCTGATAACGTGCCAGTTTGGCAGGGCTATAGCCTCCGATTGACTTGTGCTTGTACGATGTGAATGCCTCGTTGAACGGGCCGTTGGGGTCGGTGAGGTTGAAAACACGATAGTGAGGGTCGTCACCGGCAAGTTCTTTAACCTGCTTGTCGGCAGCTGTCTCACGTATTGCCGTTGTCTCCTTTTTGGGCATAAACTTGTCGTCGTTTACAAAGCGCTTGCATACGGGCCACATATCAAAGAGGAACAACACTCCAAGCAGTGCTATGAAAAGTTGTTGCTTGAGGTTGTATCTTGTGTATGCCCACATTAAAGCTGCAGTGGCCAGAATGAACGCAAAAGAACGCCAGGCGTCACTGATGAGCATTGTGCGTCGTTGCTGTACCAAGGCATCGAGGAGTTCCGGAATTTGTGCAAAACGTGTGTCTGCTGTTGATGTGAAATCAAAGAATGCATCGGGCATTACAGCAAAAAGCAGAGTGATACCACCGGTGATGCCCATAGCGGTGAAGAGTGCTTTTGATAGTCCGGTGTCGTTCTTTGCACGCTCGATGAACGATTTTACTGCCAATATGGCAAGTGTTGACATTGTAAGTGTCGTTACTACCAGTGCCATCGATGGTGCGCGGAATTTGTTGTAGAGCGGTAAATATTCAAACAGGAAGTTGTTTATGCCTGCCAAGTTGCTTCCCCAAGCAAGCACAAGTGAGAATATTGTAGCTGCCAGCAACCACCATTTCTCGGGGCCGCGCACAATGATGAGGGCAAGCACAAACAGGAAACAGATGATTGCTCCCGCATATACCGGGCCCGATGTGCCGGGCTGTTCACCCCAATATGTGGGTGCATAGCGGACAAAACTTGCTGCCTCCTTGTTTATCTCTCTCATTATCTCGCGGTTGTTCTTTATGTATCGTACAGCCTCGTTTATGCTAGCACCGGGGTTCTGCTCCAGCACCATATTGGCATAATTGTCGACCATAATGTCGCAATAGGCTTTGTAGAGTTCACTTTCTGTGCCTACATTGCTGTTGGATGCCGAGCCATAGAGGTTGGGGACAAGCAATGTGAGGCTCTCTGCTTTGCCATAGCTCCAGGCAAAGGCGTATTCTGTGTCGAGCCCCGATGCCTTTTCGCCATCTTTTACATTGAGCTCCGAGCCTCCTCGCATAGATGACTTTGCATAATCGCTTGTCGGCAACAGGATGCCAACAGCCGGTGCGGCAGCCAATACTGCAACAACAGCCAACACCGCTGTTGCCTTGAAATAGTATTTGAGCCACTTATCACGGTATGCGCAAACGAAATAGACGATAGCTATTATCATTGCTGTGAGCAACAGGTAGTAGCTCACCTGCTGATGGCTCCAGTAGATGTTGAGTCCTGCGAAAATCAATGTCGTCAATGCACCTGTCAACAGCTTGCCTCTGTAACATAGTATGATACCTCCTATAAGTGGTGCCATTGTTGCGATGACAAGGCTCTTGTTCATATGCCCGGCATCAATTATTATAAAATTGTATGATCCCAATGTGTAGGCTATTGAACCGGCAATGCTGAGCCACGCATTGCAGCCGAGTGCAAGCAACAGTATGTAACAACCTATAAATGTGAGGAAAATACATCCTATGTGTCTGTATGATGCACCGAAAATATTCAGTGTCACAACCTCACCAATGGGCTTGAATACATTGTCGGGCTGTGGCGAGAATGTATAGTTGCAGGGCATTCCCGAGAACATTGCATTCGACCAATAACTGTATTCGCCGCTCTCTTCGTGATAGTCGCGTGCATCCTTGCCCCAGCCCATAGAACCGATGGCATCGTCCTGCTTGATGTCCTTTCCCTCTAGTACCGGGCTGAAATAGACCAATGTGAGTGCAAGGAAAATTAGCACTGCAATGATATGCGGCACAATGTTTTTCCAATTGAAATCTTTAATATTCATCATATTCATTCTTTTATTATTTCTTTAATGTATCTATACATCTTCTCGCGATATTCGTCAAGGGTGTACTTCTCCTTGACAAGATGGTGCGCATCCCAAGCCTTTTGCGCTATGGTCCCGGTGGGCAGGTCGGCAACGGCAAGCAGCGCATTCCTGAATTTGTCGTATGTAACCTCGTCCACCTCTATACCTACGCTCTCAATATCAAGGCCTGTACCTTTGCTGTACACCGGCAACAGTGCACCATTTCCAAGTACGTTAAGCACAGCAACAGCGCCGCTTTCGCTGAGCGATGGGTTCAGCAGCAAACCGCATACGGCAAGCACTTCTTTGAATTCGTCCGATTGGATATCTACAAATCCGTGCATTACAATGTTGTCTGCACTCTTTATTTTTGGCATATAGAATTTCCAGAACTCCTTTTCCTGTTGGCTTCCGCCACATATATGCAGTGTGAATTGTGGGTGCTCCAATGCGAAGTCTATGGCAATGTCAAGTCCTTTGTGCATCATTCCCGAGCTACCGAACCATAGTATATTGTTGCGGCACTTTGAAAAATCCTTCTTTTCATCGGGCGTGGTGACGTTGAAATAGAATGCCGGCAGTTGTCTTACCTTGTCGCACGGTTCACTCTCATCGGCCATCTGCTGTGTCAGAAAACTGCCGCCAAGAGAGATTACGGCATCGCTCAAGTGTGACATATAATAGTTCATACCGTTTCCCGGAATGTAGTGGTACGATGGCAGTAACCAGCCGTTGTGCCTGTCGAAGAACTCCTTGTTGCGCTTGGCTGTGGTGCGGAAATTGTAGAAAGTGTGTGCCCCCACCGAGTAGAATATTCTGATGGGTGAAATATTCTTGTCTATGGTGAATGATGCTGAATATGCAGAGCAATTGATACCCATAACAACATCGTAACAGCTGTAGTCAATGCCTGTTTTGCCACGTGAGGCACAGTCGACGTTGTACCCCAATCTGTCAAAAGCTTCTGCTATGGTGTGGCACTCGGTTAGGTTTGAATGGTGCTTGGGCTGTTTTTTGCTCTTGAATGCCTCGGGAAGGTAACAGAGTAGTGCCCTTCGCTCGTACTTGGCGTCAAATACGTTTTTTACAAGTTTTTCGCTGTTGAAAAGTCTTTGTATCCAACGTATCAGTTTCTCACCGGTGCGGCGTTTGGCAATGGGGAGTATGCGGTATATTTCGGAAAATGACAATTTCATAGGCCGGGACTACATTTTGCGGTAAATATTGCAGGTCTCTTCAACCATACGCTCGAGCGAAAACTCCTTGCAGCGCTGTGCTCCTTTCTGTTGCAGCTCCTTACGTAGGGGTTTACTTGCAAGTATCTCCTTCAAGGTGTCGTGCATAGAGTGTGCATCGCCGGGGTTGAAATAGATTGCCGCATTGCCTGCAACTTCGGGGAAACAACTTGCGTTGCTCAGGCACACCGGGCAATTGTTGTGGAACGCTTCAAGAATGGGTATGCCAAAGCCTTCGTAGTGCGATGGAAATACGAAACAGAGTGCGTGGCGGTAGAGCGATGCTATCTGGGCATCGTTGGCCGAGATGTGTATCATACGGTCGCTGACGCCCCACCCGGCAAACTGTTTCAGTTCACTCCCGGTAAATGGTGCTCCGGTGCAAACAATCTTCAGGTTCCGGTCAAGATGCAGCAACGGAGATATTGCCGACAGCCAGGGTAGGAAGTTCTTGTATCCTTTTCGCTCACCCACATAAAGTACATAGTGGTCAAAAAGTTTTGGCGCTACCGTTGTGACAGGTCTGTACCCGTGATGTACCACGCTTATTTTTGAAGGGTCGGTGCCAAGTATCTCCACTATGTCGCGTTTTGTGTTCTCGCTCACGGCTATAATGTGGTCGGCCTCGGTGATGAGGCGCTTCTTGTTCCGGATGGTGTTGTCATAGAAGAGTACATTTTGCGGGTAACGCTCAAAGGTCATATCGTGTATTGTCAGCACGAATTGCTTGCCGCGTTCCTTTACGCTCTTCAAAAAGTAGGGATTATAGTATGTCGGGTGAAAAATGTCGTAATCACTATGTTTGACGGCGTTCTTCGATGCGCTCCTGTTGAACAGTGAGTATATGCGGCGACGCAGACGGTAGTTGGCCGGGAAGGAGAATCTCTTATACTCATTCCCATAGGTCTCCGTGACGTAGTGGTTCTCGCAGAATATCATTGGGATGTCTGCGACAAATTCCTCTGCCGGCAGGTTGTATATCAGGTCGGCAAAATAACGTGTTACTCCGCCAAAGCGCTGGAAGGTGAACATCTGTTCGTCATATAGTATCTTCTTCATATCACCAACGGTTTTTTCGTTTGAAAATGAAATTGGTTATCTCTTCTAACTCCTTGCTGCGTGCAACAAATGCCACTCCAATGTACAGCATTGCGGCGATGACAACTCTTGAAATGAGCAATGTGCCGTTGTTGTCAATAAACCTTGTGAGATGATGTGTTGCTGTCATCACGGCAATGGACGTGAACAGATAGGGCAAAGTGTCGATGAAAAACATCTTCAGGTTGAGTCCAATCTCCTTTTCTGTAAAATGGTGCCATACAAACAACCATAGGGCATTGAATATACAGTATGCGATAATCATATACTTGATTCCGTAGGAGTGGAGTGCGAGCAACAGTGCCAGTGTCAGCACTCCCTGGATTATGGTGCACCACATAAAAACAGCAGCCTTGCCACGACTGACAAGCAGGTTCGTGAACATTGACTGCAAGGGCATAAAGGCTCCCCAAATTGCCAATATCTGAAGCATCTGTGCGCTCTCAATCCACTTGTCGGTTATGACAACAACTATAAGTTCCTTTGAAACCAATGAAAGACCCAACATTAGCGGGAACGCAACGAATGCCGCGAAACGCAGCATCTTGCGGAAGACGCGAAGCTGGCGTTCGCTGTCATCTACCACTTTTGCCAGTGCCGGTTGTGCAACGGCGTTGACCATTCCGTTGACAACCTCGCCACCCATATTGAACCACTCGGCCGACTTTACATAGTTGCCGACATCGTGTGGGTAGTATTTACCAAGGATGAATGAGAAGATATTCCAGTTGAACCGCTGGAACAGATTGGTGATGAGCAGGCGGTAACTGAATGCAAAAAGGTATTTCAATGGCGCAAAGTTTATTTTGAAACTCGGTCGCCAGGGAGTAAAATACCAGCAAACCACACTCCTGACAAGCACGTATACGATGCTTTGTGTCGCAATTCCCCAGTATGAGTAACCGTTCAGGGCAAGGATGATGCCTGTTATTCCGGAGATAGTGATGGCAAGTATCAGCGATATCGATTTCTGCTTGACTTTCAGTTCTCTGAACAGATAGGCCGATGGGGCAATGCCGAATCCGGCAACTACAAATCCAAGAAAGTTGTATCTTGAGAGGTCGATAAGGATGCTTTGGTTGAAGAATTCTGCAATAAGCGGAGCACAAAAATAGAGCCCGGCATACATCAGCAACGAGATGATGATATTGAACCAGAAGACTGCATTATAGTCATCGTGTGTCACTGTCTTGCGGTTGGCAATTGCTGCTACAAAGCCGCTGTCCTGCAAGGAGCCGGCAATTGCTGTGAAAATGGCGAGCATTCCAATGGGACCGTAATCTTCGGGTCCAAGAATGCGTGCCAGATATATGCCGAAGAGAAGGCTCAGCAACTGGCACACGGTATTGCTCACGCCGCCCCAAAGCATTCCCTTTGCGACGGTGTGTTTCAGATTATGTGTGTTGTAGCCTTTAGTCATTGCTCGATTGCCTTTTGGCCCAAAACATTCCTTTTGCGACGGTGTGTTTCAGATTATGTGCAGAGCCTTCCTTTGCCATTGTTTTTTATTTTCCTTGATGTTATGGCTGAACGGAGTGAAGAAACCTTTAAGATTTTTTCGCTCCGCTCAGAATTACAGGTGTATTATTTTATTTCGCTGCCGGGTTTTGCAGCGGGTGTAACTGTGAGCAATGAAAGCTTGCCCTCATTGTCCTCGGCGCTGAGAATCATTCCTTCGCTCACAATGCCGCGCATTGTGCGTGGAGGCAGATTGGCTATGAAGCATACCTGCTTGCCAACAAGCTCCTCGGGGTTGAAGTGCTTTGCAATGCCCGAGAGTATTGTGCGTGTCTCCAATCCGTCGTCAATCTTGAATTGCAACAGTTTGTCGGCTTTTGGAACTTTGGTGCATTCAAGCACTGTTCCTACGCGCATATCAAGTTTCATAAAATCATCGAATGTGCATTCGGGGCGAATGGGGTTTGCCTTGTAGTTGGCTGCCTCATTCTCTTTCTTTATGCGTTCCAAGCGGTCAAGCTGTGCCTGTATTGTCTCGTCTTCAATCTTCTCGAAGAGCAGGCCCACCTCGCCAAGTCCGTGACCTTCGGCAAGCAGTGTTGTGCTGCCGAGACTTGCCCACTCGAAGTTCTCAATGTTGAGCATTTGGCGCAGTTTCTTGCTGCTGAACGGCAGGAATGGTTCGAATACGATAGAGAGGTTTGCCACAAGCTGCAACGATAGGTTGAGGATTGTTGCTACGCGGCCGAGGTCGGTCTTTGCCAACTTCCACGGCTCGGTCTCGGCAAGGTAACGGTTGCCGATGCGTGCAAGCTCCATAGCCTCTTTCTGTGCCTCGCGGAATTTGTACTGGTCGAGCAGGTTCTCCACTCTCTCCTTTACATTCACAAATTCGTCAATGATTGCCTTGTCATAGTCGGTGAGTTCACCGCAAGCGGGCACCTTGCCATCGAAATATTTTTTTGTGAGTACCAAAGCGCGGTTTACAAAGTTTCCGTATACGGCTACCAGCTCATTGTTGTTGCGTGCCTGGAAATCCTTCCAAGTGAAGTTGTTGTCCTTTGTTTCGGGGGCATTGGCTGTGAGTACATAGCGCAGCACGTCCTGCTTGCCCGGGAAATCCACAAGGTATTCGTTCAACCACACGGCCCAGTTGCGTGAGGTTGAAATCTTGTCGTCCTCAAGGTTGAGAAACTCGTTGCTTGGCACGTTGTCCGGCATCACATACTTGCCGTGAGCCTTCATCATTACAGGGAAAATGATGCAGTGGAACACGATATTGTCCTTTCCGATGAAGTGTACAAGGCGTGTATCCTCGTTCTGCCACCACTGCTCCCAGGTGCCATATTTTTCGGGGGCTTTGTCACACAGCTCCTTTGTGTTGCTGATATATCCGATAGGTGCGTCGAACCACACATAGAGCACCTTGCCGTCGGCTCCTTCAACAGGTACGGGTATTCCCCAATCGAGGTCACGTGTCATAGCGCGTGGCTGCAGGTCCATATCGAGCCAGCTCTTGCACTGTCCATAGACGTTTGGACGCCACTCTTTATGGTTCTCCAGAATCCACTCTTTCAACCATTGCTGGTACTCATTGAGTGGCAAGTACCAATTCTTTGTCTCCTTGAGTACAGGAGCTTCGCCGGTCTCCTTTGAGCGTGGATTTATTAGCTCGGTAGGTTCAAGTGCGCGGCCACATCCCTCCTCGCACTGGTTGCCATAAGCCTGTTTGTGGCAGTAGGGGCACTCGCCCACAACATCACGGTCGGTAAGGAACTTTTCGTTCTTTAAATCGTAGAACTGTTTTGAGGTCTGCTCCACGAGCTTGCCGTCATCATAGAGTTTGCGGAAGAATTCCGATGCGAATTTATGGTGTGTCTCGGATGTTGTGCGGCTGTATACATCGAACGAAATGCCGAATCCCTCAAAACTCTCCTTGATGATGCCGTGGTAACGGTCAACAACGTCCTGTGGAGTGATACCCTCCTTGCGGGCACGCTGTGTAACGGGCACGCCGTGCTCGTCGCTTCCGCCGATGAAGAGTACATCCTCGCCCTTGAGACGCAAATAGCGTACGTAGATGTCGGCAGGTACATACACGCCTGCAAGGTGTCCGATGTGTACAGGGCCGTTTGCGTATGGCAAGGCCGATGTCACAAGTGTTCTTTTGAATTTCTTTTCCATATCTTTTGTCTTTTTTTTGTTTGTTTTTTGCCGTTACCGGAGACCGGTGTCTCGCGCTAAACGACAAAATTAGTTATTTTATTTTAAAAAGCGGGCAAGCGCGCGAGAAAAGTGTGCTATTATGTTCGCTTTGGTACATAAACGAGGGCACGTTTTGTTAGAGTAATGTAAAAAATGTTATCTTTGTTATTTTCTAAAAGTAAGTCTGTGCTAATTTTGCACAAAACAAGTATTACACACAAAAATAAAAACAGAATGCAAAAAAACACAATTCCATCGGCCGGGTTTGCCGATACAAAACCCCACTACGAGTTGCTCGACGGTTTGCGTGGCGTGGCGGCTATTCTTGTGCTTTTCTATCACGTCTTTGAGGGGCTTGCCTTTGCCCGGGCGACGAACGGTGCCGGCGACGGTCTGATAACCACGCTCAATCACGGGCACATTGCTGTGGATTTTTTCTTTATCCTTTCGGGTTTCGTGATAAGTTATGCCTACGACGACCGTTGGGCAAAAATGAGTACGTGGCAGTTCTTCAAGCGTCGTCTCGTGCGTCTGCATCCGATGCTTGTAATGGGTGCGCTCATTGGTGTGCTTGCATTTGCCTTTGTGGGCTTTGAAAAATGGGATGGAGCAACAGCTCCGACAGGTTGGGTGATGGTTGCGATGTTGCTTGCAATGTTTATGATTCCGGCCGTTCCCGGTGTGCCATACGAGGTGCGTGGAAATGGCGAGATGTTCCCGCTCAACGGCCCGGCCTGGTCGCTCTTCTTTGAGTATATCGGCAATATCCTTTATGCGCTTATTATCCGTCGCCTCTCTACAAAAATACTTACAATCTTGGCGGTTGTCTTAGGCTGCCTGCATTCGTGGTTCTTTGTCGGGGATGTGTCGGGGTATGATATGGTCGGAGTCGGTTGGACAATAGATGAGGTGAACTTTTGGGGTGGGTTGGTACGTATGCTCTTCCCGTTTACGATGGGTATGTTGCTTGCACGTACATTCAAACCCTGCAAAGTGAAAGGTGCATTCTGGATATGTAGTGTGATGCTTGTCTTCCTTTTTGCTGCACCATACATTTCACCTTTGAAAAATTCAGACATAAGCGTCAACAGTCTGTATGAGTTTGTTTGCATTGCCGTTGTGTTTCCGTTTATTGTGTGGCTGGGTGCTTGTGGCGGTGCAGGTGGCTCCTATATGTCAAAAATGAGTAAGGCGCTTGGCGATTTGTCCTATCCGCTTTACATTGTTCACTATCCGATAATGTATGTTTTCTATGCTTGGCTCATTGAGAAAAAATATTACACGTTGCAGGAGTGTCTGGGCGTTGCAATGCTTGTTGTCTTTTCAAGTATCCTGCTTGCATTTCTTTGTTTGAAGTTGTATGATGAGCCTGTAAGAAGGTGGCTTACGCGGAAAATGCAAAAGAAATAAAAGTGAAAAGAGCGGCTTGAGGGCTGCTCTTTTTTTGTTATTTATATTTAAAAAGAAGTTTTTAAGTAAAATTTTAGTTATCTTCGCAATTGTAAAAAATGATAGTATGAAAATAGCTCTTATAGGATATGGAAAGATGGGCAAGACTATTGAGAGGATTGCTCTTGAGAGAGGACACGAGATTGTATCGATAATTGATGTCCACAATCACGATGATATTAAAGGCGAGGCTTTTGCAAGCGCCGATGTTGCCATTGAATTTACGGCTCCGCACGTTGCATACGGCAATTGTATTGAGGCTATGAACGCCGGTGTCAAGGTGGTGAGTGGCAGTACGGGGTGGTTTCAGCAGAACGAGGCCGAGATGCGCGAAAAATGTGAGAGGGAGGGAAAGACTCTCTTTTGGTCGAGCAACTTCAGTCTTGGCGTGGCAATATTCTCGGCTGTGAACAAGTATCTCGCCCGAATAATGAGCAATTTCGATAACTACAGGGTCAAGATTGAGGAGACACATCACATTCACAAGCTCGATGCCCCCAGCGGCACGGCGATAACCCTGGCCGAGGGTATTCTTGAGAACATCGGTCACAAGTTCAATTGGGTGATGGGCGACCTTACCAACCCCGACGGCACTGTGACAAAGGGTGCAGTTCCGCGACCTGCCGAGATTAAGATTGATGCAATACGCCGCGACGAGGTGCCCGGTATCCACACCATCACCTACGGCTCGGACGAAGATACCATAACCATCACTCACGATGCTCACAACCGTAACGGTTTTGCATTGGGTGCTGTGATTGCGGCAGAGTATACTGTCGGACATAGCGGTTTGCTTGGTATGAAGGATTTGTTGGATTTCTAAAAACTGTTGCCTATGGATTTGGAATTTGACTTTTTAGGCAGGACTGTAAAGACAACCCGCAAGGCGCTCATTAAAATGTGTGTATATCTTGCGCTTTATATAGCTTTCCTTGTTTGGGTGAAAAGTTGGTTGGGCGTGATTGTTATTCCGTTCATAATAGACAATTATACAACACGTCTTGTTCCCTGGAAGTGGTGGAAGGGGTTGAAGAGCAAGACTGCCCGTGACATTATGAGTTGGGTGGATTCGATTGTGTTTGCTTTGGTAGCGGTCTATTTTGTCCACATATATTTTTTTCAGAATTATGTAATCCCAACATCGTCGTTGGAAAAGACGCTGCTTGTGGGTGATTATCTTTTTGTGAGCAAACTGAATTATGGTCCACGTAAACCGCAAACCCCGCTCAGTATGCCGCTTACACAGCACACAATGCCGGTTGTCGGTGGAAAGAGTTATATCGATGCGGTGCAGTGGGATTATGAACGTGTATCCGGGATTGAGGAGATTGAGCGTGGGGATATTGTGGTGTTCAACTATCCGGCCGGAGATGTGGCTACCACCAACCCAGCCGTGATTGATGTCCATACAATGTGTTATGCTTATGGTCTTGAACTTGACAAACAGGCTCAAGGGGTTGATACTCTGCCTGCAGAGCCGGCATATTCTGCGTATAAAAAGATATATAACGACGGTTTTGAATTCATAAAGTCTCGTCCGCAGGATTTTGGCGAGGTTGTAAACCGTCCGGTTGACCGTCGTGAAAACTATGTGAAACGTTGTATAGGCTTGCCGGGTGAAGTGCTTGAAATAAAGGATAAGGCTGTGTTCATTGATGGAAAGGAGATTTCGCAGCAGAACAATGTGCAGTTCAACTACAATGTCGTGTTGATGCGTCAGTTGTCCGAGGAGCAGCGTCGTGAGCTTGGTATAAGCAAAGATGATTTGGCGGCATTACAGGTTGTGTATCCGCAATATTTGACCGATGACTTGTGCTCGGCACTTGATATATCCCGCGACCTTGTTGATGCTTTGCGCAAGGCAAACAGGCCTGTGGTTGTGGGGCAGTTGCCGTTGACCGATGATGCCTACAAATCTCTAATGGCCGACAGCCGTTTGTGTAAAAGTATAAAGATTGCAAATCAGAACTCTACTTTCGGTATATATCCGCTCAATGGCAACAAGGGGTGGAGTGTCGATAATTACGGCCCGGTGTGGATTCCTAAGCGTGGTGAGAGTGTGAAACTGACACTTGACAATCTTGCCATATATGAGCGTCCTATTGTGGCATACGAGGGTAACACGCTCGATGTCAAGGATGGAAAGATATATATCAATGGCGTGGAGGCTGACAGCTACACCTTTGGAATGGATTACTATTGGATGATGGGTGACAATCGTCACAATAGCGCGGATTCTCGTTGCTGGGGTTTTGTTCCCGAGGATCATATCGTGGGCAAGGCTCTTTTCGTGTGGCTTTCGCTCGACAAGGACCGTGGATGGTTTGATGGCAAGGTGCGTTGGAAACGTATGCTCCGCGGTGTAGGTTCGTTCAACTGATGTGATGATGAAAATTATTGTTCATCCTCTATATTTTGCACCGGTGCCTCTATACGTGCAGTTGTATTCGGCCAAGGCGCTTGTGGTGGACGATGTGTCGCCATTTGTGAAGCAGACCTATCGTAACCGTGCGATGATTGCTGCCGAGAGCGGGGTGTTGCCGTTGACAATACCTGTTGTCCATAATGGGGGTAGTGTGGCTATGCGTGATGTGCGCATCAGTGAACACGGCAATTGGCGTCATCAGCATTGGAATGCCATAGTGAGTGCATACCGCAAGAGTCCTTTTTTTGAGTATTATGCCGATGATTTTGCTCATTTCTACGAGGAACGCGACGGTTTTCTGATGGATTTCAATCTGCGTCTGCATAGTGTGGTGAGTGAGCTTATTGGTTTGGAGAAACCTGTGGAATTCCTGTCTGATGAGGCTGTTCGTGTCACATCGGCTGTCGATTTTCGGGATATTGCCGAGCCAAAAGCTTTGGCGGCATTGAAAGAGGGGCTGTCGCAGCCCTATTATCAAGTGTTTGCGCAGCGCAATGGATTTGCTCAATCATTGAGTATTATTGATTTGCTGTTCAATACAGGTCCTGAGGGGCTCTTGGTTCTGCGTGACAGTGCACGCATTGGGTGATGTGGGGTGTGTGGCCGGTTGTAAGTGTTTTCGCTCTTCCAAAATAGACAAAAAACGTTGAACTTTTTTGATTTCTTCCTTGTCTTGCATTATCTTTGTATTTGTGATGAAAGGGCTTGTTGCGTCCTTGTGAAAGAGAAAAAGATATGCGTGTAATCGATTATATAAATTCATCTTCAGAAACGGCTTTCTCGTTTGAGGTGCTCCCGCCATTGAAAGGCGTGGGTACCGGCAGACTTTTTGGGAATATAGACCGTCTTATGGAGTTTAATCCCGCTTGTATAAATATAACGACTCATCACAGCGAACCTGTATATCAGAGCCTTGGCGATGGCACATACAGGTTGGGTTCAATACGTCGTCGTCCAGGAACTGTGGCTGTTGCGGCGGCAATACATCATCGTTTTGGTGTTCCTGTTGTACCCCACATATTGTGCAACGGTTATACGCTTGAGGATACTGAATATGCCTTGATAGATTTGCAATTGTCGGGGATTACCGACATCTTGGTGTTGCAGGGCGACAGATGTAAGGGTGACGCGAATACAGCTCCGGCCAAATGTGGCAACAGGTATGCAATAGATTTGTTGCGTCAGGTGAACCGTTTCAACGAAGGCTTTTTTGTTGATGGTACACCAATCAAAGAGCCGGGAGTCCCTTTTTCTTGTGGCGTGGCCTGTTACCCCGAGAAACACGAAGAGGCGCCTAATATGGAGAGTGACCTTGCTGTCTTGAAAAAGAAAGCCGACGAGGGTGCTGCATACGCTGTTACGCAGATGTTTTTCGACAATAGAAAGTATTTTGCTTTTGTGGAGCGTGCAAGGGCTTTGGGTATAAATATTCCTATAATCCCGGGAATAAAGCCTATACATCGTCTTTCGCAGATGAATGTGTTGCCAAAGACTTTCCGTGTGGATTTGCCTACAGAACTGGTGAATGAGCTTGTGAAATGCAAGGATGATGCCGCGGTGGCACAGGTTGGTTGTGAGTGGGGAGTGCAGCAGTGCAGAGAACTTATGGAGCACGGTGTACCAAGCTTGCACTTCTATACGCTCAATGCGTTTGACAGTGTTTATAACATAGCTAAAGCGATATTCTGATGGCGGTGTTTTTTAAGGATATAATTGGGCAAAAGGACATTGTCGACAGGCTGCGTCGCAGTGTCGACGAGAACAAACTCGCGCACGCCCTTCTCATAACAGGTCCGCAGGGTAACGGCAAACAGCCTATTGCCATTGCGCTTGCGAATTATCTGCTTTGTGGTAATGGTGGTGGTGATGCTTGTGGCGCTTGTCCGGCTTGCGTGAAATTATCCAAATACATACATAGCGACCTACATTTTGTCTTTCCTGTAAAGAAGAGAAAAAACAGTTCAAGCGATAGTGCTCCGGTTAGTGATGATTATATTGCTGAGTGGAGGGAACTGTTGCTGAAAAATCCCTATTTCAGTTATGACGATTGGCTTGCAAAGTTGGATGTCGAGAACCAGCAGCCGATGATATATGAACGCGAGAGCGGTGAGATTTTGCACAAGCTGTCTATGCAGTCGCGTGAAGGTGGCTGGAAGGTTGTCGTTATATGGTTGCCCGAGAAGATGAAAGAGGCCGGTTCGAACAAGTTGTTGAAGATTATTGAGGAGCCACCGCACAAGACTTTGTTCTTGCTTGTATCGGAAGAACCCGACAAAATCATCTCTACGATATTGAGTAGAACACAGCGTATCGATGTTCCCCGAATAGCTCGAACCGACATAGAGAATGCGCTTGTTGCGCGTTATGGACTTGCTTTTGATGATGCAAAGGTTGTGGCGCAGCAGAGTGCAGGAAACTGGGAAAAGGCCGAGGAGATGTTGTCGGTCAGCGAAGAGAAGGCGTTATATCTCGACCTCTTTATGCAACTTATGCGAGTGGCTTACGCCCGCAATATCAGGGAGATGAAAGCTTGGAGCGAGCAGGTTGCGGCAATGGGGCGTGAGAGGCAGAAACGTCTGCTTGAGTATTGTCAGCGTATGATACGCGAGAACTTTATTATGAACTTCAAAGAGGATGATATGCTTTATATGTCGCAAGCCGAACGTAATTTCTCTGTGAGGTTCTCGCCTTTTGTGAATGAACGCAATATCTTCGGTATAATGGAAGAACTCTCTGAGACCCAGAGACACATAGAACAGAATGTTAATGCAAAAATGGTCTTCTTCGATATGTCGTTGAGGATGATTGTTTGGATAAAAAATAGATAAATGGAAAAAAGATATAAAGAGAATAATGGCTGTGCCGGTATCTGTTGTAAGGGATGCGGTAAGATGGATGCGCCACTCAACACTTTTGATTGGCTTGCGGCTGTGCCCGGCAATGAGGAGTACACTGATATTGTAGAGGTGCAGTTCAAGAATACACGTAAAGGGTATTATAGGAACAGCAATAACATACCTTTGCAGAAGGGCGATGTGGTTGCTGTCGAGGCCAGCCCGGGTCACGATATAGGCAAGGTGACTATGACGGGTCGTTTGGTGCTTTTGCAGTTGAAGAAGACCCGCCTTACCCCCGAGAGCGAATTCAAACGCATATATCGCAAGGCCCGTCCTGTAGATATGGAGAAATATGAGGAGGCTAAGGCGCGTGAGCACGATACTATGATACGTTCGCGCCAGATAGCCAAGGACCTTGCGCTTGATATGAAAATCGGTGATGTGGAGTACCAGGGTGACGGTTTGAAGGCAATATTCTACTATATAGCAGATAATCGTGTCGATTTCCGTCAGCTCATAAAGGTACTTGCCGACGTTTTCAAGGTGAAGATTGAAATGAAACAGATTGGTGCCCGTCAGGAGGCCGGACGTATTGGTGGTATCGGTCCTTGTGGCAGGGAACTTTGCTGTGCGACATTCACCACCAATTTTGTGTCGGTGTCAACTGCTGCTGCGCGTTTCCAGGATGTGTCGCTCAACCCACAGAAACTGGCCGGGCAGTGTGCAAAGCTCAAATGTTGCCTCAATTATGAGGTCGATGCTTATGTAGAGGCATCAAAGAGATTGCCGCAACGCGACATTGAACTGGAGACAAAGGATGGTACATACTATTTCTTCAAGTGCGATATTATGCGCGGTGAGGTTACATACTCGACAGACAAGCATATTCCTGCAAATCTTGTCACAATAACAGGGCGCAGGGCTTTTGCTGTGATAGAGATGAATAAGCGTGGAGAGCGTCCCGATAGTTTGAACAATGAGTCGGTTCAAGAGTCCAAACGTTCGGCCGATTTGCTTGAGCAAGAGAATATCAACCGTTTCGACAGCGTTCACCGCAACAATAAGAAACGCCGTAAAGGTGGTGGAAACCGTAATGACTCGAAAAAGGGCAATGCAAAAAGAGATAAAGAGAAGGGTGCTTCTGCCGAGAATTAAGACTCTTTTGCTTGCTGTCCTGTTGCTTGTGTCGTGCGATGGAACGGTTTATCATCGCTTTGAACAGGTGGATGATGCAGGCTGGATGGCCGGCGACACTTTGTCGTTCCTTTATGAGCCGGGCGCTCTTGTCTCCGGTGGTGAGGCTATGGATGTTACTCTTCAGGTGAGATATGGCGCAGATTATAGGTTTAAGAACCTTTATGCTTGTGTTGAGACATTTA
This sequence comes from Bacteroidaceae bacterium, assembly GCA_017546505.1. Taxonomy (GTDB): domain Bacteria; phylum Bacteroidota; class Bacteroidia; order Bacteroidales; family Bacteroidaceae; genus HGM04593. The sequence continues at coordinate 39,341 of JAFYWV010000020.1, forward strand.
GAGCCCGTGACAGCGTTTTGTTGTCGGTAGATACTCTTTGTTGCTGTATGTATGATGACAATGGACGCAGATTAGGGTACACTGCGGGAACAATATATCAAAACAGCAGTGAGCCGGTAACGGTTGCAGTCTCTCCGGTGGACACGCTTCTGTTCAAGGTTACGCACATTATGGATGTCGACTCTCTGAAGGATGTCTTTGACGTTGGTTTGAGGCTTGCCAATATTGAAATGTGAGCCTGTTTATTTGTTGACACTTCTGTCGGCGTCAATTCTCAGGAATATGAACAGCAGTATGGAGAACCCAAGGAATGATGAGCCTCCGTAGCTGAAAAACGGCAAAGGAATGCCTATAACCGGGACAAGTCCAAGTACCATCCCTACGTTTATGGTGAAGTGAAGAAAAAATATCGAGGCGACGGCATATCCGTATGCTCTTCCAAAACGGTCGTCTTGCCTTTCGGCAAGGTGTATTATTCTTAATATGAATATTACAAACATTGTCAACACGAACGCCGAGCCTGCAAATCCCTGTTCTTCGCCAATTGTGCAGAATATGAAATCAGTGTCCTGTTCGGGCACATATTTCAGTTTTGTCTGTGTGCCATTCAGGAACCCCTTTCCAAAGACTCCGCCCGAGCCAATGGCAATCTTGGACTGGTGTACGTTGTAGCCGGCTCCGCTAAGGTCTTCCTTGAGTCCCAATAGAACCTCTATCCTTATCTTTTGATGTGGCTGCAATACATTCTGCATAACATAGCTGCAAGAGTAGTTGAAGGCTATAGCTCCAACGATATACAGGGCTACCCAGAGGTTCTTCTTCTCCTTTTGTAATCTTGTCTGCAAAAGCAGGTATATGACGTCGAATGCCAAAAGAAGGTATTGGGTTATCATTATGTTGAATTCGACAAGGTATATTGCAACCCAATATGATAATAATGTAAAGGAAGCATTTGTTGCAAGCAGAGTGATGAATGTCCTGCTGTCCTTGCACCAGAACTTTACCAACGAAATGGAGATTATCTGTATTATTACGGTGGGGGCATATTGTCCTATGCTTATGGACAGCTTTTCCATTATTGTGCTGTCGAACTTTATTCCAACCACAAAGTAGACGATGGCGCTTATACCCGTGAGCAGGAAAATTCCTGTCATACCTTCTCGGTAGAGCACAAGAAACAGCGCCAGATATACCAGTGCGCTGCCTGTCTCTTTTTGCGCAATTATAATAAGCATTGGCAGCAATATGATTCCTACCGCTTTAAGAAAGTCGCTGTTGTTGCTCATTTTGAACTCTCTTTTTCCAATGAAAGCCGCAAGCATCAGCGCTGTGGCTGATTTCATAAATTCAGCAGGTTGTATTTTGAAAGAACCAAAAGAGATCCACGAGCCGGAACCTTTGGTGTCATCGGCAATAAAAATGGTTAGTATGCCCAAAAGCATTGTAGCTGCAAATACTATAATAGAGAGGTTACGGTATGTGAGTTTGGGTATACATAATAATATCAGGCTGCATAAGAGTGATACTCCCATCCACATAGCTTGCTTGCCGCTTCGTTCACCCTGATTGAAAAAGTCGGCAAATCCGCTGTCTATGTAGCTGTGCGTGGAGCCACATATTGCAAGCCAACCCATTATAGCAAGCATTGCAAACAGTATTATGGTAGGCCAATCCACTCTTTTGAATATGTTATCGCTCTTCCTTTCCATAGTAAATCTTTTTATTGCAGATGCTTTCGGCTTTTTTCTCGCTCTCTTCGCTCAAATTACCGTTAAGGTATTTTTCTATCATCAATGCCCCAATGGGAACTCCGTACTCTGCACCAAAACCTCCGTTCTCTACATAAACGGAAACAGCAATCTTGGGATTGTTCATCGGTGCAAATCCAAGAAATACGGAGTGGTCGTTCCCTTTGTTCTCGGCTGTTCCTGTCTTTCCGCAGACTTCAAGGCCGGGAATGTTGGCTGCGCGGCAAGTTCCGCCTATTACGGCGTGGCGCATACCTTTTATAACCTCTTCGTAGGACGAGGGACTTACCATTGTGCTCTTTGGGGTGAGGTATTTGCTTGCAATTGTGTCGTTCTCAACCTCTTTCACTATGTGAGGTATGATGTATCTGCCCCTGTTGGCAATTGTTGCTCCAAGGTTTGCTATCTGAAGCGGTGTGAGTGTTACCTCGCCCTGTCCTATCGATATGCTGATTACGGTTACTGCGCGCCAATAGTTTCCATAGTGGCGTGTGTAATACTCGGCATTTGGTATCATTCCTCTTACCTCTCCCGGGAGGTCAACGCCCAGGGTGTACCCGAAACCCATTGACACCATATAGTCGCGCCATTTGTTCATTGCCGCCTTTGTGCCTCCATATTTGCTCATAGAGAACATTCGGTGCAATCCCCAACAGAAGTAGGCGTTGCACGATGTTGCGATAGCCTCTTTCAGCGCTGTCGGCGATGAGTGCGCGTGGCATCCAAGGCGGAACTTGTTGAAAACGAATCCCATACTGCAAGGGAATGCAGTTTGTGGTGTTACGACTCCCTCTTCCAGAAACATTGCAGCCTGGGATGTCTTGAATGTTGAACCGGGCGGGTATGTTCCCATTATGGCGCGGTTAAGCAGTGGCTTGTTCTTGTCCTTGGATAGCTCTTTGTGGTTTTTTCCTCGGTCTCGTCCGGTGAGCAATGCCGGGTCGTATGATGGCGATGATACCATACAGAGGATTTCTCCGGTCTCGGGTTCTATGGCCACAATACTGCCAATCTTGTTCTGCAACAGGCGCTCTCCAAGCATCTGCAGTTCGATATCAAGGCTAAGTGTGAGGTTCTTGCCCCTGACGGCCGGGGTATCGAATGTTCCATTGTTATATTTGCCTTGTATACGTCCGTGTGCATCTCGCAAAAGTACTTCCGTTCCTTTTTCTCCTCGTAGCTGTTTTTCGTATGATGCTTCAAGTCCTTGTGTGCCGATGTAATCTCCCTGTTGGTAATATGAGTCTTTGTCTATATGTCTTTGTGATACTTCACCAACGTCGCCAAAGAGAACACCGGCCACTCCGTGATTGTATTGCCTGATGTATCTCTTGCGTATGTAGAAGCCTTTAAACAGAAAATTCTTCTCCTGGAACACTGCGAACTCCTCCATTGGTATTTGTGTCATAAATACCTGTTCTGTGTATTGTGAGTAGCCGGGATTGTATTTCCTGTTCTTTACACGTTCCATACGTTGCGTAAACTCCTCAATGCTTATGCCCAATGTGTTGCATAGCTCAAGTGTGTCGACTCCCTTGATTTCGCGTGGAATGAATGTGATGTCGTATGCTGGCTTGTTGTACACCAAAAGCTCTCCGTTGCGGTCATACATCTGTCCGCGTGACGGGTAGAGTGTCTTCTTGTAGAAAGCATTGCTGTCGGCCTTGCTCTTGTAGTCGTCACTGTTTATCTGTAGTGTATATAGCTGTGACAGATATGTGATGAATACCAATAGGATAACTCCCGACAATATGTACTTGCGGCTTTCGTAGCTGTTGTCTTTCATATTGTCATTTATTTGGAGCAAAGAACTCTACTACCACTGCGAATAACATTGTGAGAGCGGTGCTGCTGATTGTGCCTATGAGCAGCGTGGTGATGTGTCTCACGGTGAAAAGTTCGAGAGGGAAAAGTACCGCGTAGAACATTGTGATGCAGATTGCTGCATATACGATGTATCCTCCCCATTTAAGGCTCTTTACACCCGGGATGAAGTCGTCCGGTAGTCCTTTGTGTGTGAATGCGGCAAGTATATATTTGCGTGAAAATGCCATAGCTGTTGCTGCTGCAGAGTGGATGCCGGGTGTGTTACAGAATATATCGGTTATTATACCAAAGAGAAAACCCCAGATGATTGCTTCGTTCTGTGTGGTGTGGCGTGGCAACTTTAGCAGGAATATGGTGAATATGCAAGCAGTGGCATAGCCAAAGAGGTGTATTTGGCTGAATATGATGACTTGTGCCAATGCAAGGAGCACAAAGTTTCTTGCCCGTATGATTGTTCTGCTTGTCATTTCTTTAGTTTATGCTCTCTTCAAGAAGTTTTTGCTCTTCTCTGTTGTTGTTGCCGACAACAAATACATTGTCTATGTTCGAAAAGTCTACGAACAGTTTTACTTGTGCACGGTAGGACTGGCCGTCGGCCGAGTCTTCGAGACGTTCTATCTGTCCCAAAGGTATGCCAGCCGGGAACATTGACGAGAAACCGCTTGTTACAACAGTGTCTCCACTTTCGAACAACTCATAGCGTGGAAGGTCAATGAGGTATGAGCGCTGTGTGTCACTGCCGTCCCATTTGAGTGTACACAAGGCTTTGTCCTTTACCTTGCAACTTATTATGCTGCGGCTGTTGAGCAACGGCATTACAACTGTGAAGTTGTCCGATGCCGTGACTGTGACGCCAATCACGCCTTGGTGGTTGAACACCCCCATCTGGTCACCAACCCCTTGTGATAGACCTTTGTCAATGGTTATGAAGTTATTAATTTTGTTGATGGAGTTGTTGACTACCTTTGCCGTGTTGTAGTAGAAACCATCGTTGTGGTATGTCTGCTCTATGACGGCAATTGAGGTGCTGTCTTCGTATTTCCTTAGCCTGTTTTTTAAAGCCTCAATCTCGTTTATCAGCGCGTTGTTGTAGTTGATGAGGGCCTCATTCTCGTCTTTAAGCCCAAAGTAACTGTCGACATTGGTCATTGCCGTGTAGATATTTCCGGCAATGCTGTTGGCCGATGTGAATAGTGTCGCTTTCTGATAGTTGTTGAAACAGACAACAAGCACAATACTGATTCCTTCCAGTAACAGGAATAAGAACCAGTGATTGTGCTTGATTAGAATATCCAGTATCGACCGCACGGTGCTCTCTGTTTTTTTATCTCATCAGGAACGGGTATGTGAGGTCGTTAAGCGCAAGCGATGTACCCTTTGCAACGCAGTAGAGCGGGTTCTCTGCGATGTGGAAAGGTATGTTGATTTTGTTGGACAAACGCTTGTCGAGACCGCGCAACAGTGCACCTCCTCCGGCAAGGTAGATGCCATTGTGTACAATGTCTGCATATAGTTCCGGTGGTGTCTGCTCAAGAGCGCTGATGATGGCATTCTCAATCTTTATGATTGACTTGTCGATACAGTGTGCAATCTCCTGGTAGCATACCGGTACTTCAATAGGCATTGCTGTTATGCGGTTAGGACCGTGGACAATATAGTCCTGTGGTGCCTCGTCGCCAAGGTCGGTGAGGGCAGAGCCGACGTGAATTTTGATACGCTCGGCCATACGCTCGCTGACGCGTACGTTGTGCTGGCGGCTCATATAGTCCTGGATGTCGGCGGTGAAGTCATCACCTGCGGTGCGCAGTGAGCCGTTAGAAACAATGCCGCCAAGTGATATTACGGCAATCTCGGTTGAACCACCACCTATGTCAACGACCATATTACCCTCGGGGGCAAGGACGTCAAGGCCAATACCTAATGCCGAAGCCATTGGCTCATAAATCAGATATACATCACGTGCTCCGGCGTGTTCTGCCGAGTCACGTACGGCACGCAGTTCAACCTCGGTAGAGCCGTAAGGAACGCCAATGACCATTCTGAGTGAAGGTGTGAACAATTTACTGCCCATATTCACCTTTTCTATGAAACCGCGCATCATCATTTCGCAAGCGTAGAAGTCTGCGATGACACCGTCTCTCAACGGACGGATGGTCTGTATATTGGGGTTGGTCTTCTCGTGCATCTGCTTTGCCTTCTTACCGACGGCAATCATCTTCTTTGTTCCGTCGATAGCTACAACCGATGGCTCGTCAACGACAATCTTGCCATCGTATGATACGATGGTGTTGGCTGTACCCAAGTCGATGGCAACGTCTTTTGTAAATGAAAATAGACCCATTTTCCTGTTTTCGTTTTTTAGAATTAATGTTTGAAGTGGCGGAAACCGGTGATTACCATTGCTACACCGTTTGCGTCGCAGTAGTCAACAGACTCCTTGTCGCGGATTGAACCGCCCGGGTGAACAACTGCAGTAACGCCTGCCTCGTGTGCAATCTGTACACAGTCGGGGAATGGGAAGAATGCATCGCTGGCCATCACGCTGCCCTGAAGTGAGAAACCGAAGTTGCCGGCTTTCTCAATTGCGTGACGCAAAGAGTCAACGCGTGATGTCTGTCCCACACCGCTTGCAATGAGTTGCTTGTTCTTTGCCAGAACAATTGCGTTGCTCTTGCTGTGCTTTACAATCTTGTTTGCAAAGAGCATATCCTCAATCTCCTCGGCCTTTGGAGCAACCTTTGATACGGTCTGCAAATCGGCTGCAGTCTCAACCTTTGCATCGCGGTCCTGTACAAGAACACCGTTGAGCACGCTGCGGAATGTCTTCTCGGGCATTTCGGTCGACTTCTGTATGAGGATGATGCGGTTCTTCTTCTGCTTGAGTACCTCAAGAGCGTCTGCATCATAGCTTGGTGCAATGATTACCTCAAAGAAAATCTCGTTCACCTTCTCTGCTGTAGCTTTGTCTACATTCGCATTTGCTATGAGCACGCCACCGAATGCCGATACAGGGTCGCCTGCAAGGGCTGCATCCCAAGCCTCGGCCAATGTTGGGCGTGATGCCAAACCGCAAGCGTTGTTGTGCTTGAGGATTGCAAAAGTTGTTTCGCCTGCAAAGTCGTTGATGAGTTCTACTGCAGCATTGATGTCGAGCAGGTTGTTGTAAGAGATTTCCTTACCGTGAATCTGCTCCAACATATCATTGAAGTTGCCGTAGAACGCACCCTTCTGGTGTGGGTTCTCGCCGTAACGCAAAGACATTGGAGTGTCGTTTGTCTGTCGGAACGCGCTGTTTGTCTCCTTGTCGAAATAGTTGAAGATTGCAGAGTCGTATGCCGATGAAACTGCGAATGCTTCGCGTGCGAAGAAACGACGCTCCTCAAGAGTTGTCTGTGCACCGTTGTTCTTCAAAATCTCGTGGAGTGGAGCATACTGTGCCTTGCTTGCTACGATGACAACATCGTTGAAGTTCTTTGCCGCACCACGGATGAGTGAGATACCGCCTATGTCAATCTTTTCGATGATGTCGGCCTCGGGAGCGCCCGATGCAACAGTCTGCTCGAATGGGTAGAGGTCAACAATCACAAGGTCAATCTCGGGAATCTCATATTCGGCCATCTGCTGTTGGTCCTTCTCAAGTTCTCTGCGACCGAGGATACCACCGAACACCTTTGGGTGCAAGGTCTTTACACGGCCGCCCAAAATTGATGGGTAGCCTGTGAGGCTCTCTACTGCAGTGCAGGGAATGCCCAACGACTCGATGAACTGTTGTGTGCCTCCTGTTGAAATGAGTTGAACACCGTCTGCGTGAAGCAGCTTGATAATCTCGTCCAGACCGTCTTTGTAGAAAACGGAAACCAATGCCGATTTAATTCTTTTTGTTGACATATTCGCGTGTTTTGAATTTATGCTAATTTTTTGATTGCCAAAGTGTTATATTGTGTTTGGCAATGGATGGTTTATTTCCTTACAAAGTTAGCTTTTTTTGTGCAATTTTACACTATAAAACAATGGCGTTTTTGGGAGCAAAGTGATAAAAAAACTAAAATCTTTTTCTTGATGAATAAAATTAATCGGACACGCAGGTGCCCGATTAATAATGCCAAAGTATAAAATGTGATTATTTCTTATTGTTCTCTCTTTGGATAATCGATGTTGTAGTGCAGGCCGCGGCTCTCTTTGCGTTCCATTGCCTGGCGCATAATGAGATAGCCTACATTGATTATGTTGCGCAGCTCACAAAGTTCGCGGCTCACAACGCTCTGTTTGAACAGCTCTTCGGTCTCTTCGTACAGGAGGTCGAGGCGGTTCCAGGCGCGTTTAAGGCGCAGGTTGGTGCGCACAATGCCCACGTATGTGCTCATAATCTGCTGCACCTCCTTGGCGTCCTGTGAAATGAGCACCATCTCCTCGTTCATCTTTGTTCCCTCGTCGTTCCACTCGGGGATTTCCTCCTTGTAGCTATACTCTTCAAAGTGTGCAAGCGAGTGCTTGGCGGCTGCGTCGGCGTATACAACGGCCTCAATCAAGGAGTTGCTTGCCAGGCGGTTGCCGCCGTGCAGCCCTGTGCAGGAGCATTCACCGACGGCATACAGGCGGTGTATGCTGGATGCTGCATTGAGGTCGACTTTTATACCGCCACAAAGGTAGTGCGCAGCCGGGGCAACGGGAATATAGTCCTTTGTTATGTCAATGCCAAGTGAGAGGCACTTTTCGTAGATGTTTGGGAAGTGACGTCTTGTTTCCTCAGGGTCTTTGTGTGTGACATCAAGGTAAACATAATCATCGCCTCGTGTCTTCATCTCGTTGTCGATAGCTCTTGCCACAATGTCGCGTGGGGCAAGCGACAGGCGGGGGTCGTATTTTTGCATAAACTCCTTGCCGTCAATGGTGCGCAATATGCCGCCATATCCGCGCATAGCCTCGGTGATGAGGAACGACGGGCGGTCTCCGGGGTTGTATAGTGCGGTGGGGTGGAATTGTATGAACTCCATATCCTTTACCGTTCCTTTTGCTCGGTATACCATTGCAATGCCGTCACCTGTTGCAACAAGGGGGTTGGTTGTCGTCTTGTATACGGCACCACACCCGCCGGTAGCCATAAGGGTGATTTTACTAAGGAATGTGTGTACTTCGTTGGTGGCGATGTCAAGGACGTATGCTCCGTAGCACTCAATGTCGGGGGTCTGACGTGTCACTTCAACGCCCAAGTGGTGTTGTGTGAGAATTTCAATAGCGAAATGGTGGTCGAAGATTGTAATGTTGGGGTGCTTGCGCACAGCCTTGATGAGTGATTGCTGTATCTCTGCACCGGTGTTGTCGGCGTGGTGCAGGATGCGGAACTCAGAGTGTCCGCCCTCGCGGTGAAGGTCGAACTCGCCATTTTCGTTGCGGTCGAACTCGACGCCCCAATCAATGAGGGCTTGAATTTGTGACGGAGCCTCGCGCACAACCTTCTCCACTGCTGCACGGTCGCTTATCCAGTCACCGGCAATCATCGTGTCTTCGATGTGCTTGTCGAAATTGTCGACTAGGTTGTTGGTAACCGATGCAACACCTCCTTGTGCAAAAAAAGTGTTAGCGTCTTCTAATGTCGTCTTGCATACAAGTGCGACATTGCCCTTGTTGGCAACTTTTAGAGCATAACTCATTCCGGCTATTCCAGAGCCGATAACTAAAAAATCAAATTTCTTGACCATAATACCTTTGTTTCTTTTGGGCGAAACGGGCTTCAGTCCTTTTTCTCCTTTGGGTTGTAAAAATACAAAAAAATAGGAAGTAGTGTAAATTTATATAAAAAATATTTTTACGAACTTTTTTTGTCATTGGCTTTTATTGCAGCTATGTTGCGCATTAGCTGTTCATATCCACATCGTTCAACTGCACTGTGTTTGAAAAGTGCTTTATACTCGGGCTTGGTGAGTGTATACCATTTTTCCGTGCTCATTTGCAGGAGTGCTTCGCTTGGCTGTAGCTCGGGGATGGTGTTGGGGGTGGCAAAGTGGTTGTGGGGGCACACGGCTTGACAACGGTCGCAACCGTAAAAGCAATTTTCCATCATTTTACCGATGTTTTCCGGTAGCTCGCCGCGATGTTCAATGGTGAGGTATGAGATGCATCTGTTTGCATCGAGCCCATTGTTGCTCAGTGCTTGGGTCGGGCAACTGTCGATGCATTTGTGGCAGTTGCCACATAGATTGCGCTCTTCGGCCGTGTCGTAGCATAGCTCAATGTCGACGAGCAGCTCTCCAAGAAAAAAACTTGAGCCTTTGCCCGGGATTATCAGTTGGCGATTACGGCCGATGAAACCGATGCCGGCCTTTACGGCCCAGTAGCGTTCGAACACAGGTGCCGAATCGCAGAAAGCGCGACCTTCTGTCGGGGCTATTGTGTTGATGCTTTGTAACAATCTGTTGAGTCTGTCCTTGATAATCCAGTGGTAGTCCTTGCCCTGTGCATAGTTGGCAATACCTTCTATGTTTTGTTTGGGGGCGTAGTTCATAGCGACAGATATGATGCTTTTGCATCCATCGACAAGCAGGGTTGGATTGAAACGTTTGTCACAGTTGCGCTCAAGGTACTGCATTGTGGCATTTTTCTTTTGTTCAATCCACCGGTTATAGGTATCTGCAATTTCAGAGGTGATGGCCTCTGCCTTTGCAATGCCGCACACATCAAAGCCAAGGCGCAATGCTTCGGCTTTGATGTGTGCGGTGAGTTCTTCTTTTGTCATTATTCGAATACCTTGAATTCGTATCCCTGCTCAAGAAGCCAATCGATGGCGCGTGGAAGGGCGTACTTCAGGTTTTTCTCTGAGCGCAATGAGTCGTGGAATGTGATGATTGAGCCGTTACGCACAAGTCTCTTAACATTGGCAAGTACATCTTCTCCTTGTAGGCGACGGCTATAGTCGCGTGTAACAAGGTCCCACATTACAAACTGGTAGCGCTTGCTCAATTGTTTATACTGGCGGTGGCGCAATAGACCGTGTGGCGGGCGGAACAGGTTACTGTGGATGAAGGTGTCGGCTTGGTCTACATTCGCAATATATTCCTTGGTGTCCGTAAACAATCCTTTCAAATGATTGAATGTGTGATTGCCCACCCTGTGCCCTGCTTCAACAACCTGCATAAACTCCTGTGGATGTTTGCGCACATTGTCTCCTACCATAAAAAAGGTAGCTTTTATGCCGTATTGTCCAAGCAGGTCAACAACCCAAGGGGTAATGACCGGGATTGGCCCATCGTCAAAAGTGAGGTATACGGCCTTCTCGTCGGGGTTCATTCTCCACAATGCTTTTGGGAAAATGTTGCGTACAAAACCGGGTACTTGCTCTATTAACATTACTTATTTGCTTTGTTTCATCAAACGCTTTAATGCGTTCCCTATTTTCTGCATTTCTGCATTTGACAAGTTTAAATCATTAAGTGTTTGGTAGATGCTTCCAATAACCATCCTTTTCATTTCGGCATCCTTTTTGTTGCGTACTCTGTCAAGTATTTCAACCTGTTTGTTGAAACAGGTGCACATTATATCGACAAGCTCTTCTCTGGCTATGTCGCTGCTTTCTCCATTGTCAAGCAAACTCCACGCGTGGCTGACAAGTGATGCGCGGTGATATAGCATTACATCATTTATCTCTCCTGCTCTCAATGTGTTGTACCAACCGATATGCTCAATTTCGTTTTTGAGTATCTCGTTTGCAATGTTGTCGCGTCTCTGCTTGAGCATAGCCAGGGTGTCATCGCCCAAATACAACTCCTTTATCACAGCCTGTCTGATGGGGTCTTCACTGTCTGATGGCTGTGCAGACTCTTTCTTGTAGTCCTCCTGCACCTTGTATATGATGTTGTATACGTCGGCAATGGCAACGATGTTGTCTCTCAAGGCGTCGTAGGGAACAATCTCGCTTGGCAATTCGTTGCAAACTTTCTCCAATACCGGGATAATTTTCGCATCCTCTATTTCGCTGTTGAACATATCTGTCGCCAACTGTGCAACAAGGTTACGGTGGGTGCTGATCATTCTTCTGATTGTCTCGTCGGCGTAGTACTCCTTGTGCTCCTTTACGCCTCCCCATTTAAAACGGTTGAGGATATTATCGCTGAAACGTTCTATGTCAACAGGGTATTCGCCGGCATTTGTATCATATCCTAATTTGCTCCAATCAAAAGGTGTTATGCGATATGCCAATCCTTCGTGGACAAAGAATTTTGTCAGTACGGCGGGGTAGTTTCTTTCACCGACGGTCATTGACATATAAAGCGGACGCTCCCAGTTTGCATTGGCGAGCATATCGAAGATGATGAGCTCGTGGCGATAGAGTGCGCTCTTGTCGCTGATATCTATGGTCATATATTCGGGCATATTGTGCTCATACTCCTCCGGAATAATCATTCCTGAGCGTTTGACAGCCTCCCGGTCTATCGGGATGTAGAGTTTCTCGCAAGGAATGATGCTTTTGGGTATCTCGATGCGTTCCCTTCTCGAACGTCCTTCGTTGATGGCTTTCTCGTATAGTGTGATAATCTCATCAACAATCTTTCGTGCCTCGGATTTCTTTGTGGCGTTTGCCTCCAAAATCCAATGTTTGGTGATTTTGTTCATCTCGAAAGGATTTTCACCAAATGCCTTGTTGAACTTTTCGGGGAAGGCATCGCGGTACTGCATAATGAACTCCTCCATCGGGAACACATATACGTATATGTTCGTGTTTCCGGCGTAGTTTATTCTGTCCCAAGTGATGGGCAGGCTCGGTGAGTCGTATGCTGGGCGTCTCATCTGGTCGATGTACCAGTCTGTCTGCAGATACGACAGGTTGCAGACACGTGCATCGGTGCGGTCACCTTCTACCTCTTGGCTATACCAGAGTGGGAAGGTGTCGTTGTCGCCACAGGTGAAGATTATGGGGCAACCATCGTCGGGGAGTGTGTTCAAGTAGTTCTCTCCAAAGTCGGGGCAGGCATAGCGGCCGCTACGGTCGTGGTCGTCCCAGGTCTGCGAAACCATCTGCAATGGAACGAACAGGCAGGCTATGGCTACAATGCTGCTTACAAGCAGTGGCTGGCCTTTCTTGTTGTATTTCTTGAGCACTCTGTCTACGTAGTGGACAATGCCTGCCACGCCCATACCAATCCATATAGCAAAGGCATAGAATGAACCGGCATACGCATAGTCGCGTTCGCGGGGTTGCAGCGGTGTCTGGTTAAGATAAAGCACGATGGCAAGTCCTGTCATAAAGAAGAGCATAAACACAACCCAGAATTGCTGTTTGCCCTTTTTGCCTTTGTTGAGTTGCCAAGCAATACCTATTATGCCCAAAATCAAAGGCAATGCGAAGAACACATTGCGTCCCTTATTCTCCTTTAAGGTCTCAGGCAGTTTGCTTTGGTTGCCTAAACGCAGGTTGTCCAGTAGCGTAAATCCTGTTATCCAATTACCATACTCCTTTTCACCATAATTATTCTGTATATCATTCTGGCGTCCTACAAAATTCCATAGGAAATAGCGCCAGTACATATGGTTGACCTGGTAGTTGATGAAGAAACGCAAATTGTCAAGCTGGGTAGGTACTTTAACCTCCATAGACTTGTGTTGTTGTTTCCTTATCTCGGGGAATTTTGCTCGTCTTGTATTGTTGATGTACTTGCCTACCCACCTCTCGTATTCTCCGGCGTGGTCACTGCTGTACATACGTGGGAAAAGCATATTCTGAACAAACTTATACTCCCTGTTGTGGTCGATAATCTCATATTCATCGGGGTCGGATGCGTTTTTCTTTTCAACACGCATATAAACGGGGCTTGTCTCTACAGACACAGCTTCCCCGTCGCCGGTCCTGTCTACCTCGGCATCAAAGCACTCGCCATAGAGCAAAGGACGTGAACCATACTGCTCACGGTTCAGGTATGAGCCCAAAGTGAAAATATCTTCGGGAGAGTTCTGGTCCATCGGTGTATTGGCTGATGAACGGATGACGATGAGGGCATACGATGAGTAGCCAATCATAATGAGCAACAGGCACAGGAATGATGTGTTGAATCCTCTGTTGCCTATCAGGTATCTGTTCTTTATCTCTCCACCCTTGTATGATACCTTGTTCCTTGTGCAGATGATGTATATGGCTGTGAGCACTACAATGCCAAGTATTATGCTCCCGGCAATGCTGTTACCATAGAATGGAATGCCCAGCAGTGCAATCGACAAGGTGAAGATTGCGGCGATTATATTTTGGCTCTTCTCTTTTTCTGTACAATATATACCGGCAACAAGTGTGGCAAAAAGCAACAGAATGTAGATGTAAAGTCCTGTGTTGAATGAGAAACCGAGTGTGTTGACAAACAGCAACTCAAACCATCCGCCAACCTTTACAACGCCCGGAACAATACCATAGAGCACGATGACTACGATGGCTGCCGATACTGCTAGGGCAAGCAACGAGCCTTTTAGGTTTGCATTCGGAAATTTCTTGTAATAGACAACAAGCACAATTGCCGGGATACACAGCAAGTTCAGCAGGTGAACACCGATGGACAGGCCGACAAGGTATGCAATCAACACCAGCCATCGGTCGCTGTGTGCAGCATCGGCATTGTCCTCCCATTTGAGGATAAGCCAGAAAACGACAGCTGTAAAGAGTGATGAGTAGCCATAAACCTCACCCTCGACAGCGCTGAACCAATATGTATCGCTCCAGGTATATGCCAATGCGCCTACAAGTCCCGAAGCAAGAATTGTTATCATCTGGCCTGCAGTGATCTCCTTGCTGCTGCCGACAAGTAATTTGCGTGTCAGGTGTGTGATGCTCCAGAATAGGAACAGAATGCCTGCGGCACTGAGCAAGGCTGACATTATGTTTACCATATACGCGACCTTGTCGGGTGCGGCAAACATTGAGAAGAAGTTGGCAGTCAACATAAAGAACGGTGCGCCGGGCGGGTGTCCTATTTCGAGTTTGTTGCCCGAAAGAATGAACTCGGGACAATCCCAAAAACTTGCAGTTGGCTCAACTGTAAGGCAATAAGTCAATGCCGCAACAAGGAATGTGAACCATCCCAGGGCATTGTTCCAAATTTTAAACTGTTTCATTATTTTGTGATGTTTTTATTTGCTTGTCGTAACAAGCTCGTCTACGAGTCTGTAAATCGTGCAAATTTACCTAATAAATAGCAGTAGGCAAAATATTAGCCAAGATTTTGGAGTTGTGTTAAGATTTATTTATAAAAAACCGGCAGACGCAAAGTGTTTACACAGGGTCGATGTCGTAGTACATAATCACCGAGCGATAGCGAGGCTGTTCGCAGTAGGCCTGTTGTATGTTCTTCAGCACTTCGTTAACCTTGTACTGTGAGAGGGTATTTTCTACTTTCAATACAATTTTTCTAATGTACAGTTGCTTTATTTTTGCTACCGGCGGCAGGTCGGGGCCAAGGATGCGGTTGTCGAAAATTTCGCGCATACGCCGGCCTATAAGCTCCGAGAACTCCTCTATTACTCTCACATCGCGGTGTTTCATATAGATGTAAACAAGCCGATAAAAAGGAGGATAATGGAATAGCATACGCTCCTGCAGCTGTTGGTTGTAGAAGGCTACATAGTCATTGCTTACAATTTGTGGAATAACCGGAGCATCGGTCATTTTCGTTTGCAACAACACCTTGCCTTGTCCGTTTTTACGACCGGCACGGCCTGCAACCTGTGACATCAACTGAAAAGCTCGTTCAGTGGCTCTGAAGTCGGGGTAATTGAGCAGAGTGTCGGCATTGACAATGCCGACAACGTCTACGTTGTCAAAGTCGAGTCCTTTTGAGACCATTTGTGTTCCAATGAGAATATCGGCCTTTCCCTCCTGGAAATTGCTGATTATCTTTTCGTATGCCGTACGTGTGCGTGTGGTGTCAAGGTCCATTCGCTTTATGCGGGCCTCCGGAAAGAGGTTTTGCAGCTCGTCCTCTATTTTCTCTGTGCCGTAGCCCAGGGTTGTGAAACTTCGTCCCTCACAGTTGGGGCAATGTACCGGAGCGGGGATTGTGTAGCCGCAGTAGTGGCATACCAGTTTGTTGGCATTCTTGTGCAATGTCAGGCTAACGTCGCAATGCTTGCAATGCGGAACCCATCCACAGGTACGGCACTCTATCTGTGGAGAGTAGCCACGGCGGTTCTGGAACAGTATAATCTGTCTTTTCTTCTTTAGAGCATCGCTCATTGCCTCGACAAGGGGGTCGGAGAAAGGGCCTACTGTCAATTTCTTGCGGATGTGTTCCTGCATATCTATGACCTCTATGTGCGGCAACTGGACTGCACGGTGTCGGGTGGTTAGTTCTACGAGCGCATACTTCCCGGTTGTTGCATTATAGTAGCTCTCTATTGATGGTGTTGCTGTGCCAAGCAGTGTTTTTGCACCGTACAGCGATGCAAGGACAATGGCAGCGTTGCGCGCATTGTAGCGTGGTGCGGGTTCTTGTTGCTTATAGCTGTTCTCGTGCTCTTCGTCAACAACAACCAGTCCCAGGTTCTTGAATGGCAGGAACAGTGACGAGCGCACACCAAGAATAATGTCGTATGGAGTGTCGCCAAGCTGTTTCTTCCAAATTTCAACCCTTTCGGCATCGGTGAATTTTGAGTGGTATAGCCCTATGCGGTTGCCGAACACGCGTCGTAGCCTTTCGACAATCTGCTTTGTGAGTGCAATCTCAGGCAGCATATACAGCACTTGTTCCCCACGTTTGATGGCTTCACTTATGAGGTGTATGTAGACCTCGGTCTTTCCTGCTGATGTGACACCGTGCAGCAGCGTTACATTTTTTTGTGTAAAAGATTCTTTGATTTCATCGAAAGCTTTCTGCTGTGCCGGGTTAAGGGTGTTCACCGGTTGGCACGGCTCGTCGTTGTGTACAAGGCGGCCAATTTCTACCTCGTAGCTTTCAAGTACACCTCTGTCTTGCAACTGTTTGTATATTGCAGGCTGCACTTGTGCCAGTTCTATTAGCCTGTGCTTTGAAATCTCTCTTGGGTTTTCACTAAAAGGAACGGCCTCTTGCAAATAGGTCATCAGCACTCTTTTTTGTCTGGGAGCACGGTTCAGTGATTGTATCAGCAAATTAATCCACTTCTCATTGCGATACTCGGCTGTTAGACGGACTCGCTGCTCTGTGCGTGGTTTGAACTCTCCTTTCAGTCCTTGAGGTATGGCTGCTTTGTAAATATCCCCCAGTGAACAGAGATAATATTTTGCAATCCAATCCCATAGCTTTATCTGCCGGTCCAGTACTATTGCTGTTTCGTCAAGAACCTCATTTATTGGCCTGATGGTGTAACCGTTTGGCTCATTGTCGTGAACGGATGTTACCAAAGCTGTATAACTTTTTTTGTTACCCAATGGAACAGTTACACGGCATCCGGGGAGTATTCTCCCTTTTAAATCGCTTGGGATGCTGTACGTGAAAGTTCCTGGCAGCGGCAACGGTAATATGACATCGACAAATTCGCTCATAATAGGTGCGAAGTTATTAAAAAGACGCTAAATGGCAAAATATCCACGAAGCGTCATTGTTCTATCGGGTTGTTTTGAAACGATAAAATATCTATTTTTGCACAAAATATAAATATTTCCACGATGGGTAAGATGAAAAATATTTTGCTTTTACTTGTTCTTGCATCGTTGTTGTCGGCTTGTGGTGACAGTAAAGAGGCAAAGGCTTGTGTTACGATGTATGATGTGGCTACAGATAAAGTTCTTAAAGCTAATAGCCCCGAAGAGTTGTTGGAGGTTTCATACGCTCTTCATCTTGAGCTTGTTGAACTTGCCGCCGATGGCGAGATTGCCGATGTTAAAAATGTTACCGGAGCCCGTAAGAGATTTGAAACGGCCATCAAAGAAAAGTATATAGAGTTCTATACGGTTATACAAGAAAAGAAATAGCGTTTTAAAAACGCTATTTCTTTTCTTATGAGGAGTTTTTATTGGTTACCCACAAACTGTTTTACATCGTTGCCGGTAGGGCTCTGGAAAGCCTTTAATCCAAATTCGGGCAGTGTGGCCAGGATATATTCAAAAACTTCTGATTGTAGATGTTCGTAATCGACCCACGCTGTGCCGTTGAAGAAGAAATACAACTCCAAAGGCAATCCTTGGGCTGTGGGCTGTAACTGTCTAACCATTGTTATCATATTCTTGTTCACCTTGGGGTTGTTTTTCAGCCAAGCCTCAAGCCACTCTCTGAATACTGTAAGGTTCACAGGTCTGTTGTCGTAACTGCAGCACAACCCCTTGTCGCCAAGCTCTTTCATCTGTTTGTCATTGCAGAATGCAATGGAGTTCATATCGATGAAAATTGAGCGTTTAATGCGTCGGCCGCCACTGTCGAACATTCCTCGCCAGTTTTGGAATGATTCGCTTACAAGCGCATAGGGTGGAACGGTTGTTATGGTCTTGTCCCAATTCTGTACCTTTACAGTGGTCAGTGATACTTCCTGTACCATTCCGTCAGCACCATATTTTTCCATAGTAATCCAATCGCCGGGGCGCAACATATCGTTTGCAGACAACTGCACTCCTGCCACCAGTCCCATTATGCTGTCCTTGAAAACAAGCATAAGTACAGCGGCCGATGCTCCCAATCCGGCCAATAATCGGGTGGGGTCCTTGTCGATGACAATGCTGGTTACAAAAATCACTCCAATGCAGATGATGATAATCTTCAGCATCTGGAACACTCCTTGCAAGGTGTGGTTCTTTGTTTTCTTTGCTTGGCTGGATATTTTATAAAGTGATGTCAGTACGCTGCAACAAAGTCCTACAAAAACTATAATGTTATAAATATAGCAGACTTTGGTTGCTATCTCAAAAAGAGCAGAATTTTTTGGCATAAAAACAGGAAGCATTGCTGTCAATGCAATGCCAACAACAAGGTTGCAAAAGTTTTTCAGCGTTGTGGTATTCAGTATTATGTCGTCCCACCCCGCCTGTGTCCCTCGTGTTATCCTGTTTGTTATTGGTATGACAATTTTTTTGCATATAAAACTACCTGCGAAGAAAAGCAGGGTAATGCACAGAATGACGCTAATCCAATGTATAGCATTTATGCTCTCTGTCTCAATGCCTATTCTGTTCAACAACGGAATATATGTATCATTCATATAATATTATATAAAAGCGAGTGACCTAAAAGTAAAGCCGACAGAAACCTGCCGGCTTATTATATTTTATGATGTGTACGTCAGAAGATATACGCCAATGAAATCTGCCAGATATTTGACTTCATCTCTGCGATGTTCTTGCTGATGTCTATCAGCGAGCTGTCTTTATATGTAGCCGTTACGTCGGCTGTTTTTCCCAATGCCAAGTTGTAGTTTGCGTGTACCTGCAGGTGGTCAAAGAGAATGACGCCAAGTCCGAGGTTAAGGCTTATATTGCTTTCCTTGAACTTTATGTTCTCTGTTACATTTTCAATGACATTGTCGATTGAGACATTCTTGTTGCCGATGTTCCAACCGAATTGTGGACCGACTGCGACGAATGGTTCCAAGAACTTGTTCACTACTGGAAGCGTTATCTCATAGCGCAGATACAATGGGATGTCTATGCTCTGGTTCAATAGGTTTTGGCCATTTACTTCGATATTTGCCTGTGAATAAAGTACGTTGGCTTCAATTCCCAATCCTACAACGGGGAAGATGAATTTTGCTGTGGGGCCGACAAACCAGCCGGTATTTCCCTGTAGGCTGTTTTTCAGTTCATTGATGTTAAGCGAAGGCTTCTCTGAAAGGTTTACTCCGGCTTTGATACCAAAGTTAAATTGTGCAGTTGCCGGCATTGCTGTGAAAAGGCAAATAGCCGCAAACAATCCAAAAATCTTTTTCATATCTTGATAATATTAGTTGTTAATATAGACAACATTGTCGATAAATTTAACGGCAATGTTGTCTCAATACCTATTTCGGTTGTAAAAGAACAACAAAATAAGTAAATAAACAAGATTTTATGTGTGAAAATATTTATCTGCGTTCGCGTCGTACCGACAATTGCTTTGCGTTGCTACTGCTACTGCGGCTTTTGCTTTTGCTTGGGCTTGTTTTCTCTTTTTTTACTGCAGCTCTCTTTTCGTTACTCTTTGTGCTGCTTCTGTTTATCTTTTCTTTCTTGACAGGTTTGTCATTGGCAGCAATGCTGATGGTGTCGTTTGCTGCAGCAACAGCTGCATTGATAGAGTCTTGTTTCAGCTCGGCAACACTCTTTGTGCTCCAGAGATTTGTGCGGAAATCTTTCAGTTGTTGTTCAATTTTCTCCTGCTCTTGCTTGACTGCTACTGAATCCTTGCAATATTGTGCAATGGCAAGGTTGCGCATATTCACTGTCTTGTAGATTTCGCCATCGTAGTATCCTTTCTTAAAAAAGTCGTCAAGGGTTGTGGACATCACGTTGTTAAGGCTGCTGGTCATCACGTATTGTTGTGTAAGCAGTGGCGCTATGTCGTCATACTTCAGCCAAAACATCGGGTACTTTGTCACCTCTGAACCAAACTCCCCGGCACGGTGCAATACAGGGCATATTGCTGTTACTCGCTTGCCGTATGAGCCGGTGCGCTGGTCGTAGTAGTGGCTCTCCTTGATGTAATAGCTCAATACCTCGGCACTTGGAATGTCGCTTTTGCCAACGGTGAGCTCTCCATCTTTCTCTTCGTAATAGATACGATAGTTGTCGAGCAGGTCTACCGGAGTGACGATGTTCTCCTCGGTAAATTGCTCAATGCCATCAAGGTTGTACTTGTAGGCTGTGATACTTCCTTTCAATATATTATTGAAAAGGAATGTGAAGAGGTTGCAGTTGTTGCCAATCTGCTCAACCGGATAGTACAGCGGTGCATTCTTCTCGTTCTCAAGGTTCAGTGAACGGTATATTTCGCGTTTCCAGTCAACCTCCTGTGGTGTCTGTGACACGGGGTACTGGCTTTTGGCCCTCTCTGTCAGTTCTACAACGGCGGTCGTCTCGGCCTTGTTGCTCTTCTTGTTGTCGCCTTTGCGTGCAGGTGGCTGTGCATCTGCTGTCTGTGCAACCAAAACCATCGCAGCGATGATTAATATTCTGCTTATGTACTGCATATTATAATTTTGTTTTAGTCTATAATAACCTCAAGTGATGTCGACAAGAGACGTTCTACATTGTCGGGGCCAATAGCCTTTACGTGTGATATGTAGAATCGTTTGCCACGACCAAGATTGCGGAACATATCTTTCTGTTGTTGTGAGAATGATGCTCCTTGTGATATGAGTGGTATGGCGTTACCCATATTGTCGTAGAAAACGGTCTCGAACGAGAGAACCTTGAACCCGATGTTCAGCAGTCCGTCGTCGATGGCGGCAACAATGCCGCCGGTATTCATCAGTGCCTGTTTGCTGAACTTTGTGCCACCGCGGTAGCGCTGTGTGTTGCCGTCCTTGTCCTTGTACTCAATGAATGGTGTAGGGTCGGGCAATTGGCGTACACGGAAAGCATATTCGCCCATACTCTGGTCCCGGCCCTCGTCGTTGCGCGCAGTTACTCCAATCATCAACTCTTCTCCAACCTTTGTGGGCACAACGATGTAACCGTTCTTGCCGTCGCTTTTGATGCTGCCTTGTCCTTTTGTTATTCTTGCTGAAATCTTGTTTGCAGGCACTCCCGGAACCGAGATACTTACGGGGTTGGAATATCCGGCATAGAGCACGTTCATCAGTGATGCACTGACAGTTGCTGTGGGGTCTACGACGGTGTAGTTCTGTGTGAAATCATATCGTGTCTGAACACCGGCACCGTCATTTACAAGCATATAGCCATTGAGTGTGTAATCGCCGGTTCTGTCGCAGCGTACTGCATACTCGCCGTCTTCGGTGTCGAGCAATGTGTCGTCAATGTATATCTGTGGACGCTGTGTTGAGTCGACTGCCGCAAGGATAATCTGTGCCGAGAAGTCGCCACCGCGTACGATGTGCTTTGATGTGGGTATAACCAGAGCCTTTATCTCGTTCACGCGGACGTCACCCATATCCACATTCTTCGAAAGCATATGTATGACCTCGCCCTCGACATAGCGGACATCGTTTTGTATCTTTGTAAGCAGTGTTATTGCAGCAATTGCGGGCATACTCTCAAAATGATACTCCTGCCAGTTCTTGTTGAGGAGATTTATCTCCTGGGGTATGTCTGTGCTGAGACAATTTACAATCATCTCCTTCTGAGCCTGATTGTCCACAAGGCCGGCCATAAATTCACGATACTCTATAATGGCGTTGTGGAGCATCTCACCGTTTCTTCCGGTGAGCATTACGAATGTTGCGGCTTCAAGGTCTTCGCGGTTTTTGAGGTTGCGCAGGTCGGCCTCCTTGCCGTCGGCCTCTTTGGCGATGCTTGTCTTGAGCTTGTCGGCAAAGTTGTATAGGCTGTCCGATTTTGCTTTTACACTGTTGGCGCGCTCAAACCATTCGCGTACCTTCTCAGGGTTTTTGGCCATCATCTCACCAAGCGAACTGTAAAGTGTATTGTTCTGCACGCCTGCATTCTCGGTACTTCTTGTAAGGCTCTCGTCGACCAGAGTAAAGCCGTTGAGGACGTCCGAAGATACATTCATTGCAAGCATCGCCATCAGAAGAACGTACATAAGGTTTATCATCTTCTGACGTGGTGAGACTTTTTGTTTTTTTACCTTCATTGTGTGGGATTTAAAACTACTTAAACTTGTGGACGCTCCATCTTTGATGTCATCGCCTCAATCATACGTGCGTAGAGGTTGTTCAGTTCTTCAATCTGCTGTGCCATCCTCTTTGTCTGGTCGTTCACCTGGTCAATGGCATTAAGCTGTCCGCCTGCACTGCGCAGATGCACCTCGTAAAGCGCGTTCACACCTGTGAGGTTGCGACTCAATGTGTCCATCTCCTCCATATTTCGTCCCAAAGCCTCGGTCTGTTGCGAAATGTGTTCTATGGCTTCGGTGAGTGCACGAACCTTCTCAACATACTCCTCGGTAGCCTTGTCCATCTCGGCGATGTTTGCCGGTGCTACCGGCGCTGTGGTACTTGAGAATCCACCGGTTGCCGGTGCTCCTCCGCCAATGATTACAGGCTCGGTCGATGGAGCAACAGTCGTTTCATCTGTAGCCGGTGTTGCTGCAACAACCTGTGGTGCAGGGCCACCTGCCATAATGGGGCCATTGATGATGATTGGTTGTCCTGCAACACCACTTGTGGCGCTCTCTTTCTTCTCATCCTCTTCGGCTATCTCGAACGGACGCTCGAAAGCCGAGAACAGGAACACGATAACCTCTGTTCCCATACCAAGGAACAACATAATATTTGCACCCGGCAAGTGGGTGAGCTTGAACAATGTACCAAGAATGACAATTGCAGCACCCCAACTGTAGAAGTAGTTCATTACAGTCTTGCCTTTTGCCGAGTCCATAAATGCCTGTATGCCTCCTATAATGCCTTTTGACTTTTTCATATCCTAATGTTTTGATACCTTATTTCTGTTATCTTCTATTGTCGTTTCCTGTAAAACTTCTCACGCAACGGAAACCTATGTATGAACGTGATTCGTTCTGGTACTCGTAAGAACGTGTTGCGCCTTGAATGTATTTCACCGGGTCTTTCCACGAGCCACCTCTGATGGCTTTCTTTTTCAAGCTGTAAGGGTCTTCTTTGGCTGCGCGGTATTGCAGGTCGGGGTTCATATCGCTCATCTGCAACACTCCGGCATCGGTGTACACGGTCGATGTCCACTCGGCAACATTGCCGGCCATATCGTACAACCCGTTTGAGTTTGCCGAGAAAATTCCACAAGCCGATGTTATGAGGCTGCCGTCTTGTGTGTAGTTGCCCTCTCCGGGTTTATAGTTGGCATAGTAGCATCCTGCGTCGCTTTTTGTATCGTCCTGTTCCCACGGGAAACGGCTGCCTTTTTTGCCTCGTGCCGCAAATTCCCACTCAGCCTCTGATGGCAGACGGTAGCGCTGTATCCATTTTGCCTGTGCTCCCATTCCGCGTAGCAGATACTCGGTGCGCCAAGCACAGAATGCGTTTGCCTGCTCCCAGCTCACGCCAACAACCGGGTAGTTGTCGTATTTGGGATGGCTGAAGTATAACTGCAAGTATGTCTCGTTGTTGGCATTCGGGAAATCGTTTATCCAACAGGTCGTGTCGGGGTAAATGTTTACAATGTATGTGTTGAGGAAATCGTATGCGCTTGACAACGGACGGTTAATAGTTTCGCGTACAATGAGTCCTTCATCGTCAATGTAGGCGGTGTCCTTTGAAATCGTTATCATAGCATTGTAGTCTACCGGAATGTCGGTGTTGCGGTTGCGCTCCTCGGGTTTCAGACGGTTCTTTCGCAACGCTGCCTGTGTGTAGTCATATACTTCGTAACGATAGTTCATCTGCGAAGCGTCCAGCATCTTCTCACCGGTGATGGGGTTTGTTATATATACACTTTCAATGGCACGCAACTCCTCCTCGGTCGGTTTTTTCCAGGGGATTGGCTTTTTCCAGTTGAGATATGGGGTGATGGGTTCGCCATACTCATCCTCGGTGATTTTGAATGTTTCATCGCCACCGTATGCAGGATCGGCAAGGCGCTCGCGGATGATTGAGTCGCGTACCCAGAACACGAACTGACGGTATTTGGCATTTGACACCTCAGTCTCATCCATCCAAAAGGCATCGACCGATATGTCTTTCGATGGTGCTCCGGTGCTCCACAGCGAGTCCTGTTTTTCATCGCCCATCTTTATAGAACCTCTTTTTATAAGTACCATTCCATAAGGCACCGGCTCATTGGTTGCCGTACCGTGAATACCGGTAACCTCTCCTCCTTGCGTCGTGCTCATTCCGCTGGGACCAAAGCAGGATAGCAATGAGAGTGATAGAAGTGCGGCTGTTGAAAGAAAAATAATTTTCCTCATCATTGTAAAATTCTTATGCTGTTATGTTTATTTTTTCCTTTTTTAAAAATCCCGAGGTCAATCTTGTAACCTAAAAATATATCGTGGTTTCCGTTTTTTGCTCCTATGCCCGATGTGAACAATTCATATCCGTAGCTCAGTGTTATGTTCATCATCTCAATACCCAGAACAAAGGCTACAGATGTTGTTGGACTGTATGTAACTCCACCAAAAAAGTCCTTGCCTTCGTAGCTGTATGTGCCTAAAGCTGTTATGCTTGCCCGCCATCCTACAAAATCTGTCATCACCTGCATTGAGGGCTGTATGGTTATTAACGTGTTTTTGACAGGAATATTGCCTCCTGCCATAAAATTAAAATATGGGCTTACCTTTATCTCGTTTTTTTCTCCCATAAGCACTAATGGGGCATTAAGGTGCAGGCCGGCAACTCCGGCATAAAAGTATTTGTGTTGATAGAGGATGCCGGCACCAAAATCCAACTTGTTGCCATCTGCATTGCCCGATGGGAATGCGGGGTCGTTCTTGTCGTTGAGTATGAGGTTCTTGTTCTCAAAACTGCAGTTTACCAGCCCCAATTGCAAACCCAATGCAAGGCGGCCTTTGAACAGTTTGAACGCGTATGCATAGTTCAGATACAGATGTTGGTTCGAGAATTTACCAATCTCATCGTTGACAATTCCAAGTCCGACGCTGTGGTCACTTTTTATGAAAGGTATAGGGGCATCTATGTTTATGAGCATTGTTCTTGGGTTACCCTCAAAACCTGTCATCTGATTGCTGTATGCCGCGTAGGCGGTGAGTTTCCTTTCTGCTCCTGCTCCTGCCGGGTTGAAGTAGTTGAGCATTTCCCAATAGTGGGTGAAGTGCGCATCGAACTGGGCCTGCACCTTGCCTACTGTGCAGACCAAAACTAATGCTATGAATAGAAATCTCTTCATCAATACCCGGTAAATCTCTTTATCAACGTAAAAAAAACGTGTATATTATTCGGCAACTAAAAAAACGGCAATAGTTACAAAAGATTGTCTCTTCTATTTGAATGGCTCAAGGTGTATTCCAATGTGTGTCTCGCTGCCGAACTCCTCCTTTATCTTTTTCTCAATCTCGCAAGCCACAGAGTGCGCCTCGGCAAGCGGTGTCGTTCCGTCCATACGTATGTGGACCTCTATTGCAATGTGGTTGCCTATGCGACGTGTGCGCAGGTGGTGTGGTGAAGCCACCATCGGGAACGAGAGAATGATATTGCATATCTTTTCTTCTGTTTCGGGTGGCAATGAGCGTTCCAGCAACTCATCTACGCAGGGGGTCACAAGGGCTATTGCTGTTTTTATAATCATTGCGCTCACGGCAACGGCTGCAATAGGGTCCAAAACACTCCATTTTTCGCCCAGGCAGATGGCTGCACATATTCCTGTGAATGTCGCTATTGACGAGAATGCATCGCTGCGATGATGCCAGGCATTTGCAATTACAGCCTTGGAGTCCAACGCTTTGCCTTTGTGTGCCGTGTATCGGTATAGTACCTCTTTTATTACTATTGATACTGCAGCAGCAACGAGTGCCAACGGAGCTGGCATTTGCAGGCTCTGCCCGTCTATAACCTTTGCAATGGATGTTGCACCATCGATTAGAATGCCGACGCCTGCAACAAACAGAATTATCCCAATTATGGCTGTTGCCAGGGTCTCATATTTCCCGTGTCCGTATCTGTGGCTCTCATCCTCTGGTTTCCCCGATATTCTCACAAATACAATGACAATTATGTCTGTGACAAAATCCGACAATGAATGTACGGCATCTGCAATCATAGCCGAACTGTGTCCCAGAAAGCCTGCAGCAAACTTGAATGTCAACAGCAGAAAGTTTGCTATGCTCCCAATCCCGGTGACCCTCAGTATCTCTTTTTCTCGTTTGTGAAGTTTTTCGCTATTTCCCATAACACCGTTTTGAGTACAAATGTACGAGCAAAATTCAGCGTATCAAAGAAGTTTTTGTTTTATTTGTCAAGTTTATGTTCTCTTGACAGCAAAGATACAATACAGCGTGGCAACGTTCCATTGCCACGCTGTATTTATTCAAAAAATGTGCTGTTTATTACTTTATAACAACCGCTGCGCTTCGCGCGAACTGCTTTACGTTCGTTGCAAAACATCAAGCGAACTTGTGTTCTACTTACTTAACCAGCACTTTCGCTTCGCGCAAGTGCTTTACATTCGGTAATGTTTGATTAAGCAAGCTTATCAACCATTACTCTCACTTAACCAGCACTTTCTTGCCGTTTACAATGTAGATACCGGCAGCGTTGATTTCGTTAACCTTGCGGCCTGTGAGGTCGTAGATTACGTTTGCGCCATTCTCGCTTTCAACGTTGTTGATGCCTGTGAGGTCTGCCTGACCGAATGTTACGGCAACGCCAAGATCCTCAATGTTGATGTTGCAGTAGAGTTTGTGTTCTGTCATCTTACCGTTGAGTGCAACAGGAATCTCACCGAGTTCTGGACCCAACCAAAATTCAACACCTTCGCTATCACCTTCTGTGATTGTGATGTTCTGCTCTACGCTGAAGTTCTTGATGCTGTTCTCTTCATTGGCGGTGATGCCGTTGATGACAATGTTGCCAATACCTTCACCCAACAAAAGGAAATTGTTTAGTGCAAGTGTGTATGTGCCGTTTGTTTTCTCGTCAACATAGATTGTTGTTCTCTGTGAATCAAGAATCTCACCATCCATAATAACGGTCAAATCCTCGTCATAAGAGAATGTCTTGGCAATATCTGTGCCGAATGTTACGGCAACGCCAAGATCCTCAATGTTAATATTGCAGTAGAGTGAACCTTCAGTCATCTTTCCGTTGAGCGCAACAGGAATTTCACCGAGTTCTGGACCCAACCAAAATTCAACGCCTTCGCTATCACCTTCTGTGATTGTGATGTTCTGCTCTACGCTGAAGTTCTTGATGCTGTTCTCTTCATTGGCGGTGATGCCGTTGATGACAATGTTGCCAATACCTTCACCCATCAGAAGGAAATTGTTGAGCGCAAGAGTGTATGTGTTGTCGCTCTCCTTCTTTACAGTGATTGTAGATGCTTGTGAATCAATAACTTCTCCATCCATTGAAATAGTGAGGTTATCTGTAAAGGTTTTTGTCTGCGCCACTGCAAAAGTTGCTGCAATAGCAAAAATGAATGTAAGTAAAGTTTTTTTCATAAGTAATTATTTTAAAACGATTTATATTTCTTTCAGAAAAGGTATGTAAAACCCAATGTGCAGTATATTGGATAAAGGGCAAATGTCACACTGCTGTAGTCGCTTGGGAATATTCCGTTAAGTCCCCATTTGAGGTCGGCAAAAACGCTCAGATGTTTGTATATCTTGTATTCAGCACCGGCCTGCACTCCATACTGGAACTTGCGGATGTCTTTGCTGAAATCGTATAAGGCATTGTCCAGTTCGGTCTTTTCGCCGGTGGGGTTGCCCTCGCGCAAATAACCGTCGTATGCCGCTCCTGTAAACTCACCATCGAGCAAGAACGATGCGTATGCGCCGGCAGATACATTCCAACGTTCATTTATCTTGTAAACAGCCAGTACCGGGATGCTCAAATAGGTGTTTTTGACTTTGGTCTTCACCTTTCCTGTCCAATATCCCGATACAATTCCATCGCCATTTGCAACCTCCATATAGTAGTTCTTTGTATCGGCATTGGTTGTCATTCCCTTTGTCTCCAATTCAACACCCCAACGCAGTCCCCAATTGCCTTTGCCGAACATCTTCTCGGCACTACCTTTGAGTGACAGGTTCAGGCCCGGGTTGAACCCCTCGATGCCGCGTATCTCAACCGGCAATGGTAGCGGGGCAGTGCCACCAAGGTTGTAGCCGGCACTCAGACGTATGCTCCATCCTTGGAGCGCAGCTTTGATAAGGTTCTTGTCGGTGTCGCTTATGCTGTTGTTTGCATTCCCTGCTGTTGTTGTGAGGGCTATGAAACTTGCAACAAGTGCTATAATAATCTTTCTCATAGTGTCTTGTGTTTGTGTTCAGTGTTTATCTGTTCTCCCAATTGATTTTCACTTCATCAATGCAAAGTGTGCTACCTACTGCACCTTCAAAATATGCACCATCCTTGCTTGAACTTGCAACAACTGTTATTGCATATTCTCCATTCTCGAGTTTCTTATAGTCGAAAGTGTTGCCGTTGGCCTCTTTGTATGCAATCTCAAACTCGGTCCACTCGCTCTCTTCGCCTGGGGTCTCAAGTTGTGCAACAAGAACAATGCGTTCGCTCGAGAGAACGTTGCTGCCATCGAGTGTCACGACATTGTTTGGGTCTATTTCGTAAAGTACCGAATATATTGCACAAGTGTCGCGTCTGTCAGTAATTTCCTCCATTGCCTTGTTGGTGAATACCTCGCCGGGAGTGTATTTGTAGTATCCGGTCAATGACACGGGCTTGCTTGGAGCAATTGTGAAACCGAAGCGTGTAGCTTCAAGTGGAGCTTTTGTTGCATTTGCGGTCAAGAACTCGCCAATAAAGATGTTGCCGGCAGCTATTGGCATCTTCATCATCTTACCGAATGTGCCGGTGCTACGTGTGGTAAGTTTTACGCCGTAGCCTTTTACGCCAGCCGAGTCGACAGATGTGGGAAAATCTGCCGGGGTCTTGCCCTGTCCCGACATTGAGAAACCGGCATTGCCGCTTGCCCACCAGCTGAGCTTTGTACCTTTGTTGTCTTCTTCGTGCCACACATAGTATTTCTTCTCAATGGCAAAATGTTCAAAGCTGAACGTTGCTTCGGTGTCTATCACTGTCTGTTTGGTGAATGATACCTCATACTCCTTGCTCCATTTGCCATCCTCGGATGTCGTTTTGTAGAATAGATATACACCACGCTCTCCATTCATTTTAATGCGGTCGAGTTTCTCAATATGCGCACCGGGAGTCAGTTCAAACTCCGGGTCAAGCGTCTTTAAAGTCTCGACGTTTGTCTCCTCGTTTACGTAGAATCTGACAGCGTTGTTGCTTATCATTGGTTTTCCTGATAAAATCTCTTTGTTCTCCTCAAGCCAAGTTGCCTTCACTGCTAAAATGTCGCATTCGGCACTGGGTGCTTCCTCTTGAATACAAGATGTAAACAGGAACGAAGTCGCAAAAACGATGAACGCAAAAAATAGTGTTTTTCTCATAATTACAAGTTGAAAGAAAAAAATTTCCGCAAAGTTAGGTAAAAATATTTACATAGTAAAATCGGCAAACAGTTATTTGCCTATATAGCTTTCTTTTAGATAACAAAAACCGTGAAAATGTGTGATTTTTGACAGTTCTATTTATATGCGTACGCCCACCGAGAACTCCAGGTATTCGGCCTTTATGCTGTGTGACTTGATGGCAAAGCCCAGGAATGTGTCACCAAGCTTTGGAAAGTAGTACCTCAAACCGGCTTTCTCGTAGTGCCATCCTCGTTCGCGGTCACCAAGTTCTTTTGCCGCTTCTCCGTTAACACCTTTGTGTCTGTAAGGATATGCTCCAACCGCTACGTGAACGGCAAAGTTGTGCCAATAGACCTCGTGCACAAGGGCAATACCTATTGAGATTGGAGAATATCCGGGAGATTTATCCACCTCTTCATCGCCATATACAATCCTGTCACTGGCTTCCAACTCTTTCATATTTGATGAATAGAACACATCAAGGCTGATACCGCTTGCGTATCTTAGCGAATAGCGGTACATTGCATCCAGGCTGATGGAGAATTTGGGGTGTGCCTTGAGTTTTATCTTGCTCTTTTGGGCCGGGTCTTTTTCGGTCTCGACCTTGGCATTCCATTCGGCCATACAGGTGTGGACACCGCCGCCGAGCACAATCATATACTGCATACCTCGCTTATAATCGGCTTTGAGACGTGGCTTGCCCAAATAGTCCTTGTAATCATAGTCCGATATTCGGTAACGCGCGAAGATACCTCCACCAAGTGCGTTCAAAGCCTCGTTAGGCAGTGTCAAACGCCCGTTGGAGTAGTGGCGGAACATTGCATCGGCGCCAATCTCCCATCTTTTGCCAATGTGGAACTTTATGAAAGCACCTGCGCCAAAATAGGCCATCACGGGCGAACTGAGCCAGTTGTTGCCCGGGTTGTTCACAGGGTCGTACTTGTCGGGATTATACGTGACGCCAAAATCAAGAAGATAGCCTAAAGATATATGTTTCCTGCGCAACAATGAACGCTCGAACGAACCGTACAAAGAGTAAAGGTTTGGCAGTTTTGTCTGGTCAATGAATTTGAAATTCTCCATTCTTGCAAGAGAGAACCCGAAATTGAACATTGGATATCCGAAACGTTGCGCATAGGCGGAACTGTCGTTGGGGTTTGTCTGTAAACCAATGGCGGCTTCATACGTCATATAACCGTATGTCTTCAGATTGGGTCTTGTCCTTTCCATATCAGTGCCCCACCATCCGTGTGCGGTAAGCGTCATATCCTTTGCATTGAATTTTTGGGCCTGTATCTGTTGCCGGGTTATGATTAGCAGTAGGAGCAGTGTTATAGTTCTTGCAGAAAGTCTCATATCAAATCATATCTCTGAATTAGGCTGCAAAGTTACAAAAATATTGCAAGAGACCGAAACAATCTTTTTAAAACAATTAAATAAACAAGTTTGTTTTGGTGAAAAATATTTGTAAAAGAGAAAGTTTTATTTGGTATTTCTTCAACTTGATATATATATTTGTGATATACTTTTGCATCATTCGTAATTTAAAATAAAATGTGATATGAATGATGAATTGGAAATAATTGAGGAGTTCCAATCGGATAGTATAGACGAACTTGTAGATGAGAGAAAGAAGAATAAAGCTGTTCAAAGATTTATGATGCAACCTTCGACCTTTACAAAATATTATTACATAGAAAACTATCCGAATGGTGATTCTTTAAAAAGTGAAATTGCGCCAAAGGAACTTGATGAACTGGGAAAAAATAATAGAGGTTCATCGGCTAAACAAAAACATCGTAGCGATTCTTTATTTTATGCAACAATCCCTATGGTTATGCATTATGAAGGAGGCTTTGTCGATGACCCCATTGATAGAGGTGATAGAACAAATCAGGCAGTGAATGCAGTTGATGAGAAATGGTTAAAAAGAGAATTGCAAAAATCACGTGCAGAGCATTGTGATGGCATTGTGGATAGGCGGCCTGAACAGAAGCGTTTTATAGATGGTTGGTTTTATAGGATAAATGATATTGGTAATAAATTTGGTTGTGATACAATATTTAAAAGCAGACATTCAAAAAAATAAAAGCTAATGAAAAGGTTTTTGTTAATCGTTTGCACGTTGGGTGTTTTTGCTTGCAATGGCAAAAAAAATGTTGATGTCTCGGGCATTACACCCTCACCGTTTTTGGGTTGTTGGGAGAGTGTTGTCCCAACTGATAGTATTCAAAATCTATCTGTGTGTATAGGTGAGCGAGGCGATTCGCTGCTTGTGGCATTTTTTTGGGAAAGGCTGAAACCTTTTTATATGGCGGGTAACCCGTTGAGCGATAGCAAGGGCAATACCATACCGCAGGCTTGTGTTCCTGTGCCAAAAAGTGGTAACAGTGCGATTGGCACAATTGTGAACCAATATTTTAGTGTTTTCCAAAAATATCCAAAGAATGAATATTATCCACTTGTTCTTGAACTGAAATCACTTGATACGCTTGTCTTCAAGATAAGTGGTGAGGTCAATTATTGGCCTGCCAGTGGGTTGCTTGTGCGCAAGAACAGCGAAAATTACTCTTACTCAACCGAGGTGGTAGATCTATACAAAGAAAATGCCTTTGTACCCGATGCCGATGTTTCGGTTGTAAATAAATTCGATGTCTCGGGCATTACGCCCACCCCGTTTGTAGGTGAGTGGGCGTGGGAGAAAAACGGACCTTGGCAAGATTTTAGTATGAGCATAGCAGCAAAGGGCGATTCTCTATTGCTTGTAGCCGGTGGCGTGTTTTTGGGTGGCACAAGAATGCAAATGCCTGATTGGGATAACGACGGTACCCCATTGCCACAGGCTTGCTTGCTTGCTCCCACGCTAGGTAACATAGCTGTAGGTCGCTTCTTTTTGGATGCCGATTGTACGGTAACTTTGGAGCTTTTCAGCAAAAACACCCTTTTGTTTAAAACCGGCGAACAGCTTGGCTTTTGGCCCGATAGTGCAGTGATGGTGCGAACAAGCTGTGATAACTCGATTTTCAAATAACCGCGTCATATAGTAAACTCTAATATTCCTGAAGACTTCAACACCTCTGTCATTGAGAGAAACAAATGGGTTCTTGGAATTCCAAACGATTGATTTTAGATATACAATTCTTTGTATAAATATAAATGAGGCCGGGGTCAAAAGTGTTTTTGCTCCGGCCTCGAGTAGTTCTGGAGAAGGTATCTTCTATTCCTTCTTCATAGGCTGACCTAACTATCAAATTTTTCATTCAGCCACTCTATGACATTGTTTGTCCATTCCCATACTTTGTCTCTTCCGCTTGCTGAGAATAAAGCAACGAGAAACCAAAGCAAAGCCATAACCTCTACGACTATTAAGGAAAAAATAGCACATCCGAATCGCTTGGGTAGATTGTCAAGAAAATCGTCCATCCAACCAAACAAAAATTGCCAGATATCCATAGTTATATTACTTTATCTATTCTATCTATTTTCCTGTTATGTCGTGAGTTCTTATTTACTCCAATAAGTTGGCTCAGAGAAACGACTGGCATCTGACTTGGAAAAACCTGCATTTATTAAGGCTTTCTCAATGTCGCTTGGTGCAGGAGGATTTTGTGGGGATGAAACATTTAGAGTATAACCTACGGTCATACCACCTACGTACTTGTTTGCGAACTTTAATGTGAAATGATACATAACATTATTGGTTTTGGTTGATGCTTACTCTTTATAGGATTTTCAGCAAACTCCTTGCTTTAACAATTGGAGTATGGACATATACAAAACAGAAAGTGTGTGGTTTGCTCACGCTTATCAACAAGATGTCGGAAAACCGAAATTCTGTCACAGTGTGTCATAATTCAATTGTTCTAATGTGTTTTATATTCTTATTTAGCTATCAAGTTTTTTCCTTTCCTTAACTTGACAATGCAAAAGTCCGGAAATAAAAAACCCTATGCAAATTTTGTTTGCAAAGGGTTTAAAATAAATTTTAACTAATTGATATATAGTGATAAAAAATTTTATGGGGATTTATAAAGGGGAAACATTAGGGGAATGTCGGGGGAATATGGACTATTTTTTCATTGGTTCCCAAACCTCCTTGTCATATAAGTATGAACAGAACTCCTCCATAAGATGCTGGCATTTGTTCGGTTTTAATGTGCTCGTCTCTTCTATTCCCCAGTATCGTAAACACAAGTCTCTGAACAGCTCCTGACGAAGCGGTTTATATACTTTGGCGATTTTATCATAACACTTGAACTTGCTGTTGAGGTATTTGTGATTGCACTCCTTTCTAAACTTATAGCAAAGTGCTGCTCGATGTGTCTTGTTCATTTTCTCCACATCAAACAGTTCGTAGATTTTTTTCAGGAAACCTGCGACATCTTTATGATATCTGTCTCCTGCACAGATGATTTCAAGTATTTGTTTCTTGTCTTTCGGCTCATAGTTATCCCGAACCTTACTTACAAACCCGAAAATAGCACCTAACTGCTTCTTTACATTATTGAGCGAGACCAGGCCTATTTTAGAACGGAACATCACCCAAACAAGATGATTGAAACGGTTCTTGACACTGAGTATGAAATCGCGGAGAACGACAAACAAATTGAAGTCATCAATAGTTTTAAAGTAGTTCTGTGATTTCAGAACGGCTTTGTATGTAGCGATATCATCTTCTGGAACATTTTCCAATCTTGACCTTATCTTGTCGTGAGCCTCCAATCCTTCGTCAAACTTCTCAATAATTTTGTCTGGAATTAAAGAGAAGAATGTCTCCAGTACCTTTTTGAGATAGTCCTCAGACCTTGCTTTGCCTTTATTATCTTTATTTTGCAGCAATTGCACATAGACATAAGATGTTATGTATGACATCAGATACTTAACATTGGCATCAGCAAGATTGTGCGAAGGAATGGACATCGTGTTGTCATTCACAGCTTTCACTCCATTCACAAATATTCCTATCAGTTGCCTTATATCCTCGGAAAGATATTTGCCCTCCTTAACCTCGTTGTCATACACCAACTTGTATCTATATAAGCCTTCCATCTTATCAGCCTCTTTGCTCATCACAAGCGGGCGACGATATCCTTGTACTGATGCTGTCGAAAAGCATACTGTCGGCAAAATCTCCTCATTCTTAGCAGGATTTTCTTTCCACATATCCTTTGTGAAGAGTACAGTGTTGTCTGGACTGTTATCCAAGAATATCTCTATCTTCTTGCCAAATGTAAATATGAACTCATTTGGTTTCTCATTTACGGGAATCCAATTGCCGTTTTCCTTACGGCTCATTTGAGTAAAAAGGTAGGTGTATCTCATACGGACTGATGTTTGTGTTCTCAAAATTACTAATATTTCTGGTAAGGCATAACTCTGTCGTCACAATTTCAACATTTTCATACAATTCGCTTTCAATTCTTTGTTGATGGGTAATAGAAATCATCCCTCATCCATAGGTGTCAAATCCGGTAAAATGGATAGTTTCATAAAAAAGGGGCTTGTTTTTCTGCAAGCACCTCTCTATTGTTATTCCTCCTCTATGAACAGTTCGTGAATCCTGGTAAAGCGTTCTGAGTTATCGTTTGGGTCGGTAAAAGTATCTCAACTTCTCTATCACAGTATTCTTTTTCTGCAGCCTGTTACCACCACCGAACCGAGACATTGCTGGGAGTATCTTGTCAACATCTGTTCCTGTTGTGCAGTGCGACTCTGTATTCCTCATTTAAAATACGTCTCAACAACAAAAAAACGACTTGACGCCGATATATTAACCGCACGGCAATTTGCCGTGCGGAAATGAATCAACGAATCGTATGCGCTTCGCTTTTATTTAAAAACTGGACGGACGCTTTGACCGTAGGCACGGTAGCCATTGTCGGAGTCGTAGAGATAGTCGCTATTGAAGCCGAGGCGGTAGGCGTAGCGTCCGATGGCGGTATCGTCGTCAGAGTTGTCGACATCGTTCGGAGTAGAACACCAATAGAAACCTTTTTTACCGGCATCGTCAAGAAATGACTCGTAACGGTTGCCTGCTGCAGGGAGGAAGATGCTTTTGCCGCTAGGACCAGTAACATAATAGCCGGTAACACCGTCTAGTACCGCCCAAGTCCAGTGGCAGTCATATGCCAATTCTTCCATTTCATCGAATGTTGGCATCCTCCATTCTTCTCCCCAGTTCACCGTAGCGGCATCATATGATGAGGTAAGATTTCCTTCACTGTCTATATAGCCTTTGGATTCCAATTCTGAAATACTGAGTCCGTAGGTAAGGTTGTTATTTTCTACGTATTCTGCTTTTATACTAGTCTCTCCCCAAGCATAATAGTTTCCGTATTCTTCCGGTGAACTTGCTCCTACATTACACGTTGCCCATTTTACGCTCAAGCCAAGGTCTACCCATTCGTGTTTTTGTGTTTCCGGGTCTTCCTGATTTGCTGTTTCTCCAGTTGTGAAACTCATTTCTTCTCCATAAGACGTGCCGACTTCATTTGTAGCGTAGGCTCTTACATAATATGTGGTGTTTGCCTCCAAGTCGCTGAGCTTTGATGTGAATGTACCTAGTCCTACTTCTGCGTCTTTAACACGGTAATCCAAGATGGTAGGTGTTCCGTCAGAGTTCCAGCATACGCCACGTTCCGTAACTTCAGCGCCTCCGTCGGATGCAACCTGACCAACAACCTCGGCTGTGCTTTCTGTAATTTCTTTTACAGATTTAGTAACTACTGTAGGTTCGACTGCTGTCGGATTTTCAATCTCCGACTCGCAAGATACCAGCGCAATTGTAAGCGCAACTAAAAATAATGATAATTTTTTCATAACTGATATTTTAGCTGTTAATGTTATATCCTTTTGTCTATTCTAGATAATAATTAAAAATCCCCCATTATCCTTTAAAATACAATTGTATCATAATAGTTATAGGTTGTGTGGTTGTCTTGCTTACTCTTTATAGAATTTTCAGCAAACTCCTTGCTTTAACAATTGGAGTATGGACATATACAAAACAGAAAGTGTGTGGTTTGCTCACGCTTATCAACAAGATGTCGGAAAACCGAAATTCTGTCACAGCGTGTCATAATTCAATTGTTCTAATGTATTTTATATTCTTATTTAGCTATCAAGTTTTTTCCTTTCCTTAACTTGACAATGCAAAAGTCCGGAAATAAAAAACCCTATGCAACTTTTGTTTGCAAAGGGTTTAAAATAAATTTTAACTAATTGATATATAGCGATAAAATTTTTTATGGGGATTTATAAAGGGGAAACATTAGGGGAATGTCGGGGGAATATGTCATTTCCTGATTTAGGTTGACTCCGATAGGAGACTTTCCCTGATATAAGTTGACTTTGGTTAGATTTATGACTGTTATTCGTTGACTTGTTACCTCATTCTCGGGCAGTCTTTGGGTAGTTTTTGACATAAAAACGACCGACTGGTTGCCCAATCGGTCGTTGCAAATCGTTGATATTTAGGTGTTAAACCTTTTTCAGCCCATCAATGCTCCTCCTCGTCAAAGACGTTTCGGGCCCTTTTTACCCCCTGATAGCAACTATATATAACGAACTATCCCGCTGGAGCAGTGCTTGGCAGTATCTGGCATATTGGGATGTGCTGAAATGGATTTTTCCTGGCCTGAAAATCTCTCAAAATCTACCATTCGATAGTAATAGCAAGGATTATATTTAAGACTATTGTAGCGAGTAAGTGAGTTGGTATTTTTAGAGATTTTATTTGTATTGGATATTTTTTATCAACTTCGGCAAACTCATTTGCTAGATAACCTGTTGCGCTGATACCTAGTCCTAAAAATAAGGAGTATCCCCACCCAATTAATAGAACAGCGATAATTATAATTCCTATACCTTCTATTTTGGCTTGTTTCTTAAACTGTTCTTTCTTAATGATAGGAACAATTAAAGGGTGCTCTGGTCTAACCTCTACTATTTCTAAGAACTTTTGATATAATAGATTACCTATTATTTTATCCTCGTTTTTCATATTATAGTTATCATCATCATCATCACTACCATTAAAAAATATATCTATTATATCAAATATACCCTTCATCTTCTTCTTAGGTTTAATTGCTCCAGATTTGACATACTTGATAAAATCTGTAAGTTCGTCGCCTTCAGTAGGTATTGGAAATTGTTTTATTGCCTGTTTGATTTCGCTTATTGTTTTTCTTTCTAAGTCGTTTTGTGCGTGATAATCCACAATAACCGAGTTCTGTGAATGATATGCCTTCACTATGCAATTCAAGGTTTCCTGTAATCGCTCAGTAGCAGAAATTGAAGTGTCCGATTCAATCTTCTCTCTTCTTTTAGCTATTTGTGCTAATTCTTTTATCACTTCAGGTTTCTTTATCTCTAAATATACAGCTTTAAGCGCAGTGTCATCTCCGTCTCCACTTCTATCACATTCATTCGAGGTGTTATCCGAGGATGTAGTTGTTGTCTCTTGTCCCTCAGTCTTGTCGCTTTTAGGGGCTTGGGCTGACTGCTTGGCCATTCTTTTTTCTCTTTCTTGAGCAGTTTCCCATTTTTGATTAGCAGCAAAAGAAGCCGCCCCGTGTGAACATCCCATTGATTTCAACACATTATATTTGTCCTCATATGTGTCGGATTTAACTGTAATCATTGTTCCATCGGGAACTTCGGAACAACTATTGCTCCAACTTCCTTTAAAATACAACTGTATCATAATAGTTATGTGTTTGGTTATCTTGCCTACTCTTTACAGGATTTTCGGCAAACTCCTTCTTCGGAATTGGGGTATGGGTATATACAAAAAAAAGAAAGTGTGAGGCTTGCTCACGCTTATCAACAAGAAGGTTGTGGAAAAACCCGAACGAAAATAAACGACGCTAATCCCCACACCTGAATGATATGGAGGTGGAATACACTGAAAACAAACAATGTATTCCCCGCCATAAACAAGCAGATAGTGAGTGTCATTCGTTCATCCTTCGTTCTTGAAAACTTCCACATTTTCTTGTAGGACAGCGAAAACACTTTCAATATTGTAAAGCCCGCACCAAGTGCAAAGCGATACAAATGTAGCGTATTATTTTAAAAAAACAAAAAACAGCAACTGAAATTTCGGTGGCAGCATATGAAGATAGTTTTATGTATTTGGTAATAGTTTCAGGGCTGTATTTGGGCAATCTCGCCTCATTTTCTGGCTGTTTTCGGGTAGTATTTGACACAAAAATGACCGACTGGCTGCCCAATCGGTCATTGTAAATAGTTGAAATTAAGGTGCTTGACCTTTGTGAAGTGCTTAATACTCCTCATCGTCAAAGAAGTCCTGAGCATCTTTATTCCCTGATAGACAACTGCATATAACTGACTATCCCGTTGGGTAGTATTCGGGCAGTATCTGGTATATTGGGCAGTGCCGAAACGCCTTTTTAATTACTCTAAAATTGTCTCAAAATCTACTCCTCCTCTTCGGAGAGGATAAACCAACAAAAAAATAATTTTTATTTTTGTTAGACACCGAAATATTTTTTCAGTTTCGTTTCTTCAACTCCTTCTCCAAATCCAAGAGGTCTGACATATCCTCCCTGTCTGCCTCTTCTGCTTCGAACTGTTTACGTCTTTTGTCAAACTCATCATAAACCTTGTGAACGATAGATTCCATCTGCAAGTTACTTACACTGCCAGCACCGACAAGTAATTTTTGGTCGTTTGACAAAAGAATCTTGTCAACATTCTCTCTCCAAAAATCCATTGTCAAACCTTGACGGTTCTTTGCTCTGAACTCGGCAGTTTCAATGAAGATAACTACAAGTCTGTTCAATGAATCAAGTTCATCTTCTTTCAGGTAATTCTTGGCGATTATTATATCTTGCTTTCTGACAATATTGCCTTTCCACGATGTCAATCCCATATTTGCACTGTTTGCATCCGCTCTGCTTGTAATGATTTCAGCGGCAGTCTGTCCTGTAATGGCATACAAAGTTTGTTCTGGGTAGTAGCGTAGAACATCTGTGTTGCCTTGTCTGTCTTGTCATAATCTACGCTCAACGCAAACAAATCCCTCACCTTTTGATAGAATCGCTTTTCCGATGCCCTAATATCACTAATACGAGCAAGCAATTCATCAAAGTAGTCAGGACGACCATCGGGGTTCTTCAAACGCTCATCATCAATAATGAATCCCTTTTGCAAGAAATCCCTCAAATGTTGGTTTGCCCATTGTCTGAACTGAACACCCCTTACTGAACGCACTCTGAAACCGAGTGCCATTATCATTTCCAAAGAGTAGAACTTAACCTTATAACTCTTGCCATCAGAGGCAGTTGTCAAATAATCTTTGACAACTGAATTTATGTCTAATTCATTATCCTTTAATATGTTATTTATAGTATAACTGATGCTTTGTTTAGAGGTGGCAAAAAGTTCTGCGAGTTGTGATTGGTTCAACCATACAGAACCATCACGAGCAAATAATGACACTTTTATATTGCCATCACCCGATTCGTATAGTATAATATCTTCTTTCATATCCAATGTGTATTTAAAATTATTACCAAGCACTCATTCCGTATTTTACTACTTTTACAAATATAGGAACTTTGTAAGTCCTAAACAAGATTGAATTTATATAAATTATTTTAAAAGAACAGCCACCAAAATGGCGGCTGCAATGAAGATAGTTTTATGTATTGAAGGTGGTTATTCCTCGATTCTTGTATTTGTTATTTGCTGTTCATTACATTTTTGAAGTCTTCCATAAAAAGCACTTTGTTATTAAAGTATTCAAATGCAATGGACATAGTTTTCATTAAACAGGGGTGTTTCTCTTTATTGATGTTGTAAAGGACCTCGAACTCTTTTTCTTGACTTTGCCCATCTACGATATTCGACCAATAGAATTGCCAAAATTGCATCTGATGTCCTTTTTCTATTTTTGACAGACAGTATAAGAATACATCATTTCTTTGTTGCATTGTGTAATGTAGCAATCCTTGCAGATGGTTTGGTGCATCGACGTCAAGCGAGGCTCCAACCGATAATGCTATTAACTTATTACAGTATAGAGTGTCGTTTATTGCATAACATTCCGCGAGAGTCTTTATGTGTTCGTATGCTTGGCTGTACATTGACAAGTCATACCCATCTTTGTCGCTGTATTTATATGTAGAGTTAAAATCGTCCCAATTATCAGGAAAAGCCTTGAAAAAATCCAGTTGCAACTCCCTTGATTGTGGATTTTTCAATAATTTTCTGTATGTTCTATTCAGCAGTGCAGTGTCAACAGGGAAATATTGTGCTGTGGCTGTTGAAAGTAGCGTCGCAAATAGCAATAGCGTAAGAAAAATCTGTTTCATAAGATTAATTGTTTCTAAAAATACATTATTCGGAATCTACATTTATTTTTATTCCATTATGTCCGTAATTGTCAAAAAAATCAAAAAGTTCTTTTGCTTTTTTCTTGGATTCCCAAACATTGTAAGTTTCTGTCTCTTTATCATATGAATAATTTTCGCCAGGCAAGAAACAGCCTTCCGTATCCTTCCCATAATTACCAGTATGTATGGCAATGCCACTACGACCAGGCACACTATCTACATACCATTGATAAGTTAATTGAATATCTGTTTCCCCTCTTTTTCTTCTTTCTGTGTTTATCCTTTCTTCTAATATTTTCTTAGGAATGACTTTGTAGTTTCCTTGTGCAATTGATGTATCACTATTTTTTATTTTTGCTCTATTATAGTCTGTTTCTGGTTCAAGAAAATAACCTTTTATTGAGTCCACTTTATTGCCTGTTTCATCGTATGCCATTGCAATAAATTTGCTTACAGTGCTCTTCTTACCATACCCGATTCTAGTTGTATTTACAACAACATTTGTTTTTGTCTTTTGCTTTATTTCCCCATTCTTGCCATCCTCAAATGCTGTTGCAATTTCAAAAATGCTTGGTCTGTTTAAGTAATTTGCCATATTAAAAAAGTTTTACCATTAATAATACCGCAAAATTATTGTATGGTTCCCGTGACAAGGTTGCTGATTTGTCACTTTCTTATTATTATCCCAAATATACAACCTCAACCATCGGTTGTCAATACCTTGTCGGGAAAAGATTTACTATTTTGTTTATTTTAACAAATAGGTGTTTTTGCAAAAAGTGCCTTGTAGAGCGTCAGGGTAGTCTCTCGCCTCTCACTTACTATTCTTATTTTCAGGAGGATTTGGTAATGGTTTCAGGGCAGTATTTGGGCAGTATTTGGGCAGTTTTCGGGTAGTTTTTGACATAAAAATGACCGACTGGACTGCCCAATCGGTCATTGTAAATCGTTGATATTTAGGTGTTAAACCTTTTTCAACCCATTAATACTCTTCTTCGTCAAAGAAGTGAATGATATTTGAATGTCAATGATTTATTATAAATGCCTTTTGATTAAACAAGTTTATTTTGTGTCAAAATACGGCAAAATACTATTCCTCATATATATGAACATATCTGTCTTTATCTAAGATTAAATCTTGTTTGAAATATAATATTGGTTTATTATTCGGAAACTTGATAAAGGAAAAAGATGCATACTTGGCTTCTATTTCACTATATGCTTTTACAGTACCGTTATCTATAAAGAGGATTCTTGCATATGTGTCGTCTAGTGTATAACTGCATTTTTCTCTTAGTCTTTTTGACATTTTATAAGGCAATGACCAGATAACCTTTTCATCATCATAAGGGTGTATGATATATATGCTGTCAAAATGACCTTCGCAATAATTTGCAAAAGAAAAAACTTGTTCTGTCGGTTGTGTTTTAAGTTGTAAGTCAAGTTTAGGCTCTCTTGGTGTACAACCAGTGAGTAACAGTGTTGTCAATATTGTGATTATGGCGTTATTTAAGCATATAAAGTTTCCCATTGTTTGCTGCATTTATTACGTTGTTTAATAATTCTTCCTCATTCCAATTGTTTTTTATAGCTTCGTTCCCTAGTGAATAACCGATAGAGTTGTTATGTAAGTCCATCTTTTTTGCATTTGGTTTGTTTGTAGGTTTGTTTTCGTGTGCATCTCCAAATTCTTTCGCAAGAGTAGATTTGTAACCTGCAGAAACTTGGTTTAAAGCACACCAATAACAATGTCTGACAGCATCACCGTAACCATCTTCTTTGTTTGGAAAATGCTCTACAGCTTTTTTTGCTTTATTTGCATTGTTGTTGAACTTATATGCAAGAGTTGGGTGTTTGAATACAAAACTCTTTTCATCATTGGAGAGGGTGTTGTATGTGTTTTCATAGCCATCTTCTTGCGGTTGAAAGTTTCCTTCATTCCAATTATCATACGCTCTTGCTCTCTCAAAAATGTTTGGTATTCTCTGGCCGTTGTTAAAAAAGTTACTCATAATTATTGCACTTTAAAATTACAATGCAAAATTACCGTATGACCTTTTCTGCAAGGTTGCTGAATTGCCACTTTTAAGCAAATATACAAAACGAAGAATCGGTTGTCAATACCTTGTCGTGAAAAGATGTTCTATTTTGTCTACTTTAACAAATAAAATAAGGAAACAAGTTTGTTTTAACTCGTTTCCTTATTGAAAAAAGTGTTTTACCGATTTGTTCCTAATCAATACTCCTCTTCGTCAAAGAAGAAATCCTCCTTGCTCGGGTAGTCGGGCCAGATGTCCTCGATGCTTTCGTAAACATCACCTTCGTCCTCAATCTCCTGCAAGTTCTCTATAACCTCCAATGGCGCACCTGAACGCACTGCGTAGTCAATGAGCTCGTCCTTTGTTGCGGGCCAGGGTGCATCCTCCAATTTCGATGCTAATTCCAGTGTCCAATACATATCTAAAAATCGTTTTTTTGTTAGTTTTGTTAAGTGCGTGCAAAAGTAAACTAATTTTATTTATTTGCAAGGCTTTTGCCATATTTTTTCCTTTCCATCGAGCTGTTGGCGTTGAAGGACGAAAAGATAGTCGGAGAGGCGGTTCACATATACCATAGCAAGGTGTGAAATTTTGTGCTCTTTGCCAAGTGTTGTCATTTGTCGCTCGGCGCGACGGCATATTGTGCGGCACACATTGGCACGTGCTGCCTGTTCGCTGCCTGCCGGGAGAATGAAACTTCTCAATGGTGGCAGCGAGGCGCTGATGGCATCAATCTCCTTTTCAAGCTTTTCAATGTCGGCGTCGTTAATGGGGGCTGTACAGTCATTCTCGGCAGCCAAGTGACATCCGATGGTGAATATGCAGTTCTCAATTCCTTCGATGAAATCAATGGTTACTGCATTGTCTAGCGATGCCGCAAGCAACCCCAGGTGGGCATTTAGCTCGTCGAGAGTGCCGTATGCTTCAACCCTCGGATGGTCTTTTGCCACTCTTGTGCCACCGCATAGTGAGGTGGTGCCATTGTCGCCTGTGCCTGTGTATATGGTCGCTTTTTTCATTGCAAGGGGCTTATCTTTTCAGTGTGTAATGCTGCTTTATTCTCTCTCTGTCAAAGAACAGCAAACCGTAGCTGTGCATATCGAATGTGATGACCGTGGCGTTGTCACTGACAAGTTGTTGCCACCACTCTTGTATTGCTTTGCTGCGGTTTATGCCATCAACAACAATCACGCTGTTTTTGTTTGTGTGGGGCAGTGCTGCTTTGATGAGTGCGTGGGCGCTATCCGTTGCATTTATGTATAGCATACCTATTGTGCCGGCCTTGTTTATGATGCCCGGTAGCTCATCGGCGTCCTCTATGATGTGGCAACCGTTGGTGTCCAACATTTCTTTGGCTTCAACTGTCATCACAGATGGGATGATTACATAGTGTGGCACGCTTGGTCTGGCAACCGACATTGCACAGGCTGCGCCGGCCGAGCCCACAGATATGCAGCTTGTTGGTTGCAGGTAGTTGGTTATGCGGAACAGTTCGCGAAAGTGATTCTTGTCGGTTCTGTTTCCACCCACAGCCTTGTCGAGTGCCTGGTAGGCATAGTATGGCAACCGTTCGCGCAAAACTTGCGTGACAAAGAAAAAGGCCGAGGGGGACTGTACTCCGTACCCCCTGTTATGCCTTTGTCTGTTTATCCAGTCGCCGAATTTCATTTTGTCAGATGCT
Organism: Bacteroidaceae bacterium; assembly: GCA_017546505.1. Classification (GTDB taxonomy): domain Bacteria; phylum Bacteroidota; class Bacteroidia; order Bacteroidales; family Bacteroidaceae; genus HGM04593. Next base: position 84,140 of record JAFYWV010000020.1, read on the forward strand.
GAATGTCTCCTTTACCTTCTCTACATAGTCGAGCTTCTCCCAAGTGAAGAGCTCCACCTCCATTGTCTTGCTCTCAAGGTAACGCGATGTGAATACCTTTGTCACCACCTGTGGAGTGCGGCCTACGTGTCCGTAGGATGCCGTCTCGCTGTATATTGGGTTGCGCAACTTCAGACGCTCCTCGATAGCCTTTGGACGAAGGTCGAAGAGTGTCTTCACCTTTTGGGCAATCTCACCGTCTGTGAGAGCTACCTTTGCTGTGCCGTATGTGTTCACGAACACGCTCACAGGCTCGGCAACGCCAATGGCGTATGATAGCTGTATGAGAGCCTCATCGGCAACGCCTGCTGCAACAAGGTTCTTTGCTATGTGACGTGCCGCGTAGGCTGCGCTGCGGTCTACCTTGCTGGGGTCCTTTCCGCTGAATGCGCCACCACCGTGTGCACCCTTTCCGCCGTATGTGTCAACTATAATCTTGCGGCCGGTGAGGCCTGTGTCACCGTGTGGCCCACCGATAACAAACTTGCCTGTTGGGTTCACGTGGTACTTGATGTCATCGCCAAAGAGTGCAAGCACGCTCTGTGATGTAATCTTTGCCTTCACGCGTGGCATAAGGATGTTGAGCACGTCCTCTTTGATTTTTGCAATCTGCGCTGCATCGGCAGCCAACTGTGCCTCCTTGCCCTCTTCTGCGGGTTGGATGAAATCGTCGTGCTGTGTCGATACAACGATGGTGTCAATGCGCACGGGCTTGTTGTCGTCGTTGTACTCGATGGTCACCTGGCTCTTTGAGTCGGGGCGCAGATAGGTCATCTCCTTGCCTTCGCGACGAATCTCGGCAAGCTCGGTGAGGATGAGGTGTGAGAGGTCGAGCGAAACGGGCATATAGTTCTCGGTCTCGTTTGTTGCGTAACCGAACATCATTCCCTGGTCGCCAGCACCCTGTGACATTGGGTCCTCGCGCTCAACGCCACGGTTGATGTCGGCGCTCTGCTCGTGTATTGCCGAGAATATACCGCAAGAGTTGCCGTCGAACATATACTCGCTCTTTGTGTAGCCTATCTTGTTGATTACACCGCGTGCAATGTCCTGCAAGTCAACGTATGCCGATGATTTTACCTCGCCGGCAATGACAACCTGTCCTGTGGTGACAAGTGTCTCGCAAGCGACCTTTGACTGTGGGTCGAAAGCAATGAGCTGGTCAAGTACCGCGTCCGAAATCTGGTCGGCAACCTTGTCGGGGTGTCCCTCTGAAACTGATTCTGATGTGAATAAATATCCCATAGTAGTGTGTTTTGTGCCCCGAGTGGACCAATAATCTTGTGTCGCGCAGGGCGTAGTTAATAATTTACTTGTTAAGTTACAAGCCTGGTGAAAGAACCGTTTGTGGGATATTGAATGCCGGCGAAGTGCCTTTACAAATGCCCTCTGATGGGGCTTTTAGCATTTTTTATCGTGGTTGCAAGCAGTCAAATCTCTCCACACATACAGCCTTTGACAGGCTTTTCGCTTGCAAAGGTAATGGTTTTTATGTAAACATTGAGCGTTGCGGCTTTTTTTTTGTTCAAAAATCTTCTTTTTAACTTTTTATAATCCCCCGGTGTCCTTTGTTGCTTCCAATAACTCTCTTATGCTTTTGCCTGTTGTGGGGTGCTGGGCATTGGGGGCAATCTCGGCAAGCGGCTCAAGGACAAAGTCGCGCAGGTGCATCAGGGGGTGTGGTATGGTCAGGCGCTCGGTATCAACTGTTTCGCTGCCATAGAGCAGAATGTCGATGTCGATGATGCGGTCATTGTATATGCCGCCGGTGGATTTTGCCGTGCGCCCCAATTCACGTTCTATTTTTTCTGTGGTGTCGAGCAGTTGATGTGGGGTGAGTGTCGTTTCAAAGGCTGCTGCGCAGTTTAGGAAACTGTTCTCGCTCTTGAACCCCCAGGGGGCTGTCTCTATGAAGGATGATTGTGCTGTGCAAGTACCAAGTGCGAGCGATAGGGCTTCTATCGCTCGCATAAGGTTTTCCTTTTTATTGCCTATGTTTGTTCCCAGGCCAAGGTATGCTGTTGGCATTGCTTAGTCGATGATTAGCATTGCGTCGCCGTAGAGACCAAAGCGGTAGCCCTCCTCAAGCGCTACATTGTAGGCCTTCATCACATTGTCGTAGCCTCCGAATGCTGTGGTTAGCATAAGCATTGTTGAGTAGGGGGCATAGAAGTTGGCAATCATACTGTTTGCTATCTGGAAGTTGTACTCGGGGAAGATGAACTTGCTTGTCCAACCGTCGTACTCCTTGAGCATTCCGCCTGTGAGCGCAGCAGTCTCCAGCACGCGCTGCACCGATGTGCCGACTGCGCAAATTCTGCGTCCTTCGGCCTTTGCCTTGTTGATGGTCTGCACGGCATCGGTGTCGACACTTATGAGGTCGCTGTCCATCTTGTGCTTGGTGAGGTCCTCCACGTCAATCTCGCGGAAACTGCCAAGGCCGGTGTGCATTGTGACGAATGCGGTGTCGATGCCCCTGATTTCCATTCTCTTCATCAGCTCGCGTGTGAAGTGCAGGCCTGCGAATGAGACTGTTACCGAGCCCTCTTTCTTTGCAAAGTAGGTCTGGAAATTCTGCAAGTCCTCTGGTTCTTCCTTGCGCAGGCGCTTGAAGTCCTCGGGCAATGGGGCTACGCCAAGTGCAAAAAGTGCTTTCTTGAACTCGTCGTGCGGGCCATCATAGAGGAAACGCAGTGTGCGGCCACGTGATGTTGTGTTGTCGATGACCTCGGCTACCATTGAGTTGTCCTCGCCAAAGTAGAGCTTGTTGCCGATGCGTATCTTGCGGGCGGGGTCTACAAGCACGTCCCACAAACGGAACTCCTCGTTGAGCTCGCGCAGCAGGAATACCTCTATCTGTGCATTTGTCTTCTCCTTGTTTCCGTACAGGCGTGCGGGGAACACCTTGCTGTCGTTCATCACAAAGACATCCTTCTCGTCGAAGTAGTTGATTACTTCTTTGAAGATGCGGTGCTCTATTTCACCTGTCTTCTTGTGCAGGACAAGCAGGCGCGACTCGTCGCGGCAAGCTGCCGGGTAGAGTGCTATGCGCTCCTCGGGCAATTTGTATTTGAACTGTGACAGCTTCATATGCTGTCCGCTTATACTAAAATGTTCTTCAATCATTTGACTGTTCATTGTTTTTCAAGCCATTCTTGGAATTCCTCCGGTGTTACACAATTCTCAATTTTATACTCTCCGATACGTGTGCGTATGAGGTCGGTCAGGTATCCTCCGCTGTTGAGCGCTTCACCAATGTCGCGCGCAAGCGAACGTATATAAGTTCCCTTTCCACAAACAACACGTATTCTAATTTTGGGCAACTCGCATTCCAGCAACTCTATTGAGTCAATGCGTATCTGCTTTGGTGCAAGCTGCATATCGCTGCCGCCACGTGCCAGGTCGTATGCACGTTTGCCGTTTACCTTACAAGCCGAGAAGAGTGGAGGGCGTTGGGCAATATCTCCAACGAACTGCTTTAATGTCTCCTCCACCAGTTCCCTTGTAATGTGTTCGTATGGATAGGTGGCATCCACCGGGTGTTCCATATCGAACGATGGGGTAGTGGCGCCGAGCATAATCTCGGCCTCATACTCTTTTGTGTGGCTTTGCAGCTCTTCAATCCTTTTGGTTGCCTTTCCGGTGCATAGCAACAAGACGCCTGACGCCAATGGGTCGAGTGTGCCCGCGTGTCCAACCTTGAATCTCTTTATTCCGTACTTACGGCTCAGGTGGTAGCGTATCTTGTTCACTATCTGGAACGACGTCCAGGTATAGGGTTTGTTTATCGGTATTATTTCTCCTGCAACAAAGTCCATTATATGATAGAGAGGTTATGTCCGGTCAATAGCATTACGAGTATGGCACCTCCGACAATGATTCTGTACCATCCGAATGCTTTGAAACCGTACTTTGTTACGAAACTTATAAAAAACTTTATTGCAAGCATTGCGACAATGAATGCCACTATGTTTCCAACTATCAGGGTGTCGAGGTTCTCCTTGAGTATCTGCACGCCATCCTCCTCGGTAAAGATTTTTAGCATCTTGAAGAGTGTTGCCGCCAGCATTGTGGGCACGGCAAGGAAGAACGAGAACTCGGCAGCTGCTTTTCGGGTGAGTTTCTGTGCCATACCTCCCACAATTGTAGCCATTGAGCGCGATACTCCCGGTATCATTGAGATGCACTGGAACAGTCCGATGAAGAATGCGCGCTTTTCTGTTAGTCTGGTCTCTTCGCTGCCCTTGTTGAATATTCTGTCCGAGAAGAGCATAAATATACCTCCAAGGATGAGTGTCACGGCAACAACTGTCACGCTTTCAAGCATTGCATCTATTGCATCGCTGAACAGCAGGCCAAGGACCGCTGCGGGGATGAATGCCACGAACAGTTTCCAATAGAAATCGTACTTGTGCAGGAAACGTCTGAAAGCACCTGCTCCTTCGGGCGCCGGCGTGTGGTTGAGCTTGAAAAAACGCTTCCAGTAGAGAACCACCACAGACAGGATGGCGCCGAACTGTATTATAAATGTGAATGCTTTTACAAAAGGTGTGCTTTCAACGCCCAGAATGTTCTGTGCTATTATCATATGGCCGGTTGATGAAACGGGCAAGAACTCGGTCAATCCCTCGACTATTGCAATGATGATGGTGTCAAGTATGCTCATATTGTTGAATGTGTTTAACTGTTCTTCTTGTTATTGGGTTTGTACATTATGGCAAAGATTACGAAAATGAACCCCGAGAAACAGATTGCCGGAGCAAGCTTTATTCTTCTGAAACTGAAGATGTCCGGTTCGAAATGTGTTTCTGTAGAACCGGGTCCAATCATTAATGCAAAGCCAAGGATTATGGCTATTACACCTGCTGCAAGCAGTATGTAATTCCATTTGCCGAATGCGAAATTTTGTTTATCCATAACTGTATGTTGTTTTTCAAATGAAATACAAATCATTGTTGCGCATACGCAGAAAACGGTTTACCGACAGGAATGCGCAAAGTGTGCAAATTATTATTCCAAACGCAATAACCGCAGCTCCGACGATTGCCAATTCTCTTACCGGGAGCAATAGTGCTACCTCGGGAGAGTGCTGCTGCAGCAGGTATAGTGCTGCACCCAGCAGGGTGTTGGCGATAATTCCGGCAACCAGTCCAATCCACATATTCTTGAGCAGGAATGGACGTCTGATGAACGCCCAGGTTGCCCCCACCAACTTCATTGTGTGGAGCAGAAAACGCTTGGAGTAGATTGACAGGCGGACAAGGTTGCTTATGAGCGACCACGAGATGACTGTCAGCAGTACAAGCAGTGTCAAGAGCAACAGCCCTACTTTGTGAATGTTGCGGTTCACTGCGTCAATGTGTCCCTTGTGGTAGATTACCTCTGTGACTCCTTTGTTTTTCAGCAATTCCTTCTCAATGCCAACCATCTTCTCCACGTTCGAGAACTCCTTTTTCAGGCTTATCTCAATCTCGGCCTCGTATGGGTTTATGCCCAAAAGTTCCATAGGGTCTGCCCCGAGGCTCTCCTTTGCTTCGTTAAGGGCATCCTCCTTTGATATGTATGTGCTGTTGAGGACATAATCTTTCTTGTCGATGATGCTCTTCAGCTTGAGTATCGCAGGTTCGTCGACCTTGCTGTCAATGACAACGGTCATCGTGAAGTTCTCTTTTATCTTCCTTGATATCGATTGGCCGCTGACGAACAATATGCCCATCACTCCCAGCAACAGCAGTACCAACGTTGTGCTTATGTAGACACTCAATGTCTGTATGTTCAAAATAGGTTTCTTCATCTTCTTTTTCTAAAAACATAAATGATGGAACTGCTTGCGCTACGTCTTCTGCACTGTGCAATCCAGCCTTTAAGCCCACTCCAAAAACCTTTTATTGTGTGCAGGCGTGAGCCTATGTTCTGCTCGCTCAGCATCGATATGTAAAACCCGTCAAAGGGCATTGTGTACTGTTTCTCGAGCAAAAAACCGTGTTTCTCGCCCCAACGCATAATTGAACTTGGAGTGAAATGCCACAGGTGTCTGGGGGTGTCGTATGCCGCCCAACGCTCTTTGTACTTCTGTGCATCGTAGGATATGCTGTTTGGCACGGCAATGACAGCTATTCCGGTGTCGTCGAGTATGCGGTACAACTGCTCCCACATCTCGTCGAGGTTCTGTATGTGCTCCATCACGTGCCACATTGTGACAACGTCCAGCTCTCTGTCTTTGATTTCGGCCAATGCCTCAACAGCATACATCTTGAAGCCGAACTCCTTTAGTGCAAACTCGCGTGCGCTGTCGCTCTTTTCAATTGCCGTAACGCTCCACCCCTTGCTCTCCATAGCCCGTGCAAAGTGTCCTGTTCCGGCGCCGTAGTCGAGTATCTTGCCGTTTTTCAGCAATGTGAGCCTTTCGATAAGTCTTGCCTTTCTTTGCAACATTATTTTACGCACAAGGTGGTATATGCGGTTTACTATACCTTCTTTTGTGTTGCTGTGAGAGATGTACGTCTGCGACTCGTAATATCTGCCAATGCTCTTTTCATCGGGTATGTTCTGAGTGAATGAGAATCCGCAGTCGGCGCATTCGTAAATGTCGAATGACTCACCTGTGGCAAAATTGTCAATGCAGGCGAAACGCTTTTTTATGGCGTCGCTTTTGCATAATGGGCAATTGTCATAGGTTATTACGGGCATTGTTACTTGTTTTGTTTTTTGTCAGAGCACACTCCTCCATAATTTGCTACAAAAATATACTATTTGTGGCAGAATTGTTCTCGATTTTTGAACTTTTGCCGTAAAAAATGAATGAAATCACATTTTTTAACATTTTAAGAGGCTGAAGTTTGTTAACTTTGCAAAAAAAATAGTGTGAAAAATAAAAATATTGTAGAAATGGGAAAGTTATTTCGTTCTTCTAGCAATCGTGTGCTAGGTGGTGTTTGCGCCGGCGTTGCCGAGTATTTTGGCTGGAATGTGGGCAGTGTACGTCTCATTTGGCTCGTTCTTTCTGTATTGGGCGTCGGTTCTCCGGTGTTGTTCTATCTGATTTTGGCTTTGCTGATGCCGTCGGCAGACAACCAGAAAGAGAGTTATGAAGAGCGTATGAACAAACGCCTTGGCAAATAATAGATGCCGGTAAGGGTTTAATAACGGATGGGC
>JAFYWV010000021.1 GCA_017546505.1 Bacteroidaceae bacterium
GACAGTGAAAACTGTTGACCGGGCCGCAGACCTGGGTGAGCGCATGAAAAAGGCACTTGTTCGCACTGCAGATCAAGCGCAGAACTTGACTGATGACGGACAAGTAACGCCCTCCGAGTATGCCGGTGATAAGCTGCAGTATGGCATGGAGGATATTGCGTCTGAAGCCGGTCACATCGTTGTGGACACTGGCAAGGGTGCATATCGTACCGGCAAGTCTGCCATTCAAAAGTTCCGTGAGAAGCGCCGAGCAGAGGCCGAGCAAAGACGGCAGGAGTTGGAGAATGAATCTCCGGACACACCTGTTGATGAGCCTGCTGACCCTGTAACACCGGATGAGCCTGGGCCTGCTACTCCTCCCGAATCTCCTGTTGAGGAAGAGATCGTTACACCCTCTGGAAGTCAGCAGAGAAAGACGAGGTTAGGCAAATCACCTACCGGGGATGGACCAAAGGGCAAGCTGAACCCGGCAAAGGATGGAGCAGATGCCATTCAAAAGGAACAGCAAATCAAGGGTCCCGCCAGACGAAGAAACAGTTCAATCAAGACACTCCAAAAGACCGAAAGGACGATAAAGCAGACCACCCGGACTGCAGAACAGTCCGCAAAAACCATGGAGCGCTCTGTAAAGGGTACACAAAAGGCGGTTAAGACAGCCGAGCAATCTTCCAAGGTAGCCATTAAAACGGCGCAGGAAACTGCCAAGGCCGCACAGAAGTCTGCCCAAGCTGCAGCAAAGGCAGCGGAGAAAGCGGTACAGATTGCAAGAGCCACAGCGAAAGCGGCAGCTGCAGCAGCCAAGGCCGCTGCCAAGGCGTGTGTTGCCGCAGTCAAGGCGATCATCGCCGCTGTAAAGGAACTGGTAGCCGCAATCGCTGCAGGCGGCTGGGTTGCCGTGGTTATCATCATCGTTATTATGCTTGTGGCATTGATCGTGGGTTCCTGCTTCGGCATCTTCTTTTCCAGTGAAGATACCGGCTCACCAATGACAATGAAAAGTGTAGTCCAGGAGATCAACATGGACTATCAATCGTCTTTGGATACGATCCGGAATATGACCGTACACGACAAGATGGAAACATCCGGTGCCCGTGCGGTATGGCCGGAGGTGCTGGCGATCTATGCGGTAAAGGTCAATACTGACCCCAATAATCCGCAGGATGTAGCCTCCATGGACGATGCCAAGAAAGCGATGCTAAAGGAAATCTTTTGGGCGATGAACCAAATCAATTCCAGAGTGGAAACCACAGAGGAAACGGTTCTGATTGAAGATGTTGACGAGGAAGGCAATATCGTTGTCACGGAAACAACGGAAACCGTCACTACTCTGTACATCACAGTCACTCACAAGACAGCGACCACCATGGCCTATGAGTATGGCTTTACAGAGGAACAGAAGCAAATGCTGAATGAACTTCTGCAGGATGAGAACGCATCCATGTGGGCGGCTGTGCTTTACGGTATTCACTCTGCAGATGAGCAGATCGTTGCCGTTGCGGAATCTCAGATCGGCAATGTAGGTGGTCAGCCTTACTGGAGTTGGTATGGCTTTAACTCCCGTGTGGCTTGGTGTGCCTGCTTCGTATCTTGGTGTGCCAACGAGTGCGGCTATATTGATGCCGGTGTTATTCCCAAGTTTGCCGGTTGCGTTTGGGGCGTTGACTGGTTCCAGGATCGTGGACAGTGGGCAGACGGAACAGCCACACCGGTGCCCGGTATGATTATCTTCTTTGACTGGGATTCTCCCGATGGCGAATCCGGACCGCAGGATGGTCTTTCTGATCATGTAGGTATTGTCCAAAAGGTTGAGGATGGGTATGTCTACACCATCGAGGGCAATACCGGAGATTCCTGCGCCCAGCGAAGATACAGAATCGGGTATTATGAGATTCTGGGTTACGGCATCCCGGCATATTGATTTGCACATTTGCAGAAAGTATCCCTCCTATGTATAATCGCAGTAGATAAACATAGGAGGGATCAATATGAATGCACCGAAACGAGTTCTCGCCCTTACCACCGCAGAACACCGCTTGATGATCCGTGGACTGCTTCAGTTCCGCAATAAACTGATCAATCAAGGCCGCTACACCGACGCAGTTGACGAATTGCTCATCAAGCTGCAGAGCCGAAAAAGCCGGTGGCATATATGAAAGGCACCCCCAGTTCACACATGAGCTGGGGGTACTGTTTTTCTATTTATCTTTACTGAAAAAACCTGCAATGGCAAATATCAGACCAATCAATCCTATACCGGTAGTAATATATGCGAAGTTGCCTGCCCAGGAAATCTCTATGCAAATAGCAAGCAAGAGAATTGCTATTCCTAAACCTATCTTTTTCATAGAATTATATCCTTTGTCAAATCAAGAATTTGTTTTACTGTCAGTCTGTACCCAATCCACTAATACGGCATCCTCTGCGGCAAAGTAATCATTCATATTACTGCTAAGACCTGCCGCTTTCCAAGCTTGGTCAAAAGAAATTTTAACATTGCTCAAATATGTAAATGTCGAAGTAGTCTTGGCATTGGGCATTGTTCCCTTAATTTCTAGTCTGTATTTGTATGTGTGGCCATCATACTCCCATGTACCATCGCTCAGTTTGTAGTAGGTTCTAAAATTGCCTTCAATGGTTTGAATGTGTTCTACCGGATGAGTAGCACATCCAAACAAGCCTACTGCGCAAACCAATGCTAAAAGTAATGCTATCAACTTTTTCATAGGATCACTCTCCTTTGATTTACCCGGCATTGTTTTCGGTGGTGTCTATTTTTTCAATATCAAAGGTTCTTGGTATGGATTTGTTTGCTGTAGAGATTGTTGTATTTTCTTCTACAACACCGTTAAATCCTACCTTTATACAGTCATTAACGGCGTATTGATAACCAGCCTCAACATCAGTTTGTACAAGCACCACATCACCAATCACAAGTTTGCTGGAACCGCTGTCGGTCACTTTCACAATATAGTTCGTGTTGTTTTCACTCACACTTGTTATTATACCTACGAAATCTTCCATAACTTCGTTTCTTGAGTCGTTCTTCAGGCCGCAGCCAGATAGTCCAAGAACACAGACCAAAGCTAAAACGAATGCTATCAACTTTTTCATAGGATCACACTCCTTTGTCAAATTGGAGTTTATTTATCTTTCAGTTCTTCAAGTATTTCTATTATTCTACTGTAATCTCTTGTGTTATTAACAAGTTGAGGTTGATAATCTACTGTCAATGCTGTGCTATGAGTAGTAAATAATGCGTCGCTCCAATCCTTCCCGTCAGTCGCAATCCACCATTCAATTATGTGTTTCTCATCTTTGCGGAAAATTACCCACACTTTTTCTTTGCCTACTACTTGCTCACTGTCCTCTGTTCGTAAATCATTATGCATTGACAAAAGTTCGGCAATTATATCTTTGTCTGTAATTGTTACCCTAACATTTGCAGATAAATCATTATGATTTTCATAAAGCAGTACTACACTATCAACATCAAGGTCTTTTGGGGTATTAGGTTTGTTTTGACAACCAACTAAACCAAGAACACAAATCAATGCTAAAACTATTACTATTCTTTTCAATATAATCACACTCCTTCGTCAAATTGGAATATGTTAATCTTTTGAAATCAGTCCGCTTATGGAAAAAATAATACCAACAATAGGTATGATTACACCTAACACTTCTCCAAATCCCCATTCACCAAGAGAAGAAGCACACAAGCAAGCAATACCTAATAAAATCAATGATATTCCAAATAAGATTTTCTTAATACCTTTCATACAATCACGCTCCTTTGTCACATTGGATTTAGTTCATTCGGAGTCTTTTCGTTTTCCTTTTATGATCTCATGTAACACCAAGACAGCGGTGTTTAGCACCACAAGAAGAAAAATAATCAAAATGTCAGTTAGCATTTTTGTAGTTGGATCACCGGTAAGCTGTCTTAACAGAGCAAAAACATACACCGACAAGAAAATACACACAGATGAGAAAATATGAAATGCAATATCTTTTTTATTGATTCTCTTTTTCATAAGATCCTCCTTATTAATCTGGGTTGTTATTTTTCTCCTTTTTCCGCCGAATGAGTTTGTAGAGGAAAAAGCCAATCCCAACCCAGAGAAGAGCATTTAGCAAGACATACATAACCGCTTTCGGTTCTATTGCAAAGAATGTTTCCATACACACTCTCCTATGTCAATAGTGATTTGCTAATTAACATTATTGACAATCTCAAAACCAAGTATTTCAATAATGATTCCTTCATTAAATTCTTTCCCAGCCTCTTGATCTTCGACTGCTGCGAGCGAATGAACATCTGACACCGTATATAAAATCGCTTTATATTGGATTGTGCCGCCATCCCTTAATCGCATAGGAATGGGAAATAGCAAAACGATTGCAAGTAAAACACACACGATTATTATCGCTTTCTTTTTCATAAGATCACACTCCTATTACGAATCAAAAGGCTGCATAAAGCCGCAAAAGCCCGTAACTTTTGGCAAGTTACAGGCTTTTATCATTGTCCGTTATGATTCTCAGTGGGAAAATGAATCCTATAACCGCACCGGGAAGTTCTGTTCATTCCTATTATAAAGTAAAATTGTGAACTTTTCAACCATTATGTGTAATGCAATACACCTTCCACCTGCAAATAAGAACTGCACATTCAGTTCGATGAGTGAACGGAGGAGCTATTTGCTTTACTTCATAGAATTAACCACAGCCTGCACATCCTCGGATGTAAGGTCATAGGGAACAAAACCCACATACACATCATCAAGGGAGAAATGGAATACACCGTTACTGGGCAGTTCTCGGATATACTCAGTCAGCGCATCGCCGGAATAGATGGTATACTCCTCGCCCGGCAGGTAGTTCATAATGAAAATCATATAGGTATTCGCTGTCGTTAATGGTGCATCCTTTGATTGCTCACCGGTTTCCGGATTAGTGGTGGGAGCTGCTTCTGTAATATCGCCATCGGCAAAAGTGACCCGCAGTTGATAATACTTAGTCCCATCCTTCATAGTGGTTTCGTATAGGCTGGCTTTAGCGAAGCGATACCCCTCTTTGATATATGTGGGCAAATAGGCCCCCAGCTTTTCAAAAGAGTATGCCGTCTGCTCGTCAATGTCAGTAAGTGTGGCACGTGCTACATTTTGCAGATCTTCCGTATCTGGGAACACGGCAATGCTGGCGGTAATGGCATCTACATCATCCGGCCAGTTCCCGGGTGCAACCATGTCGGCAGAATCGTAGATAACAGGCGGATAAGAGGGGTTCGTTACAGTATACCAGTAACCTTCGATTTCAAGATAGTGCTTATCTCCATCGATAATATAAGTGAAGCCGGGATAATCGCCCTCTGAAATACTGATTCTGTACTTTTCGCTTCCGTTCAGATTTTCGGGTTTATCTTCATCAGGAAGAATATCATATCCTAAGTTGTTTGCCCAGTCCCGCAGAGCGTCCAAGTCCTCACCATACTCCGTCCACACTTGATAGGTTTCGCAGTCGCTGTGGGTGACGATAACTTGGTTCACATCCTTTTGAATATAGGCTGCAATAGGGCGTTGTTGAGTGTTGCTATTATTTCTCAAGATTTGACCCAAAACAGTGTAGATCATATCTTCATCATTAGACTGGCAGCGCACATCGAATACAACATTACCGTATTCAAAGATGCTGTAGTGCCAGTAGTCATATTCGAGTGAGTGATTGGGTGCAATTTGGATAGTAGTGCCGTTGATCTCAATGGTTTCTGTGTTGTCTTTGGTAAATACCATATCGACCTTTTGCTCTTCAAGGGTACGCCGTCCATTGAATACGCAGACGATCATCAGCTCCGGGTCATCGTAGGTGTTAATCAGCAACCTATACCAGTCCTCCACATTGGAAGGATCGCCGCCCTCTGCATAGTAAAGTTCAAAGGTTGCGTTTTCGAGGTCAAGGCTTTTTAGACCGGATAATGTTTTATACCAATCCGGATAACCGCCAGCCGGGTATATGAGCGGAAGATCGTCAAGGCTGGACATTTCGTAGAGCTGCCCCTCCCGGAACGGATCTTCCATATTATTGCCAAGGAATGCAATACCGAGCCGCCAGGCACCGGCAACGATCAAGCACAGGCAGGCGGCCATTGCTGCCCATTTGACCCATGCGGGTGTGTGCTTCTTCTTTGCGGTTTTGGCATCCAGAATATAATCATCCTGGGCCTCTCCGATTACTTCAAGTAGTTCGCTGGACTTCATACATAGCCCTCCTTTTCAAGCTGCTTTCGCAGTTTTCCCCGGACACGGTGCAGCATAGAAGTGACTTTGCTCTGGGTAAATCCATATTGATCTGCTATGGACTGTATTGGCTCCAGATACCAGTAGCGCAGCAGGAATATCCTGCGCTCAGTATCCGACAAACTGTCCAGAAAGCTGTGCATTGCGGCAATCAACTCATTGCGCTGCACCTGCAGCTCCACATCGTGACTGCCACTGACACATTCCTCCAGTTCGTCCAAAGCAAGGGTGATTTCATCACCGCCCCGTTTCTTTGCACTTCTGATGCGCCAACGGTCTATGGAAATTCTGCGTGTGATTTTGCCTAGGAATGTAGAGAGAACGGAAGGACGGTTAGGCGGCATGGTATCCCAGGCATCCATATATGTATCGTTGACACTTTCTTCTGCGTCCTGCTGATCCTGCAAAATCGTATAGGCAATGCTATGGCAATAGCTTCCGTATTTCACAGCGGTTTCATGGATCGCAGACTCTTCTCTTGCCCAGTATAGGTCAACGATCTGCTTATCTTCCATTTTCTCACCTCCCGGTTCTTGTAAAGGCCTTTCATCTATCTACTCGAAGATTATGGAGAAACATTGCATATTTCTCAAAATAAATATAGCATATTTCCAAACAAATCGGAAACATAAAATGCGCCCCATGGGCGCATTCCATTGAATCATTAGGCTTTATTCTTTTGCTCTGCGATCCAGTCCAGGAAGGTGCTAATCTTATCAAGATCGGCATTGTCCAGCGAACGCAGGCGCTCACAGATTGCGCTGTAGGGTGCATCTTCCGTACCCAGCGGTGCAAAGAAGTCCACCGGGGACATATCAAAATACGCAATGATATTGAACAGTTCCTTGACAGAGGGCATAGATGCTCCACTGGTAATGCCCCGGATATAGGAACCACTCTTGTCCAGATCCAGGCTCATCTTATGCTCGGATACATCCTTCTTTACACGCAGCTCAGTAATGCGGGAACGCACAAATTCAACATATTTTGTATCAGACATTCTCTTCCGCCCCTTTCTTAATTATTTTAGTATGAATTAAAAGGTGGCGTTGGTAGTGTGAAAATGAATTTATGCTTCCTTTTTGCGGTTATTGGTAGTATAATTGCTAATATATCAAATTATTCGCACTTTAACTATCAAATGCTGCGGAGGGAGCCAAATGGATACCTATACTGTTAGCTTCTTTGGACACCGGCACATTGATAACCCTCTTGCTATTGATGCAGCCCTTGATGTGATCATTGGGGCACTACTGCAGAATAAGGCGTATGTCGAATTCCTTGTGGGACGGAATGGGGAGTTTGACCAGCTTGCTTCTTCCGCAATTCGCAGATGCAAGCGGGAGATCCGGGACAACAACAGTGCCCATGTGTGGGTGCTGCCCTATATGACCGCAGATTTCCGGGACTTTGAGGACGATTACCGAGCTTACTATGATGAGATAGAAGTGCATAGCACTGGCGGAGGGCACTATAAGGCTGCGTTCCAGGCAAGAAACAGGAACATGGTAGATCGCTCCGATCTTATAGTGTTCTTTGTGGAGCGCAAGGAGGGTGGAGCCTATCAGACCATGCGCTATGCTACGCAGCAAGGCAAGCACTATATAAATCTCGCAGACAGCTTGGAGGAATACAAATGAAGAAAATGATTCTGTCGGCACTTGCCGGTGCGCTGTGTATGTTCCTGGTTATTCTTGCCTTGGCAACTCATACTGCAAAGAAAGAAACCGAACTGGCTCAATACACCCATGTGGATTTCGTGTCAGCGCTGCAGGGTGAGTGCTTTCTGTGTGGCGACGGTAGCGGCCCCATCACATCCCTTCACTGGGGTGAGGACAACGTGGGAATTATCAACCTGAACACCTTTGAAGTTATGCGGTTGGAAATAAACCGCTATGACGATCACGGGCAGCTTCTTGAGGAAGCTGCAGGATATATGCAGTCCAGCCATCTTTCGGGGGAAGATAGTTCTGCCCATGCCTATACCCATCCGGACAACGGATATGCCCATGTGCAGATCTCCGGAGTGCAGTATGAGATTGACAGAGCATCAATCCAGGGCAACCTCTGTCAAAACTGCCTTGATACCATCAATGATCTTGGCTTTACCAGAGCAGCACCGGCAGAGTATGCTGTTATCAGTTTTGCCGACCGCACGATCCGTCCGTTGGTAAACTGCTATACTTGGTTCTCCGCAGGAAACTTCGGCATTGACTGCGAGTTTAAGGATGACGGAGCCATCGATCTGCTGATCCACTACTGCCCAAACCGATATGCTTAATTGATGCGTCCCCACTTTGGGGGCGCATTTTTAGGTTTCCGTTGGTTAATGCAATGTGGTATAATATTTTATAGAAACTGTAACAAATCCAGTTTTCATTAGTCTTATGGATGAAAGGTGGTGAGAAAGTGACCGAGTTCGAGGAAGTATATAGGCTCTATTTTCAAGATGTCTATAAGTACGCACTGTCTTTGACCCGTGATGAACACACAGCAGAAGAAATTACACAAGAGACATTCTTCAAAGCACTTCGTTCCATCGACCAATTCGATGGCCGGTGCAAGGTTTATGTATGGCTCTGCCAGATAGCCAAGAACACATACTTTACTCAGTACCAACGGGCAATCAAAGGAGAACAGCTTTCACCGGAGCCAAAACACAGCGATTCTTTGGAAGAACGATTGGAAACCCAAGAAACAGCATTTGAGATCCACAAGATATTGCACGATATGTCAGATCCTTTCAAGGAAGTGTTTTCACTACGGGCATTTGGAGGACTATCGTTCAAGCAGATCGGAGAGCTGTTTGGCAAGACAGAAAGTTGGGCGCGTGTTACTTATCACCGTGCCAAGATGAAGATCAAGGAGGAGTTACAATGAGTAAGCAATGTAAAATTGTTGAAGATCTGCTTCCGCTGTACCATGATGGTGTATGTTCAGAGGAAAGCAGACAGATGGTGGATGAACACCTTGCACAATGTGAGGACTGCCGCAAAATGCTCGGCCAGATTGACGGTGAGCTTGTATCGTCGGCAGCAAAAGATGAAGATATTAAACCCCTGAAAAAAATCACCAAGACGGTAAGCAAAGGCAAACGAAAGGCTTTGATCGCCGGCATTTCCATCACCATGGCTGTGGTGCTGATCCTGTTCTCCGGAATCAGTATTTGGTGGTACACTCAGGAATATACCTACTATACACCCTTCGCAGAGGGACACGATCCTATGTCTGTATATGAATTAACTGAAGATGGCAATATCCTGCAAGCCATCGTTATTGATGGCAACCATTTCACCTGGTACGATGATACCTACAATTATTCAGTCACTGTCCCCAGTTTCCTTTCCAGGTCTGGTGATGCCAGAATTACAGCCATTGATAACGGAGAAGACCAGATTATTGATGTAGGAATTAGCAGATGGAATGATACGGAATATACGTTCCATATCAGCATTATCCGTAGAGGTGAAGGCGATGGCCATTATTTCATAGTTGATAGTGATCTGAATCTGTACTACCTGGATCATTGGTCGGATGACTGCAGAAACCAGGTAAAAGCGGATCTTGACGAGCATAGAGAAGAGGTTAAAGAGCTTGTTGATGTTGCAACTGCAATGTGGCCATTCATTAAATAACCCAACCAGTACCAATTTGAAGGCACTATATCTCCAAAGGAAATGCGTCCCCACTTTTTACGGGGACGCATCTTCTTTATTTCGTAAGTGATTTGCCCTTTTTAATTAGAACAACAGTCGAAATTACCATCAACAAACCCACAGTAGCAAATACAGAACCACTTACAAGATACGACTTAGATGGTTCTAGTTTGCGGGTATTCTCTTCTGGGTTTTGGGGGTTGTACTTGACCTTAAAGGAATCACCTTCTTTTTTTGGAGCATGTTGCTGCTCTATAACTCCGGTGTATACTTGGCCATCAATATAATACTCATAGTGAATATCATATATAGTTTGACCACCACCGTTATGAGAATGGAACGCATCATAATACTCATATACAAAGCTAACTGTTGCATCTGTGACAGTCCAATTTAATTGATCTGTCTGTTCCTGATAATCTATGGTACCGTTCCAAAAAGCAATGAAGGAAGCCAACAACAGAATTAAAGCTGCCGCTATAGTAAAGGCAGGTAGTTTAGTAATTGCTTGCTTCTTTGCACTTTCCCAATTACTTATTCTCATTATAGCACCCTATCCTTTAATCCTTCCAATAACCAATGCTATCCAAAAAATCCACAACATTCTCTTTCTGCTCTATCGGTGTCCAAACATAGATGATAGTATCTGTCACCCTGATCTTTGCTACATAGACACTATCCGTCTCGACAGAGTACAGTTCGTGCAAAGAACCACTGCTCTCCTTAACTTTACCGTCTGTGATGGGCAAGTTCATGCTGTAGTACAGCTGCTGAGCGCTTGGTCTAGTATCCATCACGCAAAAGTCAATTCTTACTGTGCCGTTGTCCACAGAGACAGCTTCTTCCAGCATAGAGCCTACGCGCCAGTCCTGACGCCGTTTTTCTGTAGTATCTACGGTCACATAACCTTTGGACTCGGCAGCACTTTGAAACTGATCTGTTGTGACGGATTGCTTTCCTGGGAAGAATTTGATGGAAACGAAGATTATCACTAATGAAGCAACAACAAACAGCAATCTCTGCATGGATCTTGGAAACCTTGTCGTCCTTTCATCCGCTACTGTTTTGGGGTCTACATACTCCTCTGGAGGCAACTCTTCTTTTTCTTCGGGCATTCCTCGCCTGCGCCACTTTTGAATCAGCGCAAACGCTCCGGAAACGAAGAATCCTATGGTGGAAAATATTGCGCCAAAGGCCATAAGCAACAGCATTTCCATAATGCTAGGTGCAAGTGCCGTTGTGAATGTCTCTGGAGCATTTGGATCATACTTAACGGTAATGCTATCTCCAACTTGGCGGATTTTTGTGTGGCTTCTGCTCTCGTTGGTATAAACTTTTCCTGCCACCTCATATTCGATAATGAAATCATAATAGGTAGTGCTTCTGCTGTGTTTGACGCTTCCCGATCTTTCAACCCGGCTGGACACATCCACAATCACAGCGTTGATTTCGGGCCATTCCACTTGTTCTCGTTGTTTGATGTATTCCATCGGTCCGCCGATAATCATACGGATGCCTAAAATCATACAAACGATGCCCGATATACAAATAGCGATTCTTATAATCTTGTTTCGTATCATTGCTTATATCCTAACTTTTACTTTGATTCATACGGGATGCCAGGATGTTGATTTCCCGTTCAAATAAACCCTTGTCATATCGAATCCTATGCTCTTTGCCAGATTTGTCAGTAAAGATGAGATAATGCAAATAATGCGATCTACGACCACCATTACGCACTGAGCCGGTTACTCTTCGCTTTTCTATGACTTTACAATTTGCTATATCACGATACTTATAAAACTGTCCGTTGAATGGATTGGTTCGACAATAGAAACCGTCACGCTGAATATCGATCCGATAGAAAAGATAATGCATGACCAAATATGCTAAGGCACAAATGGATGCGATAAATGAAAAAACATAGGTAATCGGCGGCAGACCTTCCTTGGCAAGACTGTAGGAAAGCCACAAAACAACACCTATGATAAGGCACAGCACAACGATTCTCGTAATGCCTTGAACTTTACCGCTGACGGTATGATCTCGCAGATCGTCTTCCATACCCGTGGCATCACTTGCAGCTACATTTGCAACCCTGTCCACGAGATATTCTGCAGCATCTGTATCAATCCCAGTAATTGGTATTCGGATGGTTGCTCCTGCTCTTGTTTCTATTTGGCAGTACTGAGCGTTTGTGCCATTGGTTTCTCTGCCGGAGCTTATCCAGGCATTGCGAATTTCACTGTAACGGTAATGTCTTCCGTTGCCTGGTGCCGATTGATAATAGAAGCTGTCTTCACCAATAAGCACTTTGAAAAATATGGACCGGTATATGCTCAAAACAAATACTGCCGCAAAAACAGTCAAAATGATTCTGCCAAGAAGAATTGCTCCGTTTCCGGTTTTGTGAAACCACAGGCATAGAGCTGCCATGCCAAGCGTCATAAAAAATAACAGAATCGTACCGCAGCCAACGCCGCCGCCAATCTTATATTTCCATTTTGTTTTGTTCAATGCTATCACTCCTTATGTATTTATCCGATTTGTGACAATGTTATCAAGTCCCAACAGTATTTTCAATTCATTTGGCGTAGGTGGGAGTTCTAGTGGCGTAAGTGGCAAAGAAAAGACCTGCACCCCGGATAGAGCGCAGGTCTGACATATCAGTGTTTATCTTTTGAATAATGCCTTTTGTTAATTATAGTGACGATAATACCGGAGCAGAGAAAAGCAGCTAATACTATTCCGAACGCATAGTAGACACCGACAAGGCCCCAATTATGATAAGAGCCAGTTCCAAAGAATACGAGCATCAATGCAATATTGCTAACAATGACAGCCGAAAAACCACCAACGAGTGCGGTTAGGTATCCGCAAACTGATCTACAGGATCTGTTCAACAGCACACATGCGCAGTATAGCGCAAAGCCGATCACCGTAAAAACAAGCACTAAGATGCCATGTTTCACATTGTTCAAAAAACCGAGGGTCACGGC
>JAFYWV010000022.1 GCA_017546505.1 Bacteroidaceae bacterium
CGAGGACGCTGTGGAGCAAGAACAACCTTCTCCATCATCTGACCGATACAACCGTCAGCCAAGATCATAGCAGGGTTGCGATACTTGAACGCAAGGTCGAAAGCATCTGCCACGAAGTCGTGCATCTCCTGAACTGAGTTAGGAGCAAGTACGATTAGGTGGAAGTCACCGTGTGCACCACCCTTACAAGCCTGGAAGTAGTCAGACTGTGATGGCTGGATAGTACCAAGACCTGGACCACCACGCTGGCAGTTAACGATAACGCAAGGAAGCTCAGCACCTGCAAGGTAGCTCAAGCCCTCAGACATAAGGCTGACACCAGGTGATGAAGATGATGTCATCACACGCTTACCAGTAGATGCACCACCGTAAACCATATTGATTGAAGATACCTCAGACTCTGCCTGAAGAACAACCATACCGGTAGTCTCCCAAGGCTTCTCTTCCATAAGTGTCTCCATAACCTCCGACTGTGGAGTGATAGGGTAGCCGAAATAGCCGTCGCAACCGTAGCGAATTGCTGCGTGAGCAATCACCTCGTTGCCCTTCATTAGTTTTACCTCTTTCTCTGCCATAGTTTACTCGAATTTTTGGCGATACACCGTTAGACAACTATCCGGACAGATGATAGCGCAAGATGCGCAACCAGTACAAGTATCCGGCTCAACCATCATCGCAAAGGGATAACCCTTGCCATTTACTTCAGTCGATAGACCGAGCGTCTTTGTAGGGCAAGATGCAACGCATACTCCACAACCCTTGCAATGCTCTGTATCGACGACAACTGTTCCTTTGATTTTTGCCATACGACAGTAGTTTTATAGATTGTTAAATGTTTGGTTTTCTCTTTATGCGGAATTAACCAAACAAATATAGACATAATTTCTCAATCTACCTACACTTTTTCGAAATATTTTTCACCCCTACCTTGCTAAGGTTTAGTAATTAGAACGTTATCCATAAAATTAGTAATTGTCAATCGCGCTGAAATAGCTATGGCAATATGAGCCTACGCGGGGCGCAAGCAAACCTTTCTTGCACACTAACGATCTATATTCGTCGTGTAGCAATACCGTTGTTCGCCTTTATACAAAACACTATACCACTAAACAAACAAAAACTCGACCTGCAAACTGCAAGCCGAGTAAGTGGAGGTGGCGGGGGTCGAATGTAAAAGCGACCGCTTTTTCATAGCCGTGTAGGGCTGTTGCCTAAAAGAACAGCTATACACGGCAACCCTGAATAAAATCCTCGCCAGCTTCACGCGGAGTTTTGAGAGGTAAAGGCGGGGCGCAGCCAAGGAGGTTTTGGTTTTGATGTTGGAAATTCATTTACATAAAATCGAAACCAAAAACTCGAAACAACATCAGTTGTTCGCCTTTACTGATATAATACGATAAAAACAAAAAAAAGCCTGCGACTAAGAGCCGCAGACCTAAGTGGAGGTGGCGGGGGTCGAACCCGCGTCCAAACAAGGAACCCCAGAGCTTTCTACACGTTTAGCTGACCGTTTAATCCTTCTACTTGAGCCAGGCAGGCAGCAGCCAAACCCAAGTCCCAGCCTCTAAATCTCGCACGATAACCGAGGCACATATCGCGCTATCTCTAAATTGATGATACCCCATAATGATTAG
>JAFYWV010000023.1 GCA_017546505.1 Bacteroidaceae bacterium
ATTATGAGAAAGATTAACGAAGACAAATTAGCAAAACTTTCTACTACCAACAAGATGCTTGATGACAAATACGGCACTCATGGTACAGAAACTCGCAATGAATTTGACGAGCAATCTTTGGCGTGGTTTTATGGTAATATGCTCAAAGAACGTCGTATGGAGCTAAAATTGACACAGCGTGAGGTTGCAGAGAAATTAGGACGCGACCAAAGTTACATAGCACGAGTGGAAAGAGGGAAAGCAGATATTCAGTTATCAAGTTTCTTCAGGATTGCATCTATTCTTGGCATACAGTTCGTGCCTTCATTTGTGTAAAAGCAAAGATTGTATTATCTTTGTACCCAGTAGAACCTGCCAAGCCTCTTGACAATGCTCAAATCGGCAGGTCGTTTTATTTTGTAGTTCTGTCTTTTACCGCACCTTATATGCTCCATAATTTTGCTGAAAACAAAGCAAGATTATGGAGTTTCTTAATTTAAGCAGTGTAGAACTTTTACCCAATGCAAAGGCAAGTGCTGCCTTTACGGTGGATAGTAGCAAGGTATTCAAGGAGCAGCAGGATATACCGCCTGTTGTCATAGATGAAGGACTGTCATATATTCCGTGGGGTGCAGACAATCAAATGCCTTATGAAATACTCAATCTGATTGAGAGCGACGAGACACTATCCACCTGTCAGATGTTCAATGCCGAAGTTTGCTATGGCAGTGGACTTGTTTATAACACCGACAAAACCACAACAAAGACAAGGGAGTCATTGAGTCCACGATGATTTTTTTACCGCAAGTCGGGATAGTTGAATTATGATTTCAACATTACCCTTGCCTGTTGCTTGAACTCTCTTTCTGCGGTCAAAGACCACTCTCACATTTGTTGCCATAGTCTTAAAGTTTTTAGGCCGAACAGTAGAAAAGCGTTAAAGATTGTTAAAAATGCGGTTTTGTGCGAATATGGCTCAAATTTCCTGAAAAAGGTACAAACTTGGTTTGCATTTTAGGGCAACTTGGTTTGTAGGTGGTTTGCATTTTTTGTCTTTTTTTGTCTTTTTTTGTCTTTCTCTGTCTGCTCAATAGTTAAACAATAAATAAATTTAAGTTACGACTGTCTAACAAATAAACTATTGATATTCCTTTAATTACCTGTTTTAAGCATATAAAAAAAGGAAAGTAAGATAAAAAACTTACTTTCCCCTTTGTGATTCCGAAGCGATTCGAACGCTTGACCCACGCCTTAGAAGGGCGTTGCTCTATCCAGCTGAGCTACGGAACCTACCTATTTGCAATAGAGGGTAAATCCTCATTTGCGTCTGCAAAGATAGTGTGTTTATTTCTTTGTGCCAAAGATTTTATTGTATTTTTTCGTCCGATTGGCAAATGAGTGTCTAATATGTATTAAAAAAGTAGTTTGTTAGCCTTGTGGCGCTGTTTGCTCTCTTACCTCTCTTTTATTTGAAACAGTCGAGGGTGTTTTCTATCGAATGTATTGTTATACCGCCGCGGTGCAGTGTGAGGTGTCCTGCAACTTGCAGTTCATTGAGTGCCTTGGAGATGTTGAGCCTTGTCTCGCATAGAAGCGTTGCAAGGCGTTCCATTTTGATGGATATGTGTTTTTCACCCTTTTGCGTTTCGCAACGGTTGGCAATGAATTGCACTATGCGCCCGGCAATGTCTGTGCTGTCGTAGTGCCATATACGTTCGATTGTCTGCTGAGTCTTGTGGCTGATGATGTTCAAAAGGTTTATGGTGAAGATGTTGTGTCTTGACAGTTCACCAAAGATGTATTGTTTGTTAATGGAGAGTATTGTGCAGTTGTTTTTTGCAATATAGTCTCTTTTGTATTCTGTGTCGTAACCGAAAAGTGAATATGGCTCAATCGTATATGGTGCTCCCAGTTCCTCGGTTATGTGGTAGCTGTTGTCGGGGGCTTGGGATATGCCGGATATCTTTCCTTGTATGAGGATTGTGAATTTGTCACATTTCTCTCCCTGACGCAGTATAATCTCGCCGTCAGCATATCGCTTGAATTCGAGGGTGACCTTGCCAAGTATTGATGTTATGTCGTCCTTGCTCATACCTTGAAAATATGGCAAGCATAAAAGTGATTCGTACATTGTCGTCAGTTTTTTATTTACTAACCGCTAATTTAGGCAAATAGTGTATAAGAACCGGCTATTTCATAATTTTTAACTTTTAAATATGTTTAGTGTGCAACTATTGATTGCCTGTGATTATTGCCGTGATTTGGCTAAAATTCTTTGATATTGTATTTTTATAACAAAAAAATGAGTATATTAGCGCCGTTGTTTAGATTTGTTGACAAACAGAACCTTTAATAAAATATAATTATGAAAAAACATTTACTAACCATTGCCGCTGCGTTCATTTCGATGACTGCAATGGCTCAGAGTGTGCCTACACACGAAAAATATGTAGACAATGGCACGCCCGACAACATCGTGACTGCCCTTAGCAAATGGGAGCCTGGCAAACCGTGGAACGGCGATGCAAGCTACGTCGATGAGAACTTCTGGATTTCCCGTGTGCCGTTGAAGAACCGTTTCCGTCCGGGTGACCAGGCGAATGATGCTCTCAACGACGAGAACAACAAGAACTTCTGCTGGATGGCTCCTACCGGTGAGATGACAAAGAAGTGGGGCGCTTTGCCGCGTTACAATTTTGATGGTGACAACTTCAATATGTGGCAGTATGTCGACATTCACTCTAACTGGACAAACGGTTTCTGGCGTGTTCCCGGTGCGTTCAACGACGTTGCTCACAAGAATGGTGTAAAGACCGGTTGTACCTACTTCATCGATTGGGGCACTGCTGTGAACAATACCGATGAACCGGGTAAGACTCTCTATGACTTGGCTGTTACAGGCACCAATTCATACGGCGACAAGTACAAGTATTCACGTAAACTCGTACAGTTCCTAAAATACTATGGTATCGATGGTCTCTGCTTCAACCCCGAGGGTTATTGGGGAATGCAGGTATATAACCGTTTCATTCCTTTCCTTGCCGAGTGTCACAAGATTGCCAAGGAACTTGGTCATCCTTTCCACGTGGATTGGTATGCCTTCGTTACCAATAACGGTGGTTTGAGCGACAACGGCTGTAAACTGAACAGCAACAACCAGAACTGGTTCCACCATCAAACGACAAACCAGCCTGTGACCGATGTCTATTTCCTCAACTATAACTGGACCGAGGGTGGTTTGGCCGAGAGCGCCCAGACTGCTGCGAACCTTGGCCGTTCTACATTTGACGTATACGCCGGCTTTGATATGCAAGGCCGTGGTTACGGAAAGAACGGCAATGCGGGTTGGACTGCTTTGATGCGTCAGCCTGTCAGTATTGTTGTGTGGGGTGCCCACGACCGTAACCAGCTCTATGTAAGCTCTACTGAGGGTGGACAGAGCGACTATGCTGTACAGAACGAGTACCAGAAGAAACAGGAGATGCTCTTCTCGGGCGGTAACCGCAACGTGCTCAATATGCCCGGGTTGACCGATGCCAATGTGACATCATCGTTCAGCGACCTCAAGGATTGGCACGGTTATGCAACAGCTGTCATTGAGCGTTCTACACTTGACGAACTTCCTTTTGTGACACGCTTCAACTTGGGTAACGGCCGTTTCTTCAACAAGGAGGGTGTTACAACCTGGAATCACAAGTGGTACAACTATGGTATGCAGGATTTGCTCCCGACCTGGCGTTGGTGGATTGACAATGGTGACGGCAAGACAGTGCCTGCCGATGCTGTAAACCTTGATTTCTGTTACGACGACGCTTGGTTCGCAGGTTCTTGCTTGAAAATTCACGGCGCTACACAGCGTTCCGATGTTCGTCTCTTTGCAACAAAATGGAATGTTGAGGCTGCTGACGATGAGTTCCGCCTTGTATTCAAACCAAAGAGTGCTGCAACGAATCTTGAACTGATGGTTGCGAAAGAGAATGGCGAGAACAACTTTGTATATATTCCTGTAGCCGGTGATATCAAGCCAGGTGTTTGGAACGAGGTTGTTATCAAAGCTTCCGAGGCCGGTCTTGCAGCCGGTGATGTCATTGGTTGTGTTGGTCTCTCGGTAAAGGATACCAACGCTGCATACGAGGTTCTTCTTGGCGAGTTCGCTTTCGTTCCTGCAAGCTTCAATGAGCAGCCACAGATTCCGACAATCACTCACGCAGAGGTGATGAAACGCTACTACAACCGTGCCGACATAAAGCTTGTGTGGTCAATGCCTACACCTGCTACACGTCCTGCCGAGTATGAGGGCTGCCCTGTATACAACGAGGAGGTCGGTGCTTGGTATTATGAAGTATATGTAAAGCAGGAGGGTCAGGAGACTCTGCTCACAACAACCACTTCTTGGGCTGCATACGTTGTCGATGCAACCTTGATTCCAAAGGTTGACAAGTTGCAGATTGGTGTGCGTGCCGTTGGTAAGGATGGTCGTGCAATGAGCGATATTGTGTGGAGCCAGGAGATTGAGGAGCCTTTGACAATGATTGAGACTCTTACTGTTGACAAGGCGATTATCAAGCCGGGCGAGGAGTTCACTATCGGTTTCGAGGATCCTAACCACGCAACTGCAACATTCGCAATATATGATGCACTTACAGATAAGCTAGTGGCTCAGTCAAGCGCAGGTGTACTAACCTTTACAACATCATTGCCTGCAGTGGGTAGCTATGACGTCAAGGTGAGAACCGGTAATACTGTGCTTACAAACCGTTCACTCATCCTTGTTACTCCCGAGGAGACCGGTCGTCTTCCACAGATTAATGACATAACATCCGATGTTACCGAGGTTACAGGCTCCGGTCAGGAGGTTAACTTTGCAGCAGATATTGTAACCGGTACTGAATATGAAGGTACTCCTTGTACTGTTTCACAGTCGCTTTATATGAGCGAGCCTTATCAGTTCACTGTCGATGCGGCTGTAATGAGCGAATATCAGAATACCTCTTTTGCTCTTTGGTTCAAGGTAGAGAAGTTTGAGCACGCATCTTTGGGTACTTTGCTTATGACAAAGGTTAATCGTAACTATAACAATACTTGGACCGAGAATGTATGGGGTGAGATGTGGACAGCCATCCGTCCTGCCGGCTATGCCAAGAACAACAATATCGGCCGTGACAATGCCGAGAATGAGTTGTCACTCTGTACCGATGCTCCGTATGCCGGTTATCCTAACTATGAGCACAACAATGATGTCGATATTCTCTCTAACGGATATAGCCTTATGCCGGGTGTATGGTATCACGTTTGTGCAGTGAAGTCCGGTTATAACTTGAGCCTTTACCTTAATGGTAAACTCATTGCAAGCGGAACATCACGTGGAACAGGTCCAAAGGATTGGCGCGGTGCCAAGTTCTACGTGGGCGGTTCAATGACTAACCTTGCAAGCTTGACCGGTTGGGTCGATGAGGTTCAGATATGGAGCAAGGCGCTCACAGCCGATGAGGTCAAGCGCGCGATGAGAGGTTATGCAACCGCTCCAACAAACCTTGAAGGTTACTTCACATTCGAGGAGACAAAGACCGATGGCGAGGGATATATCTACTTCCCCAATAAGGGTCAGAATGCAGCCGCTGTTCCCGGTGGTTATATGACAACCGGCAAGGAGGAGAGTGGCAAGACTACCGACTACAAGCAGAACCAGTTGACAACAACTCTTGGTGTGCCAATGCTCACAGGTGTATTCCCCGTTAACTATGAGTCAACAAAATGGATGGTTGAGGGTGCTCACCTGAATGCTTCGACCGAGACTACAGCCAATGCTACATACAACAATGGCGACGGTAAGTTCCCAATCACTGTTGTTGCAACAAACTCTTGGGGTTCTACAACAAAGACTATAACAGACTTTATGCTTGTTACATCTATTGAGAATGTTGCAGGTGAGGGCGGTTATATGGTCTATCCGAAGGCTTTTGAAGGAACTGCAAATGTGGTGTTCGCCGAGGATGGCTTGTTTGAGGTGGCTGTGTTTGCTGCCGACGGCAAGGTTGTGGCGAATAATGCCTTTGAGGTGCGTGCCGGTGAGCTCAGAGAGATTTCACTTGCTTCGGCCGGTTCGGGCGTGTATGTGGTTGTGATTATGAAGGATGGCGTAGCTTTGCGCTCTTTCAAAATTAAGAAATAAGATTCCTTGAAAATGACCGGCGCCTCTCGTTTTTGCGAGGGGCGCCGGCTTGTTATATGGTGCTTGCTTGAACTGTAATATTTAAAAAGTTTATGCATATTTTTGCTATTGCGACTAACTTGCATTAACTTCGCACTCTATAACTGATGATTGGGTGTCAGATGCAGAAACGCTATGAGAAATATGACTTGGTGTCGGTTGTGGGCCCTACAGCCTGCGGCAAGACCTCTTTGGCTGTGGAATTGGCTTTGGCTGTCCCTGCTGCGGAGATTATAAGCGCCGACAGCCGTCAGGTGTATCGTGGTATGGATATAGGTACGGGTAAGGATATTGCAGAGTATACACGCAATGGTGTTACCGTGCCTTCGCATTTGCTCGATATTGTCGATGCCGGCGAGAAATACAACCTTTTTGAGTTTCAGCGTGATTTTCTTTCATCATACGAGGATATCAGGCAACGTGGTGCTTTCCCTGTTATGTGTGGCGGTAGCGGGCTATATGTCGAGTCGGTGCTCAAAGGGTATCGTCTTTTGCCTGTGCCCGAGAACCCGGCTTTGCGGGCAGAACTTGAGGAGAAGAGTCTTGAAGAGCTGACGGCATTGCTGGCAACATATAAGCAACTGCATAACAATACCGACACTGACAGCAAGAAACGTGCGATACGTGCCATTGAGATTGAGGAGTATTATCGTGCCTGTCCGGTCAAGGAACGTTATTTCCCACAGATAAATGCTTTGACTGTCGGCGTGATGGTTGATAGGGAGGTGCGCCGTGAGAGGATAAGCCGTCGTCTGCGGGAGCGCCTGGAGAACGGAATGGTCGAGGAGGTGAGGCAATTGCTTGACAATGGCCTTTTGCCCGAACAGTTGATATATTATGGTTTGGAATATAAATATCTGACATTGTACCTCACCGGGGCAATGACGTATGATGATATGGCAAGTGGGCTTGAGGTTGCCATACATCAGTTTGCCAAGCGTCAGATGACGTGGTTTCGCGGAATGGAAAAACGTGGAGTGAAGATACATTGGCTCGATGGCTCTTTGCCTGCCGGGGTGTTGGTTGAACAGATAAAGAATTTGATGTATGAATGAGGTCAATAACAGGAACAGGCGCCGCTGGGGGATTATATACAGCCCGATGATAGGTGCTCTGAGGCCAATGAAGCGGTGGAAAGAGATACGCGAGTATCTTGCCGAGAAGGAGGTTGAGTATGACTTCTTCCGTGCCGATAATGCCGCAGATGCAGAGCGTCAATCACTAAAATACGCAAATGAAGGATACGGGATACTTCTTCTTATAGGCGGTGATGGCCTGATACAGGATGCTCTGAATGGCGTTATGGCATCGGAAAGAGCAGGAGAAATAGCAGTCGGTATTGTTCCAAACGGTATTGCAAACGATTTTGCGGCCTATTGGGGGTTGTCGTCGTATGACTATAAAAGGGCTATAGACAGTGTCTTTGCAGGGCGTGTACGCAAGGTCGATGTGGGATGTTGCTGTTATGATGCAGCCGGTGTTGAGGTTAAGCGTTACTTTCTCAATGTGCTGAATGTAGGAATGTCTGCTAATATCGTAGAACTTGCCAATAAAAAAAATACTATATTTGCCAAAATCATATACCGGCTTAGGGCTTTGTTGCATCTGTTGTTCCGGAGACAGAATTTCAATATGAGATTCCGTTTGAATAATCAGGTGGTGGATAAGAAATTTATGCTTCTCTGTGTCGGTAATTCTACGGGTTATGGTATGACGCCCAGTGCGGTGCCTTACAATGGATGGCTTGACGTGTCGGCTATAAAGATGTCGCCATTTTTTGGGGTGCTCAAGGGGTTGCAGATGGTGCTGCGTCGCAAGATTTTGAATTTTGAACTTGTTGAGCCTTTTAGGGCTACAGAAATTACAATAGAAACGGTTGGTGGTGCAAGTATGGGAATAGACGGGCGTCCGTTCACTCCAAAATTCCCTTTGCAAGTGACTGTGATTCCAGAGAAACTGAATTTGATAATACCTACAAAAATAAAGAAACGCTTATGACAATAAGAGATTTGACTTCGTCGGACAATTTTTTTCTGCTTGCAGGGCCTTGCGTCATTGAGGGCGAGGATATGGCTATGAGAATTGCAGAACGTGTTGTAGCCTTGACTTCGGACAGGAATATTCCATACGTCTTCAAGGGTTCGTACCGCAAGGCTAACCGTTCGCGTCTCGATTCGTTTACCGGTATTGGTGACGAGAACGCCTTGCGCGTGTTGCGCAGGGTTCGCGAGACATTCAACATTCCTGTTGTTACCGACATTCACTCGGCCGAGGAGGCTGAGATGGCAGCCGAGTATGTCGATATTCTGCAGATTCCGGCATTTCTTTGCCGTCAGACAGATTTATTGACAGCTGCGGCAAAGACCGGCAGAGTGGTGAACATAAAGAAAGGGCAGTTCCTTTCGCCCGAGGCTATGAAGTTTGCGGCCGAGAAGGTTGTTTCTGAAGGCGGCGCGGGCAATGTGATGCTCACTGAGCGTGGTACGACATTCGGCTATCAGGATTTGGTTGTCGATTTCCGCGGCATACCTGTGATGAAGAAATTCGGCTATCCGGTGGTTATGGATATCACTCATTCGTTGCAGCAACCAAACCAAACTGCGGGTGTGACTGGTGGTATGCCCGAGATGATTGAGACAATAGCAAAGGCGGCCATTGCAGTGGGTGCCGATGGTTTGTTCATTGAGACACACGAAAATCCGGCTGTGGCAAAGAGTGACGGTGCCAATATGTTGCGTCTTGATTTGCTCGAGGGTTTGCTTGACAAACTGATTAGAGTGCGCGAAGCTGTGAAATAATCGCTTTTTCCCCTTGTAGCCTCCGTGGACAGCGGAGGCTTTTTTTATATGTGTGGTGTGCGGACAAAGAGTTTTTGCCGTTTATTTTGTCTTGTTTGTCGCTCTTTTTGCATTTTTTTATGTTTTTTATTAAAAAACCCCTTTTCGGTTTGTAACTGATTATTAAAATACTTATATTTGGGCTTGTATAAGAAACTTAGTATAACCATATAAAAAGTACGAGATGAGTTATTTGCGATTCGAAAAAACGCTGATGACGAACTTGGAGGAGTCGTTGCAGAAGGAGATTTTGAGAACCAACCGCTCGGGTGCATATCATTGCTCGACAATTGTCGACTGTAATACCCGTAAGTACCACGGATTGTTGGTTGTCCCCATCCCTGAACTTGACGATGAAAACCACGTGCTGCTGTCGTCGCTCGATGAGACTGTCGTTCTTCACGGTGCAGAGTTCAACCTTGGTCTGCACAAGTATAATGCCGACAATTTCGCTCCACGAGGCAACAAGTATATCCGTGAGTTCGCCTGGGAACGCGTCCCAACCACAATCTACAATGTAGGTGGAGTTTGGCTAAAAAAAGAGAAAGCCTTTGTACATCACGAGAACAGAATTCTTATTCGTTACACCTTGCTGAAAGCAAATACGGCAGTTACATTGCGCCTACGCCCATTCTGCGCATTCCGCAGTGTGCGTGAGTATACTCACGAGAACAACATTGCCGACCGCAGCTACAAAGAGGTTGAAAACGGTATCAGTATGAAAATGTATGCCGATTACCCGAACCTTTATATGCAGCTCAACAAGAAAAACGAATTCGTTTATCAGCCCGATTGGTATCGTGGCATCGAGTATGTGAAAGAGCTTGAGCGCGGTTATGATTTTAACGAGGATTTGTATGTTCCTGGTTACTTCGAGGTGAAGATGAAGGCCGGCGAGAGCATTGTCTTCTCAGGCGGTGTCTCTCCAATGACTTCGCGTACAATGAAGGCTGCCTTTGAGCACGAGGAGGAGATACGTGACCCGCGTGACAACTTTATGCACTGTATGCAGTGTGCCGGTAACCAGTTCTTCAATGTACAGGGCGAGCATACATATATCCTTGCCGGATACCCCTGGTTCAAGTGCCGTGCACGCGACCTTTTTGTGTCACTCCCCGGTCTTACATTGTCACAAGGACACGTTGATGAGTTCGAGAGAGTTATGAAGACTGCTGCCATTGCCATCAACGACTTCATAAATGGCAAGGTGAGCGATTGCAAGATATATGAGATGGAGCACCCCGATGTGCTCTTGTGGTGCGTTTGGGCTTTGCAGCAATATGCCAAGGAGTGCAGCATCGAGGCTTGCCGCGACAAGTATGGCGACCTGTTGATGCGCATCTATGACTATGTGCGCAACAACAAACACAGTAATTTGCGTGTTACACACAATGGCTTGCTTGCAACAAATGGCCGTGACAAGGCTGTTACCTGGATGAACTCGACAGTCAATGGACGTCCGGTTGTTCAGCGCACAGGTTATGTGGTTGAAATAAATGCATTGTGGTACAATGCGTTGAAGTTCTTTGAGGAGATGGCTGCATTGATGAACAATGCCGATGTCCAGTCCTCTTTGGCACGTCTCATTCCGCTTGCCGGAAAGGCTTTTGTCGAGGTGTTCCTCAATGAATACGGCTACCTCTATGACTATGTTGATGGAGATTATGTAGACTGGAGTGTCCGTCCGAATATGATATTCGCAGTGGCGCTCGACCACTCTCCGCTCGATTCAAAGCAGAAGAAAAAAGTGCTTGATACCGTTACTAAGGAGCTTCTCACTCCACGCGGTTTGCGCTCTCTATCACCAAAGAGTGTGGGTTATAATCCTAACTATGTAGGTCCGCAGATACAGCGCGACTATGCTTACCATCAGGGTACGGCGTGGCCGTGGTTAGGTGGTTTCTACTACGAGGCCTATCTCAAGATTTATAAACTGAGCGGCGTTTCGTTCGTTCAGCGTCAGATGATTGGTTTCGAGGATGAGATTGTCCAGCACTGTATCGGCTCTATACCCGAGGTGTTCGATGGTAACCCTCCTTTCAAGGGACGTGGTGCCGTGGCTTTCGCAATGAACGTGGCTGCAATCCTCAGGACAAGCCAGATACTAAAACAGTACGAATCTAAAATGGAGGGATAAGATATATGAAAGTATTAATGTTCGGTTGGGAGTTTCCCCCTCATATCTCGGGTGGACTCGGTACGGCAAGTTATGGACTTACAAAAGGTTTCGTCCAGCAGGGCGATGTCGAGATTAAGTTCTGTATCCCCAAACCATACGGTGACGAAGATAACAGTTTCCTCAGGATAGTGGCAATGAACTCTGTGCCCATTGTGTGGAAAGATGTGAACTATGACTATGTGAACTCACGTGTTGGAAATGTGATGACCCCTGAGGAGTATTATCGTTACAGGGAGCACATATATAGCGATTTCAGCTATATGCACACCAATGACCTGGGATGTATGGAGTTTGCCGGCGGCTATCCCGATAATCTTCACGACGAGATAAACAACTACTCGATTATTGCTGGTGTTGTTGCCCGCACCGAGGAGTTCGATATAATCCACTCGCACGATTGGCTTACATATCCTGCCGGTATTCACGCCAAGCAGGTGTCGGGCAAAAAACTCGTTATCCACGTGCACGCTACCGATTTCGACCGTAGCCGTGGAAATGTGAATCCGACAGTCTATGCAATTGAGAAGAACGGTATGGACAATGCCGACCACATCTTCTGCGTGAGTGAATTGACACGACAGACTGTAATCAATAAGTATCACCAGCATCCAAGCAAGGTCTCTACCTTGCACAATGCGGTGACTCCTTTGGAGCAGGAAATCCTTGATATCGTACCAAAGAAGATACCTAACGAAAAGGTTGTCACTTTCCTTGGTCGTATCACAATGCAGAAGGGTCCTGAATATTTCGTTGAGGCTGCAGCACAGGTGCTCAAGAAAACAAAGAACATCCGTTTCTGTATGGCCGGTAGCGGCGATATGATGAACGATATGATTCGTCTTGTGGCACAGCGTGGTATATCGGACAGATTCCATTTCCCCGGCTTTATGCGTGGCCGTCAGGTTTATGAGTGCCTGAAAGCAAGCGACGTGTATATTATGCCGTCGGTGAGTGAGCCTTTCGGTATCTCTCCGCTTGAGGCAATGCAGTGCGACGTGCCTACCATCATCTCAAAACAGTCGGGTTGTGCCGAGATTCTTGACAAGTGTATCAAGACCGACTATTGGGATATCAACGCTATGGCCGATGCTATCTATTCAATCTGTAACAACGAATCGCTCTACGAGTATCTGAAAGTAGAGGGCCGCAAGGAGGTTGACAGCATCACTTGGGAAGACGTAGCATTGAAGCTGAGAAGAATGTATGAAAAAGTATTGGGTTGGTAATAATTAAAATTAAAGAAATAATATGAAAACAATTTGTTTCTATTTCGAGTTGCATCAGATCAGACAGTTGAAACGTTACCGTTTCTTCGACATAGGCAGTGATCACTACTACTACGATGATTACGCCAACGAGAGTATGACAATGGAACTTGCCGAGAAGTCATACGTTCCGGCGTTGCAGACAATGCTTGAGATGATTAAGGAGAGCAACGGTGCTTTCAAGGTTGCGTTCTCGGTATCGGGTACGGGTCTCGAAATGCTTGAGCTCTATGCTCCGCAGGTAATTGAGCTGTTGCACGAGATTAACAAGACCGGTTGCTGTGAGTTCCTTTGCGAGCCATATTCACACGGTCTCTCTTCATTGGCATCAAAAGAGGTGTTTATGGAGGAGGTTATGCGTCAGAACCGCAAGATTAAGGAACTTTTCGGCAAGAAACCAAAGGTGTTGCGTAACTCTGGTCTCATCTACTCTGACGAGATTGGTGAGATGGCGTCACAGATGGGTTTCAAAGGTATGCTTTCAGAGGGTGCAAAACACATCCTCGCTTGGAAGAGCCCTCACTTTGTCTACAATTGCGCATTGGCTTCAAACCTGAAGCTATTGCTCCGTGACTATAAACTTTCAGACGATATCTCACTCCGTTTCTCTAATCCGGACTGGTGTGAGTATCCATTGTTTGCCGAGACATACATTGACTGGATTGCTCAGTTGCCCGAGGAAGAGAAGGTTATCAATATCTTTATGAACCTCTCAGCTATCGGTATGGCACAGCCATTGGAGTCTCACATCCTCGACTTCCTGAAGGCTTTGCCTGCTTGTGCAGCCGCGAAGGGCATTACATTCTCTACACCGTCAGAGGTTATCGACAACCACAAGTCTGTTGGCTCACTCGAAGTGCCTTATCCACTCTCTTGGATGGACGAGGAGCGTGATGCAAGCTCTTGGCTTGGTAACACTTTGCAGCGTGAGGCTTTCAACAAGCTCTACAGCGTTGCAGAGCGTATTATGTTGACAGATGACAAGAAGTTGAAGCAGGATTTTGACTACTTGCAGGCTGCGGAGAATCTCCGCTTTATGACAACAAAGCAGAACGGTATCATCACCGAGCGTTGCATCTACGAATCGCCATACGATGCTTTCACAAACTATATGAATATCCTTGGCGACTTCCTTGCTCGTGTACGTGCCCAGTATCCCGATATGGATAACGAGGAGCTTGGTTCATTGCAGCAGATGATTGACAACCAGGAGGTTGAGATTATTCAGCTTGAAGCTGAGGTTGAGCAGCTCAAGGCAAAGCTTGCCACAAAGGAGAAGAAGGCTGCCAAGAAAGCTGCAGCAGAGGGTGAAGAGCCTGTTGCTGAGGAGAAACCAAAGAGAAAGTGTGTCAGAAAGCCAAAGGCTGAGTGATAGACTTCTTCAATTAACAATAAAAATTGCGGCTAAAATCATTTTTAGCCGCAATTTTTTTATTTATTCTTTTGTTTTCAATTATTGAATTTGCTGGTAACAACCTCAATCGGTATCTCGTGTCCGGCGCCACCCTGAAGGCGTGCACAGCTAATACTTATATCGTGGTTTATCTTGACAATAGAGCCGTTGTTGTCTTTTACTATACTCACCGGAATGAGGACAACCTTTTCCCAGTCGGGGTTTTCTGCTTCCCAATCAGGATTGCTCTCAATACCGCTCTGGTACTCCTTATAGCAAGTCTTTACGAGATTTGCTATGTTGTTGAACGTGTATTCGTTTGTGCTTGAAGCAAAACTTGTGATGTATGATGTCTTGTTGTCGGCAACCTTGTTCTTGAGGAAAAATTTGTACATATCGCATTTTCTAACCATCAGAAGTGTCGAGTGAGGGGCTTTTGTATCCTTGTCGCTCTCGTTATAACGTGTAAATACAATCTTTGCAGAGTTGATGGTATCGCAATTTTCAACAATCTCGGCTATCGGCAATTTTACTTCTGTGTATAGTCCGGCCGGCGTTTTAAGGTATGTGTGCTCCTGTTTCTCGGCAAGCGGTGTAAGGTCGTCATTGTCGAAATTGTTCAACTGCAATACCTCCTTGCTTGAGTAGAACGGGGCAGAGAGGGCTTCAATCGAGTCTAGCGCTTCGCCACTGCCTTTTATGTAATGCTTGAAGCCGATGTCAAGTCGTGCACGGTAAATTTTGAGCACTGTGCCATCGCCTTGTGTGCATTTGACATACACGCCTTTGAAAACCTCATTTATGAACACCTCGGAATTTGCAAAGTACTGCTTGCCGATGTGGTTGCCCTCTTCATCTTTTTCAAAGTATTTGCTGATGAATTTGTTTCCAATGTGGTTGGGAAGGGTGATTTCAATGTGTCTTGAATAGTTCTCGCCGTTGACGATTGTGTCGTGTAATGTGTAGTCGATGGCGTTGTAGGTCTTTACCGCCAATGGCTTTTCGTCGGGGTTGTAGAACTGTTCAGGTGTAAGGTTGGTGTAGTAGGGCGTTCCCTCCTCAATTGTCTTGTCAAGTTCATATACTTCGCACTGCATTGCGTTCAGTGAATCGCCATAATACTCCTCAAAATAGAGACGTAGCTTGGTGTATGTGGCTGAGTCGCCAATTACTCCACCGTCGGGGAATCCGTAGTTCTCGTTGCAAGAGAATTGTGTGAGGAAACCCGAGGTGAATATTGTTCCGGTTTCTTCATCGGTATAACGGCCAAGATATACTTCATTGGTATTTGCCAAAATGGAGTCATTGGCCATTATTGTTTTACTTGAGGCTTTGAATGGTTTTGTCTCGGCTGTTATTTTATCCTTTTCGGGTAGAATGCTGCTGCCGATGGACTCTGTGCTGTCGTCGCACTGCACAAAAGAAAGCAGTGTGAACATTGCCGCCAGTATGTATGTTATTTTTTTCATATATCTTGTTAAGGATTATAAATAAAGGTTAACAGGCCGGATATTTATCAATCAAGCAACACCAATGTGGCATTGCTTGATGATTATGTATTACCCCATAACTTTGTCGTACAGGTTGTTGCAGGCTGTTGTATATTCATCTTCGCTGCAACGTGGCTGTACAGGCTTGCCTAGTGACTCGGCATAGTCTATTAGTTCCTGTGGAATGTTATCACCGTTTATTATTACGCCGTCGCTGTTTCTTATTGCCAGCTTTGCCAGCTCAATGTATGATACCGGCGTTTGGATATCTTCGGTGAAACCGGCCGGTGTTTCATTGTTGAATAGCTTCTCTGCGAAATTATCCGGAAAATCGGTCTTGAAGTTATCGTCATAGAGAGAGATTACGATTTTTGAGTCACGGAATGATGGCTCCTCGCTGTATATGCTCTTTATGTACAATGGCACCAATGCCGAAATCCAGCCGTGGCAATGTATGACCTCGGGGCACCAACGTAGCTTCTTGACAGTCTCAAGAACTCCACGTGCAAAGAAGATTGCGCGTTCGTCGTTGTCGCAATAATCGTTGCCGTTGCTGTCGCTTGTCATCAGCCTGTTGTGAAAATAGTCATCGTTGTCAATGAAGTACACCTGCATTCGGGCAGCCTGCAATGATGCCACTTTGATAATAAGCGGGTGGTCTGTGTCGTTGATGATGAGATTCATTCCTGAAAGACGTATGACCTCGTGCAACTGGTTGCGTCTTTCATTTATATTGCCCCATTTGGGAGTGAAAATCCTGATTTCCTTGCCAAGGTCTTGAGTTGCCTGTGGCAGATTGCGCCCGATATTCGCTATTGGCGAATCCGGAACAAATGGTGTTATTTCCTGGGAAATGAATAAAATCTTGTTTGCTTTCATCTTTAATCAATTACGGATATTTTCCGTGCAGTGCAAAATTACTAAAAAAATGCCATACTGGCAAGTTGTAAACCTTTTTTAATGGTTTTTTGTGACAAATAGTAACCGGTTGGGCTTGTTTTGTGTGCTCCTTGATTTGTTTGTCGCAGTTTCTTCTGCAAAAAATGTTTTTGATTGTTGCGTCGGTTGCTGAATATTTTTATTTTATTATTTCTTTTTGTGCTTAATTGTTTGTTACTTTGCAGTCGCAAATGAAAAACAGGTTTCAGTTATCAAAATTTAATTGAAAAATGAAAGTTGTCAATACTATTATTGAGTTGAAAAGTATTCTCGATGCTTGTCGGGAAAAGGGGATGAGTATTGGTTTTGTCCCGACTATGGGAGCGCTTCACAATGGGCACGCTTCGTTGGTTGAGCGTTCTGTGAGCGAGAATGATATTACCGTGGTGAGCGTTTTTGTAAATCCAACACAGTTCAATGACAAGAACGACCTCAAGAACTATCCACGTACACTTGATGCCGATTGTGCCTTGCTTGAGCGTGTGGGGGCAGCTGTGGTTTTTGCTCCAACAGTTGAGGAGATGTATCCGACTGAGGATACCCGTCAGTTCTCCTTTGAGCCGCTCGACACTGTGATGGAGGGTGCTTGCCGTCCGGGACATTTCAATGGCGTTGCGCAGATTGTGAGCAAATTGTTCTATGCCGTTGAACCACACAAGGCCTATTTTGGCGAGAAAGATTTTCAGCAGCTTGCAATAATCCGCGAGATGGTGCGCCGGCTTGCATTCAACATTGAGATTGTTGGTTGCCCCATTGTACGTGAAGAGGATGGTTTGGCTATGAGCAGTCGCAACACATTGTTGTCTGATGATGAGCGTGAGCGTGCATTGACAATCTCAAGCGCTCTTTTTGCAAGTGCCGACTTTGCAAAAGTCAACACGCTTGCTGCGACAAAGGCTTTTGTGGAGGATATGATAGATGACACAGAAGGGCTTGAACTGGAGTACTTCCAGATTGTAGATGGTAATACGTTGCAGCAGATAGAGGAGTGGGGCGATAGTGATTACGTTGTCGGATGTATAGCCCTTTTCTGCGGAAATGTAAGATTGATTGATAATATAAAATATAAGGAGGTAAGATAAGATGTTGCTTCAGATGCTTAAATCCAAAATCCATTGTGCCACTGTTACCGAGGCAAATCTTCATTATATGGGCAGCATTACCATTGATGAGGCTTTGATGGATGCGGCCGGTTTGCTTGAGGGTGAGCAGGTTCACGTTGTCAACAACAGTAATGGTGAGCGTATTGTGACATATATTATCAAGGGTGAACGTGATTCGGGTGTCATTTGTCTTAACGGTGCTGCGGCACATAAATTCCAACCGGGTGACGTCGCTATAATAATGGCCTATGCGACAATGACTCCCGAGGAGGCTGCGGTGTTTAAACCAAAAGTGATAATTCCGGACAGACACAATAAAATCTGATAAAAAATGAACCCGTTCACTGCTGACGGGTTCATTTTTTTTAATATACTGTTTGGCTATTCCAACACAACCAGCACTGTGCCATCTGCAACGGTATCGCCTTTTGCCACCTGTATTGCTGTGACCTTGCCGTCGCGGTCGGCGTTTATATTGTTCTCCATTTTCATCGCCTCAAGCACTACGACGGTCTGTCCTTTTGCTACGTTGTCACCGATATTCACCTTTACATCAATGATTACGCCCGGCAGTGGTGTCTTGATGCCGTGCCCATTGGCGGGCGCTGCTGCAGCGGGCTTTGCCGACGGAGTTGGTGCTGCGGCAGGCTTTGCTGCAACCGGTTGTACTTTTACTACCGGCTTCTCTTCAACGGGTTTCTCCCATTCAACAGTGTATTCCGTGCCGTTGACTGTGACTTTTGCTGTTGTATCACACACTTCGTTGATGTTGACGGCGTACTCATTGCCGTTGATTTTATATTTATACTCTTTCATAGCTTTTACTTGTTTAGGTTGTTCCAATGCTTGTTAACGTAGGTTATTGTGAGCACGCCACTCTCGTTGTCGTGAATGTTGTCGCCCGTATATGCTGCTAACGCCATTGAGATGGCAGCTGCTGTTGCACCGTCAATATTCTTGTTGTCCATAATAGTTCTGTTTATAGTGGAATGTTTCCGTGTTTCTTCTTTGGCAGGTCCTGACGTTTGCTTTCAAGTTGTGCAAGAGCACGTATAATGCGGAAACGCGTGTTGCGTGGCTCAATTACGTCATCTATATAACCGTATTTTGCAGCTTGATATGGGTTCGCGAACAAGCGGTTGTATTCTGCCTCTTTCTCGGCAATGAATGCTTTGGGGTCTTCGGCCTCCTTAGCCTCTTTGGCGTAGAGTACCTCCGCAGCACCTGCAGCTCCCATAACTGCAATCTCGGCGCTTGGCCAAGCGTAGTTGAGGTCGGCACGCAACTGCTTGCAGGCCATCACGATGTGTGAGCCGCCGTATGATTTGCGCAGTGTCACTGTTACTTTGGGAACAGTAGCCTCGCCGTATGCGTAGAGTAGTTTTGCTCCGTGCAGAATTACGGCATTGTACTCCTGTGCCGTGCCGGGAAGGAAGCCCGGAACATCGACAAGTGTTACAAGCGGAATGTTGAATGCATCGCAGAAACGCACGAAACGTGCACCTTTGCGTGATGAGTTGCAGTCGAGCACACCTGCATATTTACAGGGTTGATTGGCTACGATACCGACCGATTTTCCGTTCATTCGTGCAAAACCAACAATAATGTTCTGTGCGTAGTCGCGGTGTACTTCAAGGAATTCACCATTGTCGACAATCTCGGCAATCACACGGTACATATCGTATGCCTGGTTGGGGTTGTCGGGGATGATGGTGTTGAGTATGTCGCTTGTGCGGTTTACGGGGTCTGTGCAGGGTACATCGGGCACGCTCTCCATATTGTTTTGCGGAATGTAGCTCATCAGTTTGCGTATGAGTGCCAATCCCTCCTCCTCGGTCTGTGCGGTAAAATGTGTAACACCCGATTTGCTTGCGTGTACGCTTGCGCCGCCAAGTTCCTCCTGTGTCACCACCTCGCCAAGAACTGTCTTGACAACTTTTGGGCCGGTGAGGAACATATATGCAGTACCCTCCATCATTATTGTGAAGTCCGTAAGAGCCGGTGAGTACACGGCGCCACCTGCGCAAGGACCGAAAATTCCCGATATTTGAGGAATAACGCCCGATGCCATAATGTTACGCTGGAAAATCTCGGCATATCCGGCAAGGGCATTGATGCCCTCCTGTATGCGTGCGCCACCGCTGTCGTTGATGCCGATGACCGGCGCACCCACTTTCATTGCCATATCCATTACCTTGCATATCTTCTGTGCCATTGTCTCGCTTAATGAGCCTCCGGTTACGGTAAAGTCCTGTGCGAAGATATATACAAGTCGGCCTTCAATCGTTCCGCTACCCACTACAACGCCATCGCCAAGGTACTGTTTTTTCTCCTGGCCGAAGTTGGTGCACCTGTGTGTGACGAACATATCCATCTCCTCGAAACTGCCTTTGTCAAGCAGCATATCTATGCGCTCGCGTGCGGTGTATTTGCCGCGTTCGTGCTGTTTTTCAATAGCTTTTTCTCCGCCACCAAGGCGTGCCTTTGCACGCAGGGCTACCAGCTCTTTGATTTTTTCAAATTGCTTGCTCATAATATTTCAATTAATGATGATATCCTTTTTGTTATTGTGGATTACTCCTCGCAAAGTTCTGTGAGTACCCCCTGGGTTGATTTGGGGTGGAGGAATGCTATACGCAATCCTTCTGCACCGCATCGGGGAGCTTTGTCTATTGTGCGTATCTCTTTTTGCCCGCACTCGGCAAGTGCATTGGCAACACCATCCTCAACCTTGTAGGCAATGTGGTGTATGCCTTCTCCACGGTTCTCTATGAATTTTGCAATTGTGCTGTCGGGCGATGTGGCTTCAAGCAGTTCAATCTTCGTCTCGCCAACCTTTAGGAATGCAGTGCGTACTTTCTGCTCTTCTACTGTTTCAATATTATAGCACTCGAATCCCAATACCTGCTCATAGTAGGGCAGTGCATCTTCAATGCTTTTTACTGCTATGCCCAAATGCTCTATTTTTGAAATCTTCATAACGCGATGTTTATATAGTTTCTTTTTTGTGCTTTTAGAGCACGTTCTTAAATCTCGCTAATGCGAAGATAATACTTAAAAACGGAATAACAATATTTTGCAAATGTTTTTTGGTTGTTGAGTCTGCGAGCGTCTCTTTCGGGTATTCTTTTGAAAGTGGCGTGTATAAACGAGCAATCTCCCCATTGACGATGGGGAGATTGCTCGTGAAGAGGCTTTGCCGGCCTCTTGTGTCCTTGTTTCAATTACTTGATGTCGGTCGTCTCTTTCATATCGACCTCGTTGCCATCCTTGTCGTAGAAGTGATATTCAAGATAGGTCAACTTCTGGTCGGGTACGACTCTGATTCCCAGTCCGTATTTCAATTGCCACTTGCGGTATAGTGATACAATACCTTTCTTTATGTATGCATTGATGTACGGGTGCACATACAATTTGAAGCGTTTGACACC
Source organism: Bacteroidaceae bacterium (assembly GCA_017546505.1). Lineage (GTDB taxonomy): Bacteria > Bacteroidota > Bacteroidia > Bacteroidales > Bacteroidaceae > HGM04593. The sequence goes on from JAFYWV010000023.1 coordinate 20,828, forward strand.
GGTGGTTTTCACCAAGGTCTCGATTTTACTCTCAAGTGTGTCGGTAAACAGTACCGACGGCTGTATCTTGCCTTTTCCGTGGCACACGGGACAACACTCTTCAACCTGCAGTGATGTTGCGGGGCGGACTCTCTGACGCGTTATCTGCATCAGGCCGAACTTGCTTAGTGGCAGGATGTTGTGCTTTGCCCTGTCTCGGCTCATATTCTCCGTCATTCTCTCATAGAGTTTCTGACGGTTCTCGGCTTTGTCCATATCAATAAAGTCGACCACAATTATGCCGCCCATATCGCGCAGGCGCAATTGACGAGCCAATTCGTCGGCCGCTCCCAGGTTTACCTCGAGCGCATTTTCCTCTTGATTGCTTGCGTTGTTGCGTGCTCTGTTGCCGCTGTTTACGTCAACGACGTGCAATGCTTCGGTGTGCTCGATGACCAGATAGGCGCCGCTTTTGAATGAGACGATTTTTCCGAAAGAGGATTTTATCTGTCTCGTTATTCCAAAGTGGTCGAAAATGGGCAACTCTCCTCGGTACAGCTTTATTATATTTACGCTTTCGGGCGCTATGACCGAAACGTAATCCCTTATGCGCTTGTAGACCTCAATGTCGTTTACGTGTATGCTCTCGTACGACGGGTTGAAAAGGTCGCGCAGCAAAGCCAGGGTCCTGTCCGACTCTTCGTGCACCATTGTCGGTGGTTTGGTGCTTTTTTGCACCTTTTCTACGAGTGACTCCCAGTTGTTTGTCAGTGAACGCAACTCACTGTCGAGTTCAGCCACTTTTTTGCCTTCGGCTGCTGTGCGTACTATTATGCCAAAATTCTTTGGCTTGATGCTTTGCAACAGTTGCTTGAGGCGTGTGCGCTCTTTGGGGGACTTGATTTTTGATGATACCGATACTTTGTCCTCGAATGGTATAAGTATCAGAAAACGCCCTGCGAATGACAACTCACAGGTTAACCTCGGACCCTTTGTGTTGATGGGCTCTTTGGTTATCTGCACTAAAATCTCTTGTCCTGTCTGTAGCGCATCGCTGATGTTGCCTTCCTTCTTCTTCTCTGGCATTATTGATGCCTTTGAGATGGGAAAGCTCTTCTTGCGGTCGCTCGTGATTTGCTTCAGATATTTCTGAAGAGAGTAAAATTGTACGCCTAAATCAGTATAGTGCAGGAATGCTTCCTTTTCCGAACCGACATCTACAAAGCAGGCATTCAATCCGGGCATAATTTTCTTTACGCGTCCGTGATAGATGTTGCCTACTGAAAATGTCTCTGTCTGTTCCTCCTTCTGGAACTCCACCAACTGCTTCTCTTCTGTTATGGCGATGGAGACAGCTTGGGGATGAACATCTACAAATAGTTCGCTTGTCACAATACTGTTTTTTTTATTTTTTTGCACCTTCTTTACTTCAAGGCGAGGTGCTTGTCCTTAATCCTTAAAACAAAAAACAAACTTGAGGCTTTTGTTATTGTGCTTACAAGTTTGTTTTTTGTGCTTTGACAGACTTTCACTTACTTGCTCTTATGTCTGTTCTTCCTCAGTCTTTTTTTACGCTTGTGCGTAGACATTTTATGTCTTTTTTTCTTTTTTCCGCTTGGCATAAGTTTAAAATTTATTGATTAATCACTCTTATTTTTTTACTTCGTTCATAAATGTCTTTGCGGGCTTGAAAGCCGGAATGTTGTGCGCGGGGATAGTGATTGTCTTCTCCTTGTGTATGTCGCGCGCTGTCTTCTCAGCTCTGTGCTTGATGATGAAACTTCCAAAACCGCGGAGGTATACAGACTCTTGGTTAATCAAAGATGTCTTTACAGTCTCCATAAACGATTCAACAGTTGTTAAAACCACTGATTTCTCAATTCCCGTCTTTTTTGCAATCTCATTAACAATCTCTGCTTTTGTCATCTTTTTATGATTTTTTGTTACTAAACGTTTCGGTTTTAATTTCGGAGCACAAATATATATCAATTTTTGCTTTTACCGAAATTTATAAAGCGTTTTTTTTTCAAAACGTAATAATTTGGCTTTTGAGCATTTAAATACAGCACCGCTTTTGTTGTTTTTTGTTGTTTTTTGTGCGGGTGTGCACAAATACCGTGTCCAATATTTGAAACGGCTGTGTATTTTTTATAATTTTGCAAGTGATTTCATTTATATATATAAATTAATGTATTATGTCAGTAAATAAAGTTATTCTCATAGGTAATGTGGGCAAGGACCCCGATGTCCGTCATCTCGATCGCAATGTGGTTGTCGCAAATTTGGTGTTGGCTACCACTGAACGTGGATATACGTTGCAGAATGGAACACCGGTGCCGGAGCGTACCGAATGGCACAATATAGTTCTGTGGGGTGGCTTGGCCGAGGTTGCCGAGAAGTATGTCCACAAGGGCGACCGCATATACATCGAGGGTAAGATAAGAACGAATACATACGAGGACCAGAATGGCATACGCCGTTATAGGACTGAGATTCTGGCAGAGACAATGGATATGCTTTCGTCAAGAGCAACCGGTATGACTCCGGCTCCCGACGGCTCTGTTCAAGGAAATGGTTTTTAATTTAAATTTATAGTTTTGGATATTTTTTCGATTGTTTTTCTGCAGGTTGATGCGTTGTTGCCTGCCAAGGTGTATCTGACTATGCCGTCGGCCGGCGCAGTGGTTGCTGCTTGTGTTGCTGCATTGTTGTTGCTCTGTTCGGCATTTGCGTCGGGTTCAGAGATGGCATTCTTTTCGCTGACGAGAGAAAATCTCAACGAGATGGCCGAGAGTAATTCGCCACGCGATAACCGTGTACTTGAATTGCTTAAAGACCCTGAGCGCTTGCTGGCGACAATTCTGATTGTCAATGATTTTGTCAATGTCGGTGTCGTTATGTTGCTGAACTATTTCTTTATGGAGGTGCTGCATTTCTCCCAAGAAGCAGGGTGGCTCAAGTTTCTTATTATGACAGTGTTGTTGACATTCCTGTTGTTGCTTTTTGGTGAAGTGATGCCCAAAATCTATTCAAAGAGCAATGTCGTGAAGTTTGCACGGTTTACTTCAGGCGCTTTTTATATGCTCTTGCGTCTGTTGTCACCTTTTTCAAGGTTGCTTGTCCGCTCTACAGCGTTCACCCAACGCATCGTTTCAAAGAAACAGCGTCTGCTGTCCGTTGATGAACTTGAACAGGCGCTGGAGCTTACTGATACAAAAGAGATTGGTGAGCAGAAGAATATGCTCGAGGGCATCATCCGTTTTGGTGACGAGACCGTGAAGAATATTATGACTTCCCGTCTTGATATGGTTATGCTTGATTTGCGCGCACCATATTCTGATGTTCTCAAGTGTGCTGCCGAGAATGCTTATTCGCGTATTCCGGTGTATGGCAAGACACAGGATGATATCCGTGGTATATTATATATAAAGGATTTGATACCTCATCTTAACCGTGGAGGTAATTTCCGTTGGCAGTCTTTGATGCGCCAACCGTTTTTTGTGCCCGAGACCAAGAAAATTGATGATTTGCTGTGCGATTTTCAGGCTGTGAAGGTGCATATGGCAGTTGTTGTCGATGAATTCGGTGGAGTCTCCGGGCTTATAACTCTTGAAGATATCATTGAAGAGATTGTGGGTGAGATTAATGATGAGTTTGACGAACCGGATACTTCGTACGAAAAGTTGGACGAGAATATCTATCTGTTCGATGGTCGCACTTCGTTGTCCGACTTTTATAAGATTACATCAATGGATAGCGAGGGGTTTGAAGAGTTGTCGGGTGAGGCCGATACACTTGCCGGTCTTCTTCTCGAGGTGAAAGGTGAATTCCCGATGCTTCACGAGGTCATTGTCTGCAACGATGTCGCTTTTGAAGTTGTACAGAAGGATAAGCATCGTATCGTTAAGATAAAGGCTGTATTGCCAACGGCTGTGGTTGAACCGACCGATTCGGAGGAGTGACAATGCCGCTTTTCGGACAATACAGGTTAGCCGGCGCAGATGTTTGGGTGTGGAAAATCACCGAGACTGTTGATGAATTGCTTGCAATGGTGCCGGACGGTTGCGTTTCTTCTGTCTTGAGTGAATTTGCATCGAAAAAAAGATGTGCCGAGTGGTTGGCTGTGCGTGTGCTGGTTGAGCAGTGTGTCTGGGGTGGAGTGCGTATTTTGTATGATGCAGCCGGGAAACCTGTGCTTGAGGGATATTGTGGTTGTATAAGCATTTCGCACACAGATGGTTATGCTGTAGTAGCTTTTTCTGGTTCGGGCGATGTCGGTGTTGATGCAGAATTGGTGTCGCGTGATGTCCTGTCTGTCGCAAGGCGTTTTATGCATCCTGGACAACTGGAAACGGTCTTGCCCGGAGATAGAAATTTTGTATCACTCTTCCATTGGTGTGCCAAAGAGGCACTCTACAAGATTGTCGGTGATTTAGGTGGAAATTTCAGGGATAACATCTCTGTTCCATCGTTTGAATTGCAGGATAAGGGACGGGTCGCGGTAAACCTTGTTGGAATGGAGTATGGTGGTGAGAGAGATTTTGTTGCCGACTATTTTGTTGCCGATGATTTGCTCATTGTGTTGTGCCGTAGATTGAGTGATACCTTTGTCTGAGGGTAAACAATGGGTCGATGCAGGATGTTGTATTGGTTTTTATCTATCTTCTTGCGGTTAGGTGACTTTTTGTGAAAGTTATGAATTAAATGTTGTATATATGACAAGTAGTGTGGTTCGCAGCATAGTGATGGTGCTGATAGGTCTTTTGTTTATATTCTGGAGTGGCAGTGTGGTGAGTGTGCTCATTCGTGTGATTGGTGCAGCGTTCTTCTTGCCGGCTTTGCTGTCTGCTGTGAATGTTTTCCTTACACGCGCCCAGGGCAAGGTGTTTCCCAAGGTACTTATTTCGACCATAGACATCGGTAGTATGGCCTTTGGCCTTTGGCTGATGATTGCACCGGTGAGTTTTGAGATATTGTTCGTGAAACTTCTTGCAGTGCTGTTGCTGTTGTTCGCATTGTATCAGATTGTGATGATAGCTTTGGGGCAAAAGGGCCATAGGGTCTCTGCGTGGTTGTTTGTTGTCCCTTTGTTGCTCATTGTCGTGGCTGCAGTTTTGTTTTCGTCGTCTTTTCATTCATTGGAGGTTCTGCCTGTCGTTTTTGGTGCAGTGACGGTTGTGTCCGGCTTCTCTGATTTGTTGATAACATTCAGGTTGAGGAGGAAAGATGATGCGTCTGCTGCCGACATTGTTAAAGTCGATTAATGCTTTTGCATTTAAGGGGTGATGTTTTTTAGGGTGAATTTGTATGTTTTTTGCTTCGGGTGTGAAAAAAAATACGATGAAATGTATGTTTTTCAATAAAAAAATGACAACTTTGCAATATGAATGATTTGCTGTCACAGGTTGTTTTGTTGGAGATTATTGTCAAGGGAGTAATCATCGGTATTGTGGCTTCTGCTCCGATGGGTCCTGTTGGTGTTCTGTGTATTCAACGTACACTGAACAAAGGGCGTGCATACGGTCTTGTCACGGGTGTGGGCGCTGCATTGAGTGATATTTTATATGCGTTGTTGACCGGGTATGGACTCAGCAGGCTCTATGATTTGATAAGCAATCCGGTGACAATATATTGGATGCAACTCATCGGTGCTGTGATAATGTTCATTTTCGGTTGGCACACGTTCCGTACCAATCCGGTGCAGAATACAAGAAATGTAAGCCACAACAAGAGTAGTCTGTTGCGCAATGGAGTTACAGGGTTCTTCATAACTCTTGCAAACCCTATGATTATTCTGCTGTTCCTGGCTCTTTTCACTCCATTGAATTTTGTGATGACAGAGATGCCTATGTACAGTCAAGGTTTGGGATATCTGTCCATATTTGGCGGTGCAATGCTATGGTGGTTGTTCATAACATTTGTGGTGAATAAACTGAGAACACGTTTTGACGTACGTGGCATTTGGATAATCAACAGGATAATAGGTGTTGCCGTGATGGTGGGTTCTTTGGTGGGAGCCGTGCTCATTGCAACCGGTACATTGTCGTTACATTAAAATCTTTTTATTTTGTTTGTTTCAAGGGAACTTCGAAAAAATAATATAGCGGAGTATCTGCTATATATGTGGCAGGTCGAGGACCTGCTGCGCGCCAGTGAGTTGTCGCTCGACAGTGTGAGAGAAAAAATCGTCGAGCCATACGCTTTGCCCGACGAAGAGTCGGGTGAATTGTTGCAGTGGTATGCCAATCTGATAGATATGATGCATCAGGAGGGGGTGAAGGAGAGAGGACATCTACAGATTAACAGGAATGTGATAATAAATCTCGCCGATTTGCATCAGCGTCTTTTGCACTCGTCAAAAGTGCCGTTCTACTCGGCTGCCTATTATAAGGCATTGCCCTTTATTGTCGAGTTCAGGACAAAGAGCGAAGGACGTGAGAAGAATGAATTGGAGAACTGCTTCGATGCGCTTTATATGGTGTGGATGATGAAACTGCAAAAGCGCGACATTAACGAAGAGACGTTGAAAGCGACGGCCGAGATAAGTAAATTCATATCAATGCTTTCGCTCTACTTCAAAGAGGACGAAGAGGGGAAACTGGACCTTGAGAGCGAAGAGTAAAACACGAAATAGATATCAAAAATGAGTAATATACAAGAAGAGATAGGACGTAGAAGAACGTTTGCGATTATTTCGCACCCCGATGCCGGTAAGACAACACTCACCGAGAAACTTCTGCTTTTCGGTGGTCAGATACAGGTAGCAGGTGCTGTGAAATCCAACAAAATCAAGAAGACGGCAACATCCGACTGGATGGAGATTGAGAAACAGCGTGGTATCTCGGTGACAACGTCTGTGATGGAGTTCGATTATGAGGGATACAAGATTAACATACTCGATACTCCGGGTCACCAGGATTTTGCCGAGGATACATTCCGCACCCTCACGGCTGTTGACAGTGTTATCATTGTTGTCGACAGCGCAAAGGGTGTAGAGACACAGACACGCAAACTGATGTCTGTGTGCCGTATGAGAAACACTCCGGTTATTGTCTATGTGAACAAGATGGACCGCGAAGGACGCGACCCGTTTGAACTGCTCGATGAGTTGGAGACCGAGCTGCAGATTGCAGTGCGTCCGCTCAGTTGGCCTATAGACCAAGGTGCGCGTTTCAAAGGCGTGTATAACATATATGAGCAGAAACTTGATCTCTTTACCCCCAACAAACAGCGTGTTACCGAAAAGGTCGAGGTTGACATAAACAGTGAAGAACTTGACAAAAATATTGGCGAGGATTTGGCTTTTAAACTGCGTTCAGACCTTGAACTTGTAGAGGGCGTATATCCCGAATTTGATGTTCAGAACTATCTCGATGCAAAAGTTGCACCGGTGTTCTTTGGTTCTGCACTCAATAATTTCGGTGTTCAAGAACTGCTCGACTGCTTTGTGAAGATTGCACCAAGCCCACGCCCGGTGCAGGCATTGGAGCGTGTGGTGAACCCCGAGGATTCAAAATTCACAGGCTTCATCTTCAAGATAACGGCAAATATTGACCCCAATCACCGTTCTTGTGTCGCTTTCTGCAAAATCTGTTCGGGAAAATTTGTCCGCAACACTCCCTATCGTCACATACGTCTTGGCAAGGAACTGCGTTTCTCGTCGCCCACACAGTTTATGGCGCAGCGCAAGAGTACAATCGAGGAGGCCTATCCCGGTGATATCATCGGTCTGCCCGATACCGGCAACTTCAAGATTGGCGACACGCTCACCGAGGGCGAGATTCTTCATTTCAAGGGCTTGCCAAGTTTCTCTCCCGAGATGTTCAAGTATATCGAGAATGCCGACCCGATGAAGACCAAGCAGCTTGCAAAGGGTATCGACCAGCTTATGGGCGAGGGCGTGGCACAGTTGTTCGTGAACCAGCATAATGGCCGCAAACTCATCGGTACAGTAGGACAGTTGCAGTTCGAGGTTATACAGTATCGCCTTGAAAATGAATATAACGCAAAGTGCCGTTGGGAGCCGGTGAGTCTTTATAAGGCTTGTTGGATTGAGAGTGACGATGCTGCGGAACTTGAGGCTTTCAAGAAACGCAAATACCAGTATATGGCAAAGGACATTGAGGGGCGTGATGTCTTCCTTGCCGATAGCGGATACGTGCTGCAGATGGCACAGAACGATTTCAAATCAATACGTTTCCACTTTACAAGCGAATTCTAAAAACTTTGGGTATGGGTACAATTGCCGATGAAGTAAAAAAATGTATCGAGGTGATGCGACAGGGTGGTGTGATACTTTACCCTACCGATACTGTATGGGGTATTGGTTGCGATGCAACGAATGCCGAGGCTGTGAAAAAGGTTTTTGAGATTAAGAAACGTTGTGACAGCAAGGCTCTGCTTCTGCTTGTTGACAGCGCTGACCGCCTTGCACGCTATGTGGGTAATGTGCCGGCTGTTGCGTGGGATTTGATAGAGTTGAGCGACAAGCCCTTGACAATCATATATGACGGTGCGCGTAACCTTGCTCCCAACCTTATTGCCGAGGATGGCAGTGTGGGAATAAGAGTTACAAACGAGATGTTCTCAAAGGAACTTTGCTATCGTTTCCAAAAGGCAGTGGTTTCCACTTCGGCCAATATCAGTGGCGAAGAGACACCCAACAACTTCAGTGAAATCAGCCCCGAGATTATTAATGCTGTTGATTATGTTGTCGGTTACAAACAGCTCGAGAAGGGCAAGGCAAAGTCATCAAGTATTATCAAACTTACAGAAAACGGAACAGTAACCATCATCAGACAATGACGGATGAGAAGAAAGAACCGGATCTCATAGACCGCTTTAACAGTTGGCGTGAGAAACACATTTCGCACAAGCAGTTTGTGCTTATGTTGAGTCTTGCCGTGGGTGTGCTTTCAGCCCTTGCGGCATATCTCTTGCATCATCTTATACACTTTATCCAGCATCTGCTCACAGGTGGTTTTGACGCACACACATTCAACTGGCTTTATCTGCTTTTTCCTGTAATAGGTATTTTCATTACGGGGCTTTTTATACGCAAGGTAGTGCGTGATGATATAAGCCACGGTGTCACAAAGGTGCTTTATGCAATATCGTGCCGCAGAGGTGAGATACGTTCGCACAATACCTGGTCGTCGTTGATTGCCAGTGGAATAACCATCGGCTTCGGTGGCTCGGTTGGAGCCGAGTCTCCAATCGTTATGACCGGTTCTGCAATCGGTTCAAACTTGGGTCACCTCTTCAAGATGGAAAAGAAGGTGATGATGTTGCTCATAGGTTGTGGTGCAGCCGGCGCGGTGTCGGGAATTTTCAAAGCACCTATTACAGGCCTGGTGTTTGTGATTGAAGTTCTGATGATTGATCTTACAATGTCGTCATTGTTGCCTCTGCTCATATCGAGTGTCACGGCTGCCACTCTCTCATATATGCTTATGGGCACAGAGACAATGTTCAAGTTCAATATGGCCGAGGCTTTTGACCTTGCGCGTGTACCATACGTCTTGCTGCTTGGTGTTGTCTGCGGTCTTGTCTCGCTCTATTTTACAAAGGTGACTGTCACTGTCGAGAAGTTCTTCAAGAAATTCAAGAACCCGTATGTGAGGTTGCTCATTGGTGGCAGTGCATTGAGCGTGCTGATATTCCTTTTCCCGCCGCTCTATGGCGAGGGATATGAAACCATTAAACAGTTGATTGACGGCTCGCCCGAGACATCAGAGATGATACTTGAGAAATCGCTTTTCTTTGACCATACGCATCTGTTGCTGCTCTTTATGTTTCTGCTTGTCGTGTTCAAGGCATTTGCCTCTACGGTGACCAATTGCGGCGGTGGTTGTGGCGGTATATTTGCTCCAAGCCTTTTCTTGGGTTGTGTGACAGGTTACCTCTTTGCGAGCCTGTGCAATCTGACCGGCTTCGGTGTTATGGTTATTGAGGAGAACTTCGCGCTCTTTGGTATGGCGGCATTGATGTCGGGCGTGTTCCACGCGCCGCTGACAGGTGTCTTCCTCATTGCCGAACTGACAGGCGGCTACGACCTCTTCTTGCCGTTGATGATGGTCTCTGTGTCGTCGTTCCTCACTGTAAGGCTCTTCGACAGCAACAATATCTATGCAGTGCGTCTTGCCCAGCGTGGAGAACTTATCACCCATCACAAGGACCAGGCAGTGCTCACAACACTGAAGGTTGCCGATGTGGTTGAAAAGAACTTCTTGCCTGTCAGCCCCGAGATGGATTTAGGTGCTCTCACCTCTGTTGTGGCAAAGACCAAACGCAATATATTCCCGGTGTTGAATGCTGCCGGACATCTTGTAGGTGTCATATACCTTGATGATATAAGGCATATAATGTTCCGTCAGGAACTTTATCATCGCTATTCCGTTGCATCCATTATGCGTGAAGTGCCCGAGAGGTTGAGCATTGAAGAGCCAATGGAGGTTGTTATGCGTAAGTTCGAGAATACAGGTGCGTGGAATTTGCCGGTTGAAGATGTGACAGGCGAATATATTGGCTTTATATCAAAATCGGCCATCTTTACAGCCTATCGTAACACTTTGTTGGAATTTACCTCTGATTGATAAACTGTCAAAACATAATCCCGACAGCTTTGATACATTTTTTTATAAGAATTTTAAACAGCTTCTGACTATGCAGAATTTGAGAATAGTATATCTGGGAACACCCGATTTTGCAGTTGAGCCACTGCGTCGTCTGCTCGAGAAACAACGCTCTTGTGCAGAGTGTGGCTATGAGATTGTCGGCGTTGTCACAATGCCCGACAAGATGATAAACAAGCGCGGAAATCAGTTGCTTATGAGCCCTGTCAAACAGTATGCAGTCGAGCAGGGATTGCCGGTTTTGCAGCCCGAGTCGTTAAAGGATGAGGCTTTCCATAGCGCCTTGCGCGCGTGGAATGCCGATTTGCAGATTGTGGTGGCTTTCCGTATGCTCCCCGAGAGTGTGTGGAATATGCCCCGTTTGGGAACATTCAACCTTCACGCCTCTCTGCTCCCGCAGTATCGTGGTGCAGCCCCCATCAACTGGGCTATAATAAATGGCGATAAAGAGACCGGTGTCACAACCTTTTTCCTCAAGCACGAGATTGATACCGGTGATGTGATATATCGTGATGTTGTTGCAATCGATGATTGTGACAATGCAGGAACTCTGCACGATAAACTGATGTTGCAGGGTGGTGAAACGGTACTGCGCACGGTTGAGGCTATTGTAAACGGTGATGTTGAAGCCATAGCTCAGGATGAGATGACTGTCGGCGAACTGCGCCCCGCACCAAAGATTTTCCGTGACACTTGCCACATCGATTGGTCGCGTGGTGTAGATGGGGTCTATAACTTTGTTCGTGGTATGTCACCCTATCCGGCAGCCTGGTGTGAACTTGTCAATGCAGACGATGAGGCTGTGGCACTCAAGGTATATGCCGTGTCAAGGGAGTATGCACAGCACGACAAGGCTGTGGGGGCTATCGTTACCGATAACAAGAACTATGTGAAGGTGGCTGTTGCCGGTGGATACATATCCCTCGATGAGGTTCAGCTTGCAGGCAAAAAACGTATGCCGGTGGCCGACCTTCTGCGCGGTTTTTCCATTGATGGCGTAAAATGCATCAAATGAGATAAAATCAATTGAATGTATATGATTTTGCGAGGCTGCAACGTTTGCAGTCTCGCAAAATTGTGCAAAAAAGGAGTTTTTTGTTAAAAAATTTGGATTTAAGACAATATTTTATTTCCTTTGTGCCGTAAAATAAATCAATAACCCCAAAAACCTGTTTGCCTATAGAAAAATATCTACTTCAATTTTAACAGTAGACATAATGGATAATTTAAAGCAGATGACCGATGACGTATTGGTCACACTTTATTTGGAAGGCAATAATTCAGCATTCGATATTTTGCTGAACCGTCATAAAGACAGGTTGTTCAACTACATATTTTTTATAGTACGTTCAAAGGAGGTGGCCGAGGACATCTTCCAAGAGACTTTTGTCAAGGCTATCGTCACCTTGCAGCAAGGGCGTTATACCAATGACGGTAAGTTCGCGGCGTGGATAACACGTATAGCTCATAACCTTGTGATAGACCAGTTCCGCATTGAGAGGAACGAGAATGCAATCTCAAACGACGAGGTTGAGTTCGACTTGTTCAATGATGCGCGACTCTCCGAGGGCACAGTAGAGAACCGTATGGTAAATGAACAGGTGCTTGCCGACGTGCGTATGCTTGTCGATGAATTGCCCGATTGTCAGCGCGAGGTAGTCTTTATGCGCTACTATCAGGATTTGTCATTCAAGGATATTGCAGATATTACCGGTGTTAGCATCAACACTGCGCTTGGTCGTATGCGATATGCCATTCTTAATATGCGTCGCATCGCTGCCGAGAAGAATGTCTCATTGGCGCTTAGCTGATATTTTAGAAACTGTTTGAATTTTATAATAGTATATCCCGTGAAGAAAAATTTTTCTTCACGGGATATACTATTTATCTTTTTGCGGCGTTAATATAACAGAACATTCAAACAAATGCCTATGGATAAAATTTCTACTCCAAAATTCAAGATTGACGGTTCTGTTATCAAGCAGGCTCTAAAGAATGACAGTTTCCCAAAGCCGAGTGTCTCTTCGCTTGAATTCCTTAAGAATTTTGCAAGGAACTTCAGAGTCCAGCGAGGTGTTGAGGGTGATATAAGGGAAATGGTGCTCAACTGAACATAACTTGCCATACGCTTGATGTGACATAAGAAATATGTTGGAGTGACTAAAAAAGTCATTTAACAAAGAAAACAATCCCCGTTAGAGTACAATCGAATTGTAACTCTAATGGGGATTGCTCATTCAAAAAACAGGGTTTCGGGGGCAAACCGACAAATAACAGTTATAACCCTAACCTGAGTCAACTTATATTAGGAAAGGCTTTGCTACCTGAATGACAATGCCCTTTAACCAATTTTGACAGTGCCGGTTATTCTTTGAAATTACCATTTCGCGCAGTAAAGTCGCTACATAATCAAAGAGCGAAAGGGTACAAACCGCCCTTTCGCTCTTGAGTCTGGATATTTATGTTTTATCAATTGACAGCGACCTTTATGCTCTTGCCTGCAATGTTTACTATGGCGACAGAGCCTTTTGAAAGTCCTGTGGCAACAGTTGCCATGCCGTTCTCAATGGTTGTTGTGGCAATGAGTGTGCCGGCTGTTGTGTAAACAGCAACACTCTCTCCTTCGAGTGAGCAACTGATGCTGATGCTGCCATTGCTTGATGTTACAAGCACTGCTTTTGCTGGGATGTCGGTTACATTTGTGTAGTCACCGCCATTGAGTGTTACAATAGTTCCAAAACTGCTCCATGGTGCGGTTGTTTTGTAGCTGTCTATTGCTTCTGCCGGCACGTGCAGTGTTGTATACTCAGGGTACGATTCTTTGAAAGCGTTGCTTTTTGCGCCCGGCACCGATGTTGCAAGGCAATATACATCTGTCAGGTTTTCACATTTTGCAAATGCTTCCGAACCAATATTTTTCACTCCGGTACCTATTGTTACGCTTGTAAGCCCGGTGCAACTTATGAATGCATAATTCTTTATATTTTTTACACTTTCGGGAATTACAAGTTTTGTTACTGATTCACCATTCAAATACAAGTTTTTTGCATAGTACAACGGATTGGCATATATATCACCGAAATCTATACCGCACCAATCTGCAATGTCGCTTATATGTACCTGTTTAAGCTGAGAGCAACCATAGAACGCCCTATTTCCAATGCTTGTAACGCTGTTAGGTATTTCAATGCTTGTAAGCCCGGTGCAAAAGAACGCCCTATTTCCAATGCTTGCTACGCTGTTTGGGATTTCAATGCTTGTAAGCCCGGTGCAACCATAAAACGCAGCATATTCAATGCTTGTAATGCTGTTAGGGATTTCAACACTTGTAAGTCCGGTGCAATGTTTAAACGATTCATTTCCAATGCTTGTTACACTGTTGGGAATTTCAATGCTTGTAAGCCCGGTGCAACTTATGAACGCATAATTCTTTATATTTTTTACACTTTCGGGAATTACAAGTTTTGTTACTAATTCACCATTCAAATACAAGTTTTTTGCATAGTACAACGGATTGGCAATGTAATCATCAAAATCAATACTACACCAAGCTGCAAGGTCGCTTATATACACCTCTTTAAGCCCTGGACAGCGATCGAATGCACCCTCTCCAATAAATGTCACACTGTTAGGAATTTCAACGCTTGTAAGCCCGGAGCAATAAGAGAACGCCTTTCCTCCAATAAATGTCACGCTGTTGGGGATTACAATGTTTGTAAGTCCGGGACAATTATTGAACGCAGCATATCCAATGCTGGTTACACTGTTGGGGATTACAACGTTTGTAAGTCTGGAGCAACCTTCGAATGCAGAACTTCCAAAGTTTGTAATGCTGTCAGGGATTTTTATACTTGTAAGGCCGTAGCAACTAAAGAACGCTTCACCCGCAATACCCAAAGTGCCATCCTTTATAGAAATTGATGTATTTAAAGGCATTGTACCTTTGTATTTATATAACACTTTACCTGCATAAACCACACCATCAGGTTGGTTATTATACCAAGCTGTATTATAGAACGCCCTATTTCCAATGCTTGTAACGCTGTTAGGTAATTCAACGTTTGTAAGCCCAAAGCAACCTTCGAATGCTGAACTTTCAATGCTTGTAACGCTGTTAGGTATTTCAATGCTTGTAAGCTCAGTGCATTTATAGAACGCCTTTTCTCCAATGCTTGTTACGCTGCATATTACATCGTTGTATGTAATTTCGCTTGGTATAACAATATTCCCGGAATAATTGACACCACTTATTACCGTTGCCTGTTTAGTTTCAGTAACTACATTGTATTTTATACCATCGATAGTTACTTCTTCAGCCTTTGCCGTTCCTATGCTGCACATTAATATGAGTGCTGTAAGTAAAAGATTCAGTTTCTTCATAATAGTACTTTAAATGTTTTTTATTTTGTTATTCTCTTTCGAAGAAAAATTTGCAAAACAACTGTCTGCTGATAGCCAACTTTTAATTGTTGGCTATCAGCTTTTTTGCTAAACAAAAATCAAAAAAAGCAAAATCCTTTCTACTTGTATGGTGAAAAAGCGGGAAATAATATAGTTGTTGACGCAAATTTAAAATCTGCGTAGGTGTCATATTGCCCGTTGAGGAGCTCTCTCAACCTATTCAATATTGCTCTTCTCCAGGCCGTAACCCTGTTTCTTGTCTACAATCTTCAGCAGTACAGATATTACCACTGCAATTGCACCAAAGAGTGCAAAGATTGACATCGGCATTGTGTAGTCTGTTGTTCCGTCGTTGGTGTTGGCAGCGATTACATTACCAATGAGTACGGGAACCATTGACAGGCCGATATTCTGAATGTAGAATATTATTGCGTATGCCGAGCCAAGCTGTTTCATTGGGATAATCTTTGGAACAGAAGGCCACATTGCCGATGGAACAAGTGAGAATGCAATACCCAAAAGAATCATCACAATCACAGCAAACCACCAAACGTTGAGCAAAGGCATTGCAAATAGAACGTGAACGATTGTCAGCAGCACCGAGCCGATAATCATCAACGTAGCACCTTTTCCCATTTTGTCATACAGTGAACCGAACAGTGGGGTGAGCAGCATAGTGCCGAATGGCAACAGACCGGGAATCATACCGGCAAGGTCGGGTGTTACGCCATACTTTATAATCATAAGGTTGGTGGCGAACTTGAGGAATGGGAACACTGCAGCATAGAATATGAGGCAAAGGAATGTGATTAGCCAGAATCCCTTGTTGCAGAATATGACCTTGAGGTCGCTGAACTTGAACTGCTCCTCGCTCTCGCCTGCAGTCTCCTGGTTTGCGATAGAGTTGTCCAGTTTCTTGTCCATCACGCAGTATACGATGTAAGAGATAAGGCCGATGCAGAGTGCCGATGCACCGAACATTACCGGGGCCGATACCGTGCCGGCGCTCTGTGCAATGGGCAACGCAAAGAAGAGTGCGCACGCTGTACCCACGCGGGCAAGAGCAACCTGCAATCCCATAGCAAGTGCCATTTCGTGGCCTGTAAACCATTTTGCGATAACCTTTGTCACTGTGATGCCGGCAATCTCGCAACCCATACCGTAGATTGCAAAACCAAGGCAGGCAATTACAACCTGTGTGGGCAGGCCGAACATCTCACCGCTGAAGCCGTTGTCAACGGCATACCACTTTATGGCTGCACCAATGAACATAAGGGCGGTGCTCATTACGCCTGTGAAACGTACTCCCATCTTGTCAAGAATGAGTCCGCCGAAGAAGAGCATCAGCAGGAACACATTGATATATCCGTATGCACCCGAGAAAATGCCATAGTCACCGTTTGACCAGCCGAGGCCGTTGATTGTGGATGATACGGTGAGGCTCTCGGTGGCTGTGTTGCCGTCTTCGCCTATGATTTCTGTGCAGTAGGTGTTGCCTACTGCGATGTCGCCTTCACTTGCAATGGAGGGGCATACGTTCATAAGCGCATCGGCCGACATATATGTGCCGTTGTCAAAATATACAATCTTGCCTTTTGTTGTAAGGGGTGCTTCGAGCGGGCCCATCACATCGGTGAAGAAGTAGGCCATCATCATTGTGAACGATACAATGATAAGTGCTGTCCAGCGCATAGCCTTTGAGTCGTTCAGCCTTTTCTGTAGTTTCTGTGTTGTAGTCATAGTAATTTATTTTGTTTGTTTTTTAGTTTCTTCTCTTTTTGCATTTTGCCCGGAATGGTAAATGCCTCTTTACTTCTTGAGCCATTTATCCAACCACGCGAAGAATGTACGTTGCCACAGGATACCGTTCTGTGGTTTCAGCACCCAGTGGTTCTCGTCGGGGAACAGGAGCAACTGTGCAGGGATGCCTTTGAGGCGTGCCGCGTTGAATGCTGCCATTGACTGTGATGAGAGGATGCGGTAGTCGCGGTCGCCGTGGATTAGCAGAATAGGAGTGTCCCATTTGTCGACGAACTTGTGTGGCGAATTCGCGTATGAACGCTTTACGCCCTCGGTCTGCTCGTATGGCGCACCGCCCAAGTCCCAGTTGGGGAACCAGCTCTCTTCGGTCTCGTAGTACTGCTGCTCCATATTGAAGAAACCGTCGTGTGCAATGAATGCCTTGAAACGCTTCTCGTGGTGGCCGGCAAGCCACATTGCCGAATATCCGCCGAAGCTTGCGCCCACGCAACCCAAGCGGTCTGTGTCGACGTATGGCTCCTTGCTGATGTCGTCAATGGCTGTGAGCAGGTCGCTCATACAGTTGCCGCCATAGTTGGTGCTGATTTCCTCGTTCCACTCAAGGCCAAAACCTGGCAGGCCGCGGCGGTTGGGGGCAATGATGATGTAGCCGTTGGCTGCCATCATCTGGAAATTCCAACGGTAGCTCCAGAACTGGCTCACGGGTGACTGTGGCCCGCCCTCGCAGAAGAGCAGGGTGGGGTATTTCTTTGACGGGTCAAAGTGTGGCGGGTAGATAACCCAAGAGTGCAGATCCTTGCCGTCGACACTCTTGCACCAGCGTGCCTCGACCTTGCCGATTGCTATCTGGTCAAAGATGTGCTTGTTCTCATTTGTGAGCTGTTTCACCTCAGCGCCGGCCTTTGCCTTCATTGTGTAGATGTCGGCAGGTGCGCTCATCGAAACGCGTGTCATAACAAGGTTCTTCTCTCCCAGCATAGCCACCGAATTGTAGTCGTGGTCGCCATCTGTCATTTTTGTGAGCTTGCCTTTGAGTGTGATGTTGTACACCTGTGTGGTACCGTGCCAGGTACCTGTGAAGTAGAGGCTTTTGCTGTCGGGTGCCCAGCAGTAGCTGTCGACATTGCTGTCGAACGCTGTAACACCGTCGGCATCGGGCATTCCGGTGAGGTAGGTACGCTCGCCTGTTGCAAGGTTCATCACGCTAAGGCGAACCTGGTCGCTCTCATAGCCGTCACGCGCCATACTTGTCCAGGCAATCATCTTGCCGTCGGGCGAGAATTGTGGGGCGTTGTCATATCCGTAGCTTGAACGTGCCTCGTCGAGCTTGCACAGGTTCTGGGTTGTGCCGCTTGTGAGGTCATAGAGGTAGATGTCGGTGTCTGTGCTCAAAGTGTAGTCGCGGCCGCTCTTCTTCACGCAGGAGTATGCAATCTGCTTTGAGTCGTTGCTCCACGCAAGTTGCTCTGCGCCGCCGAACGGGCGGTTGGGGCAGTCGTAGACAGTGCCCTCCAGCATATCTTTTCCTTCGTCTATTGTCTTGCCGTCAAAGTTCGCAACGAAGGGGTGTGGGGCATCGTTCAGCCACTCGTCCCAATGCTTGTACATCAGGTCATCTACAACAAAACCCTTGGCAAGCGGGAGGTCGGGGTAGATGTCGGCTGTTGTAGGTTTAATCTTTATACGCTTGATGAGGATTACTTTTGTCTCATCGGGTGAGAAAAGGAAACCCTCAATGTCTGTTGCATCGTTGGTCAGCTGTTTGCGCTCCGTGCCGTCGGGGTTCATCTCCCACACTTGGCTGCTGCCGCCGGCATTTGAAAGATATGCTATTTTTGTTCCGCCTTTAATCCAGGCTGCGCTGCTTTCATTGGCTGTGGTTGTTGTCAGTTTTGTGTCATTGCTGCCGTCTGCAAGCATAATGTTTAGAGTGTGGTGGCTCTTGTTCTGCTCGACGCTGTAGTAGCTCACGCCGTAGATAATACTCTTGGCGTCGGGCGATACGCTCACCTCGCCAATGCGGCCCATTGCCCAAAGGGCTTCGGGGGTCATCACTCCGCCTTCAATCTTTATGTCCGACTTGCCGATGGGTGCTGTTGTCCCGCTGTCGTCGTTTGCGGCAGTGGCTACGCCTGTAATTGCTATTGCTGCCATAATTGCTATACTCTTTTTCATCATTGGTATAAATGTTTTTGGTTTGTGTTCGGAATGTATAAATATAAACTTTCTGCACCTCTATGCAGAATTGTTGCAAATTTACTCATAAAAATGATTATATCCAATTAATTAAAACTTAAAATATTATTTTAATGATATTAAATGTCGATAGAAATTGCCGTCTCGTTTTTTTTATATATTTTTGCACATATAATGCACATAATGTTTAAGAATCATAATATGAAAAGAACCTTTTTTGTTTTTGCAACGTTGTTGCTCTCTGTTGTGACATCGTTTGCTGCAACTTTTCCACAAGATGGCGGTGTCTATCGTCTTGTGAATGTTGCTACCGGTAAAGCCGTTACCAACGGCAATGTGGCAGCGCATAACACCTATCTGAGTGTTGCCGGTGTTGACAATGCTTCTTTGGGTCAGGAGTGGACATTTGTCTCTTTGGCGGACAAAGAACCTGTCTTTGCATTGTTCAATGACAATTACGGTCAGGCAGTGGATATGGCATTGTCTTCAAGTACTCCCGGCAAGCTTCTGCAGTGGGAGGCTACCTGTACCGACAATCAGTCATTTGTGGTAAATGTCGTTGATGCTTCTGCCGGGGTTGTGCAGTTGCTGTGCAAGAGTGACAAAGAGCTTGTTCTTAAAGTGCAGGGTGATGGTTCGTTGCTGATGGAAAAGAATGCGTCGGGCGAATATACTTATTTCAAACTGCAGTATGTAAAGAGTGTGTCGGTTGATTATCTGCCGGTCATTGGAAAGTATTTCATTATACGCGAGCAGAGTAGCGGCTACGCGCTTAACACCCGTGGCAATAATGCCAACAATGCAAGAGTATATATCGACGAGTATAATGCAGACAGCAAGGAGAATTTCGTGTGGCAGTTGCGCCGCAATGCGGCCAATGCCGAGTATTGCCAGTTCTATGGTCCATACTTCGGTAAGGCTATCGACGTTGCTTTGGGTGGAGTGAAATATCCCTTGCTTTGGGACCCTTCATATAGCAACGAGAACCAGCAGTTGCGCTTTATCTCGGAAGAGGGCAAAAAAGGTGTATATCGCATCCAGGTGAAAACGGGCGGTTCGTGGTGGAGTTTAAAGGCCGCCGGTAACAACCTCTCGATGGTTTCGGGATATGGCAGCGGTTCGTTGTTCACACTTGAAGAGGTAGAGGTCGATGATGTTCCTTTGGCGAATGTTTGGGAGGACGAGACCTTCTTCGAGGAGAATAAAGAGGCCGGTCGTGCAACATATATGCCTTACTCTTCTGTTGCAAGAATGAGAGGCGATGCCCGTTATGAACTCCCCTGGCTTGACCCGGAGAATGCCGAGTTCGTGAGCTTGAACGGTGATTGGAGTATAAATTGGGTTGAGACTATAGCCGAGCGTCCGGGCAAGGATGCCTTCTGGGGAGATGATGTGGATGTCTCTCAATGGAATACAATCAAAGTTCCATCTTGTCTTGAGATGGAGGGATATGGCACCCCAATGTATGTGAATGTGGAGTACCCCTTCAGGAACAATCCTCCGCTCATTGAAATGGAGGATGGACTCTTGAATTCTGTAGCTTCTTACCGCAGGGACTTTGAACTCCCTGCTTCTTGGGGTGACAAGCGTGTGTTCTTGCACTTCGACGGTATTTACGGTGCTGCATTCGTTTGGATGAACGGCAAATATGTGGGTTATACCCAGAGCGGCAACAACGATGCCGAGTTTGATGTTACAGACCACTTGCGTCAGGGCAAGAACAATGTCTCGGTTCAGGTAATCCGCTGGAGCGATGCATCGTATCTCGAAGGTCAGGATATGTGGCATATGAGCGGTATACACCGCGATGTGTTCCTTTTTGCTGCACCAAAGACTTTTGTTCGCGACCATTACATAACAAGCACCCTCTCTGCTGCCGACAATTACAAGAGCGGCTCGATGAATGTTGCTCTTGAGGTTGATAACCGCGATGGCGTCGCTGTCGGGAAGAATGTGGAGGTTGCATTGCTTGCTCCCGATGGTAGTATGGTTGCAAAGAAGAATGTCGCATTTGATTTTGTACAGGGCGAAACAGTGAAGAGTGCAAATGTGTTCTTTGAGAATCTTGCAGGCTTGCAGTTGTGGAGTGCCGAGGTACCGACCCTTTACACGGTTGAGGTTGTGCAGAAGGATGCTGCGGGCAATGAGGAGTTTGTATTCTCTACAAAATATGGCTTCCGCCACATTGAAATCAAGAATGGTCTTGTGTATATAAACGGTGAGAGGATTCTCTTTAAGGGTGCGAACCTGCAGGATACACACCCTGTGACAGGCCGTTCAGTGGATGTTGCCACAATGCTCAATGATGTGAAGATGATGAAGCAGGCCAATATGAACACCGTGCGTACAAGCCACTATCCACGTCAGGCAAAGATGAACGCAATGTTCGACTACTACGGTCTCTACTGTATGGATGAGGCCGATTTGGAGTGCCACAAGAGCTGGGAAGACGGCAAGGAGAGTGGTGGTATTACCAATGTGGACAGTTGGAAGGCGCAGTATGTTGACCGCACCGTGCGTATGGTCTACCGCGACCGCAACTTCCCTTCAATCATCTTCTGGTCACTCGGTAACGAGAGTGGAGGCGGTAAGAACTTTGCTCACACATACGCTGCAACCCGTGCGCTCGACCCACGTCCTATCCACTACGAGGGTGCTTCACGTGCAGGAACAGCTCACTCTGATATCTATTCCGAGATGTATCCTCTCTTGACAGAGGTTGATCAACACGCCAACGGAAAGGCGGATACAAGCTATCCTTACTATGGAAACACTCAGGGTCAGCCCTATTTTATGTGTGAGTATGCTCACGCAATGGGTAACGCTGTCGGTAACCTTCAGGAGTATTGGGATGCCATCGAAAGCAGCAAGTATGGTATCGGTGGTTGCATTTGGGACTGGGCCGATCAGTCTATCTATGACGCCAAGGATATAAAGAACGGCAATTTTGAGGTCAATGGAATGAACAAGTTCCGCACCGGTTTCGACTATCCCGGTCCTCATCAGGGTAACTTCGTAAATAACGGTCTTGTTACAGCCGACCGTGCCTGGAGTCCCGAGCTGACAAATGTGAAGTATGTATATCAGTATGTCAAGTTCCTTTCATTCGATGCAGAGACAAAGCAGTTGACAATAAAGAATGGTTATGACTTTATCTCACTCGATGGCTTCTATCTGCGTTACACAGTGCTTGCCGATGGCGTTGAGGTTGAGAGTGGAGTTGTGGAAATGCCTGCTTTGGCTCCAAATACCGAAGGTGTAGTGACATTGCCTTTCAGTGCAACAGGCTCTGCCGATGTCGAGATGATGTTGAATGTGGAGCTGTGCTACGAGGATGCACAGCGTTGGGTTGATGCCGATTACGCAGTTGCAGCCGAGCAGTACGAACTTGCAGCCCGCAACACATTGCCTTTTGATGTCAAAGGCAATGGAACTGTTGCGCTTGAGAAGATTTCCGATGGCTACAGAGTGAAAAGCCCGGCAATGGAAATGACCTTTGCAAACGATGGAACAATGCGTTCTTGGATTGTCAATGGCAAGGATATTGCTGTTCAGGGTCCCGAATATGACAACTACCGTTGGGTCGAGAACGACAAGCCTACGGAGACATTCAGTGATTATAATGCAAAGAATGGTATTACTTCAAAATCCGCGACATTTACATTGAGTGAGGATGGAAAGCACGTTAATGTTGTCATAAATGCAAGTGGCTGGTTCTGCAAATATAAATTCTTATATACAATCACAGCCGATGGCGCTCTGCTTATTGATGCTGCGTATACCGTAGTTCCAAAGGATGCACGTCGCATTGGTTTGTCATTGGTGTTCCCTGCCGATTTTGAGCAGATTGAGTATTATGCATACGGTCCATTTGAAAACTATGTCGACCGTCGTGGCGGTTCGTTCCTCGGACGTTACTACACAACGGTGAGCGATATGTTCGAGCCTTATCCGAAACCGCAGAGTATGGGTAACCGTGAGGGCTTGCGCGATTTGTTGCTGTTCAATCCTGATGAGGGTTACGGCGTAAAGGTTCAGACCCGTGGCGATGTGGCTTTCTCGCTATTGCACTATAGCGATGCCGATTTGAAGAATGCCGCTCACACCTGGGAACTCAATGAGGGTAATGTATATGCTCACTTCGATTGCGCCCAGAAAGGTATCGGTAACGGCAGCTGCGGTAATGTGGCAACTCTGGACAAATACCTCATACCTCAAGGTGGTGAGTACAGCTGCTCGTTGTTGTTCACTCCGGTAATGGACATCGAGAGCGGTATCGAGGGTGTTGCCGAGAACCTATTGCGCTTCAAGGTGACAGATGGTAAACTTTTCTGCACCGGTAATCTCGATGCATCGACCGTGTTGTCAGTGTATAATATGGGTGGTGTGAAGGTTGCCGCAGCCGAGGTCGCTCAGCCGTCCGAGAGTGTTACAATTTCTATGGAACAGCAACCTCACGGTTCTTACATTGTAGTTGTAAAGAGCGGTTCAGAAACAACAGTTTATAAGGTTTTGCTGTAAAAAAACTCTTTTGCCAAGGGTGAAGATGTTATTTTGAAAAAGATTTTATGATTTTTTGTGCAAAAATGTTTGAAATTGAATAATTTGATGTAATTTTGCACAAAATTTGAAAAAGAGGCAACCGAAACGCTATGAAGGGAGTAGGTGGTATTTAATAGTATTATACAGTTATGAAGAAGTTTTTCTATGTAGCAGTATTGGCTCTTGCTTGCGTATCTTGCGGCAAGACAGAGAAAGCAGCAGAGGAGGCAAACTCAGCTGAGGTAACAAATGCAACTGAAATCGTTCCTGCAGCTGCAACAGAGGTTATCCCTGCAGCAGCACCAGGTCCTGATGCTGGTGGCAAGGTTGCTACTGAGGTTATTCCTGCTGAGTAATTTCGGTCTATCAGAAGTTTAGAAGCCTTAAAATCCATTGTCCGTGAGGACAAGGATTGGGCTCTAATCTTCTAATTAATGGGAAAAAACAGATTTTACATACGCGCCGGCTTTTTGCCGGCGCGTTTTTTATGGATAATATAGCAGGTGACCCACTGATGTTGGGCTCCCGGCAATGTTTTGCGGCTGAGCCAATATTATTTCCATACTCAATTTCTGTATTTCGAAAAAAGGTGCTATTTTCGCAGAAATTTGGCACAAATCATCTAAAAACAATGATAGATAAAACGGTTTTCAAAGATAAGAAAGCAGTGTATTATACGCTTGGTTGCAAGCTCAATTTTTCTGAAACGGCAACAATCGAACGTCAGTTGCAGGATGCCGGCATACGCACTGCAAAGCGCGGCGAGGTTGCAGACATTTGCATCGTAAACAGTTGCGCTGTCACCCAAGAGGCCGAGAAGAAGTGCCGTCAGGCAATACATAAATTGGTGCGTCAACACCCCGGAGCTTTCGTGGTGGTGACAGGCTGTTATGCACAGCTCTCTGCCGAGAAACTGGCGGCCGAGCCCGGGGTGGGAGTTGTGCTTGGAATTGACAAGAAAGGTGATGTGCTTGAGTATATAAAGAATTTGGACACCACCGCTGGTGGCGAGTGGTATGTGCAGCCAACAAAGGAAGTACGTAATTTTGTGCACTCCTGTTCGCGCGGTGACCGCACACGCTATTTCCTCAAAGTACAAGATGGATGTGACTATTTCTGTACCTATTGTACCATTCCTTTTGCCCGAGGACGCAGCCGTAATCCCAAAATCTCCGAACTGGTCGAACAGGCGCAGAAAGCTGCAGCCGAGGGTGGTTCCGAGGTGGTAATCACCGGTGTTAACATCGGTGATTTTGGAAAATCTACCGGTGAGTCGTTCCTTTCGCTTGTCAAGGCGCTCGATGCGGTAGAGGGCATTTCTCGCTATCGTATATCTTCCATTGAACCCAATCTGCTCACAGACGAGGTTATCGGGTATGTGGCGCAGTCACGTGCCTTTATGCCGCATTTCCACATTCCGTTGCAGGCCGGCAGTGACGAGGTGCTCAAACTGATGCATCGCCGCTACGATACGGCTCTCTTTGCTTCAAAGATTGCTAAAGTGAAAGAGGCTATGCCTGATGCCTTTATCGGAGTGGATGTCATTGTCGGTACTCGTGGCGAGAGTGAGGAGCTTTTTGAGAAAGCGTATGAGTTTATAAAAGGGCTTGACATATCACAATTGCACGTCTTCAGTTATTCTGAGCGTCCGGGTACCCAGGCGCTTAAATTGGGCGGTGCTGTCGCTCCGGCCGAGAAGCATCGTCGCAGTCAGCTGCTCATTGCTTTGAGCGAGGAAAAACGTATTGCATTCTATGAAAGATATTGCGGCAAAGAGGCTGTGGTGCTGTTTGAAAAGCCGCGTTCGGGAATGCCTATGGGTGGATTTACTGCTAATTACATACGTGTGGAGAGTGTACCCGATGCAGGGCTTGTCAATCGTCTTGTCCGTGTGCGCTTGGGCGGGTTTAACGAAGATAAATCGGCGTTGTTGGCCGATGAGATAATTGAGGTGCTCGATAGATGAAAGTAGCTGTCGTTATTCTGAATTACAATGGGGCAGGGTGGCTTTCCCGCTTTCTGCCTTCTGTGGTGAGCTACTCGCCCGATGCGGAGATTGTTGTGGCCGACAATGCATCGACCGATGACTCCGTGGCTGTGGTGAAGGATAATTTCCCCACAGTGCGTCTTGTGGTACTCGATAGGAACTATGGTTTTGCCGACGGATATAATAGGGCGCTTGAGCAGGTGACGGCAGAATACTATCTGCTTCTGAACTCCGACGTTGAGGTAACGGAGGGGTGGCTCGAACCGATGCTGTCGTTTATGGAAAAACACCCGGTAGCAGTGGCCTGTCAACCAAAAATATTGTCATATAATAATAAAACACATTTTGAATATGCCGGTGCGTCCGGTGGTTTCATCGACCGCTATGGCTATCCCTACTGCCGTGGCAGGTTGTTCAATTCTGTCGAAGAGGATAAAGGACAGTATGACGATGTATGTCGCATATTTTGGGCAACTGGAGCTGCAATGATGGTGCGTAGCGTAGCTTTCCGCAATGCAGGTGGTTTCGATGGCCGTTTCTTTGCTCATATGGAGGAGGTTGACCTCTGTTGGCGTATGATTGCAAGGGGTGGTGAAATCTATGTCGTGCCACAGAGCCGTGTCTATCACGTCGGTGGTGCAACACTCAGCAAAGGCAATCCGCGAAAAACATTCCTCAATTTCCGCAATAATCTGTTGATGCTGTATAAGAACTTGCCCGATGGCGAATTGCGCGGTGTGATGCGTACAAGAACCGTATTTGATTATGTGGCAGCTTTGAAATTCTTGCTTGGCGGAGCCGTCGGTGATTTTAAAGCCGTGTTGCGTGCGCGACGCGAGTATAAGCGTTTGCGTGGTGAGTATGCGGCGCAGCGCTGTTATAACATCTCACAAGTGACGGTTCCGGCGGTTGCGGAGCGTGCCCGCTTTTCGTTGCTGTGGCAATATTATGTTAAAGGCAAAAAATATTTCTCAAAATTGAACTGATGATGGAAACTGCATTATATCTAATTCCGGTTACGCTGGGCGAAACACCGCTGGGTAATGTCTTGCCGCAATATAACAGTGAAGTTATTGCCGGTATACGCCATTTTATTGTGGAGGATATCCGTTCGGCACGTCGCTTTTTGCGTAAGGTCGACCCATCTTTCGACATTGACGGCTCGCAGTTCTTTGAACTTAACAAGCACACTTCGCCCGAGGCTGTTTCGGGTTTTCTGCGTCCTTTGTACGAGGGCAAGCCAATGGGCGTGATTTCAGAGGCCGGTTGTCCGGCTGTTGCCGACCCCGGGGCCGATGTTGTTGCCATTGCTCAACGCAAAGGTCTGAAAGTTGTTCCTCTGGTTGGCCCCTCCAGCATCATCCTCTCTGTTATGGCATCGGGCTTCAATGGACAGAGTTTTGCGTTTAACGGTTATCTGCCTGTAAAACCCGATGAGCGCATAAAGGCTCTGCGCAAACTTGAACAGCGCATATATAACGAAAATCAGACTCAACTTTTCATCGAAACACCCTATCGCAATGGCAAGATGGTTGAGGATATTCTTGCAGCTTGCCGTCCGCAGACAAAATTGTGCATAGCTGCGAACCTGACTTGTGAAGGTGAGTATGCCAAGACGTGTACCGTCAAGGAGTGGAAAGGCAAGGTGCCTGACCTGTCAAAAATACCTTGTATATTCTTGCTTTATAAGTAAAAATAAGAATGTAGAAAATAAAATGCGGTTAGCGGCTTTTGCTGTTGCCGAAACTCCGTTTTCACCTTTCTGTTTTCCACAAGGTGCTCCCCTAATGTAGGGGAGCTGTCACAAAGTGACTTAGGGGTATTTTGCGATTGAAAATAAATTTTCACTCACTCGCAGCTTTAACCTCACTTTGTGCACTTGAACCTGCTTTCGTTCGCAGTGCAACTTGCAAGTAAACTTGCGTTGCGCTCACTCACTCGCAGCTTTAACCTCACTTTGTGCACTTGAACCTGCTTTCGTTCGCAGTGCAACTTGCAAGTAAACTTGCGTTGCGCTCACTCACTCGCAGCTTTAACCGCACTTCGTGTGTTTGAACCTGCTTTCGTTCGCTGTGCAACCTACAAGTAAACTTGCGTTGCGTTCACTCACTCGCAGCTTTAACCGCACTTCGTGTGTTTGAACCTGCTTTCGTTCGCTGTACAACTTGCAAGTAAACTTGCGTTGCGTTCACTCACTCGCAGCTTTCTGCTTTAATATCTCCATCAGTTTGAACATCTCGTCGCGGTGTTGTGCAGCCTCAATGAACTCCATCTTCTCTGCTGCACTCTCCATAAGCCGGCGTGTGCGCTCAATGCTCTTCTTAAGCTGCTCCACACTCATATACTCCACAATCGGGTCGCAGGCAATGGCGGTCGTTTGGTCGTTGTTGCCGTATAGCTTTATGCTCTTTCCGCTCTTTCCGCTCTCCTTGTTCTTCCTCTCGAGCGCAAGGGCATTTGTTATCTCTTTCTTGATTTGTGTCGGTGTTATGCCGTTCTGTTCGTTGTAGCGTATCTGTTTCTCCCTTCGGCGGTTTGTCTCGTCTATTGTACGCTGCATACTCTCGGTGATTTTGTCGGCATAGAAGATTACAAGGCCATTGACGTTGCGGGCGGCGCGCCCGGCTGTCTGTGTGAGCGAGCGGTGGCTGCGCAGAAAGCCCTCTTTGTCGGCATCCAATATTGCAACAAGTGAAACTTCGGGCAGGTCGAGTCCTTCGCGTAACAGGTTTACACCAATGAGTACGTCATACAGTCCTTCGCGCAGGTCTGTCATAATCTGTATGCGCTCAAGCGTGTCTACATCGCTGTGGATGTAGTTGCAACGGACGCCATTCTTCTGCAGATAGTCGGTGAGCTCCTCGGCCATTCTTTTTGTGAGCGTTGTGGCAAGCACACGCTCCTCGCGCTCCACGCGCAGTTGTATCTCTTCCATCAGGTCATCTACCTGGTTGGCTATGGGGCGCACCTCAATTATCGGGTCGAGCAGTCCGGTCGGTCGTATAACCTGTTCCACTATAATGCCTTCGCTCTTTTCGAGCTCATAATCGGCCGGAGTGGCGCTGACATATATTGTCTGTGGTGTCAATTTCTCAAACTCCTCGAACTTGAGCGGTCGGTTGTCGAATGCAGCCGGCAGGCGGAAACCGAACTCCACGAGGTTTGTCTTGCGGGCTCTGTCACCACCATACATTGCGTGTATCTGAGGAACGCTCACGTGGCTCTCGTCAATGATTAGCAGGAACTCCTCGGGGAAAAAGTCGAGCAGGCAATAGGGGCGGGTGCCGGCTTCGCGTCCATCGAAATAGCGCGAGTAGTTCTCTATTCCCGAGCAGTGTCCCAGTTCGCGCAACATCTCAATGTCGTATGTCACGCGTTCGTGCAGGCGTTTGGCCTCAAGAGGCTTGCCAATCTCGCGGAAATACTCTTCGCGGTCTATGAGGTCTTTCTCAATCTCGGCGATGGCACGCTCCGTGCTCTCTTTGGTGGTCATAAAAAGATTTGCCGGGTATATCCTGTAGTCGTCGAAACTGGCAATGCGCACTCCTGTTGTGCCGTCAATCTCCTCAATGCTGTCGATGTCGTCGTCCCAAAAGGTTATTCGCAGTATGTGGTCGCTGTATGCAAGGCTCACCTCAACGGTGTCGCCTTTTACGCGGAAGTTACCGCGTGAGAGGTCGGCGTCGTTGCGTGTGTAGAGGCTGCCTACAAGCTTGCGCAGGAAAACATTGCGGTCAATCTTTTGCCCTACACGTATTTCAATCACATTGTTGTAAAAGTCGCTAGGATTGCCCATACCATAGATGCACGACACCGAGGAGATGACGACAACATCCTTTCTGCCCGAGAGCAGTGCCGACGTGGCTGCAAGCCTCAGTTTGTCAATCTCGTCGTTTATGGCAAGGTCCTTCTCGATATATGTGTCGCTCGACGGAATATAGGCCTCGGGCTGGTAGTAGTCGTAGTACGAGACATAGTATTCAACGGCATTGTTCGGGAAGAACCCCTTGAACTCATTGTACAGCTGTGCCGCAAGGGTTTTGTTGTGGCTCAAGATTAGGGTGGGGCGGTTTATCTCCTTTATGACGTTTGCCATAGTAAAGGTTTTTCCCGAGCCGGTGACACCAAGCAGTGTCTGCGCCGGAGCACCACTCCTTATGCCCTCTACAAGTTGGGCTATTGCTTCGGGCTGGTCGCCCATCGGTTTGTAGTCTGATGCAAGTTGAAATTTCATATCCGTTTCAAAAAAAATGGGTGCTAATATACGAAAAATAATTGTGAGAAACAAGTGTGTCCATACTTGCGGTTTCTGCTCGCTTGCCGGGAGATTTTATTGACGGCTGCAAATAAAAAGAGACTCAACTTGTATATTTCCATCAATTTATATACTTTTGATAAATTTATTCAATATATTGCAGAGAGTATTTAAATTAACTATAAATATGAAAAGACTGTTTTATGCTTTGGCGCTGTCGTTGCCTCTTTGTACAGCAGCCGAAAATCCCCCACTTATGGGTTGGAGTTCTTGGAATACCTACGGTTTCCAAATCAATGATTCTGTAATTCAGGCTCAGGCCGATGCTATGGTTGGGCTTGGTTTCAAGGATTGTGGTTACAATCACATTAATATCGACGACGGCTTCTTTGGCGGCCGTGATGCTGAGGGTAATCTGCTCATTCACCCCGAGCGTTTCCCCAACGGATTGCGTGGGCTTGTGGATTATATTCACGCTAAAGGCTTGAAAGCAGGTATATACTCCGATGCCGGCCGTAACACCTGTGCTTCATATTGGGGCAAACCAAAGGATGAAATTGGCCGTGGTGTTGGTCTTTATGGTCACGATGCTGCCGATTTTGACCTCTATTTCAACCCTGACAAACTCAATTTCGATTTTATAAAGATTGACTATTGCGGTGCCGATGCCGGCAATAACGACGAGGGGCTTGACCTTGATGTGGAACAGCGTTACAAGGAGATAGCTGCAGCACTGAAAGCTGTCGGTCGTGACGATGTCACCTGGAACATCTGCCGTTGGGCTTTCCCCGGCACTTGGGCTTGCGGCATCGCCGACTCTTGGCGTACTACCGAGGATATATACCTCGGTTGGGAGTCTGTAAAGAGCATCATCAACCAGAGCCTCTATCTGTCGGCATATACAAGCTATGGCCATTACAATGATATGGATATGCTTGAGGTTGGTCGTGGCCTTACCGACGAAGAGGACAAAACCCACTTTGGTATGTGGTGCATAATGAGCTCTCCGTTGCTCATCGGTTGTGATATGAACGACATCAAGGGTAATGCGCTCGAACTGATGCAGAACAAGGAGCTCATTGCATTGAACCAGAACACTCTTGGTTTGCAGGCATACGTGGTTAAACGCGAAAACGGTGGCTATGTGCTTGTGAAGGATGTCGAGGAGAAATATGGAACAAAGCGTGCCGTGGCTTTCTATAACCCCACAAATGCCGCTATTGATATGAGCATATCCTTTGAGCAGGTTGACCTTGCCGGCGAGGTAGCTGTGCGCGACCTGTTCGAAAAAAGAAATCTTGGCGTTTATGAGGGTGCATACTCTGTTACTGTGCCGGCTCACGGAACAAGGATATATAAATTTGATGCCGAGGAGCGTCTTGAGCGTACCTTGTACGAGGCCGAGACTGCTTGGCTCACCGACTATCAGGAGATAAAGAACAACGAAGTCTATGGCACAGCAATCTATGCCGAGAAGAGCAACTGCTCAGGCGGTGTGGCTGTGGGTTGGCTTGGTAACCGTGACAGCAACGACCTTCAATGGCGTAATGTCTACAGCCGTGATGGTGGCGAGTACACTCTGCGCGTATATTTTATAACCGGCGAAAACCGCACAATGAAATTGAGTGTCAACGGTGGTGAGCCTCAGGTCTATACCGGCAATTCGGGTGGCTGGGGCACAGTAGGCTCGGCAGAATTTGACGTGGTGCTCAAGAAGGGCGAGAACGTTGTGCGCCTTTTCAATGAGAACGGATATATGGGCGACATTGACAAAATGGTGCTTGTGAACAAGAATGCACCTGTCGTTACTGTAGATTATCCCATTGTCTTTGACAAGAACCAGGGTTACACTCACGGCAGCCGTCGTCTGAACAGTGTTTCACTCAGCGGGCAGACATTGCAGTTGCCTACTCCGTTAAAGGTGTATAGCAAGATTGATGATGGTTGCTTCAATGCAAAGGCCGGTGAAACAGTTGCTCCATCTTTTGGCTTTACAGGTACTTGGATGAACGGCTTTGTATATATCGACCGCGGACAGGACGGTGCTTTCGAGGCAAAATTGAATGCCGACGGTTCAATCCCTGCCGGCAGCGATATTATGGCTTTCTCATACGCAGAGCCATCTTTGGGCTCGGGAACAGGCTATAACAGCAATGGTGAGAGAGTTTCAAATACAAATGTTCTCAACCCTCCTGCATTTACAGTTCCTGCCGACCTGGCTCCCGGTTTCTATCGTATGCGTTACAAGGTCGATTGGGCTTCGATTGACCCTGCCGGACGTGCCGAGGATGGCAACGGTATTTTGCAGAACGGCGGTGCTATATGTGACGTGGTGTTGAATGTTCATAACGACAATGGCGCATTCTCTGTTGTTGCCGAGAATGGCGCGCTGCTTGCCGCCGACGGCTCGGCATTGCCTTCGACAGTGCCTTTTGCGCAACCTTTGACTGTAAAGGTTGTCCCCTCCGACGGTTATGTACTCGATGTGCTGAAAGTTCTTCACGGTCACAATCTCGACGGTGATGCAGAGCTTCACGGTGTGAAGCAGTATCGTGAGGATATTATCTCCGGAACGCTTGTAAAGGACGGTAAGGTGACAATCCCTGCTGAATATATCGATGGCGATGTGGTGATAACCGCTGTCTTTGCCAATGCGGCAGATGGTGTCGGTGGCGATGGTTATGCGCTGTCGTTCGACAAGGATGCGCAAGTTCCCGGAGAACACAGATATTTAGTGTTGTTTAACAGAATGGATATGTCTCCCAGTGGCCCTGATACTTACAGAGATGCATACCGCGTTGCTACCGATGAGGACCAAACCGGTTTTTATACTCTTGAAGGGACTCGGGATATAGATGTAATAATAGAAAATTTTGCTGGTGAGGATATCAAGAATGTTTATATGTATATCGACCTCAACAACGACGGTAAATTCGTGGCTCTGCTTAATGAGGATGGTTTGCCGGCAATGTCGAGTGAACTCGTCGCATTCTCTTGTCATAATGGCATAGATAGCGAAGGAAATCCTGCTCAAAAGGGAGCTGTGGCAATCCTTCCTACCGTTGTTCTTGATGATGCGATACCTGCAGGTGTGTATCGTATGCGTCTGAAATTGGATACGGATAATATAAATCCTGGCGGTTCCGAGAATTTTGTTGCCGAAAATGGTCTTATCATTGATTATCTTATAAGTATCGCAGGCGATAAGAGGAGACTGACACTTCACACAGTTGATGGAAGTATAGACGGTGTGGATAATACAGCATTGCCTATGATGGTTGAAAATAATGAAATGATTACATATGTATTGCGCGGTGCTCCGGGATATAAGTGTAATAAGGTAATTGTGCGTCATGGATATAATCTTGATGGCGAGCAGTATGTGAACGGCAATCTTCAGTGGCGCGAGGTAGAGGAAAAAGTCAATGTCAATGCTAGGAATCATCTTGTGCCTGCGTGGTGTCTCGATGGTGATGTGGCTTTGTTTGCCGAGTTTGAGCCCGAGGAGGGTTGCGAGTGGCAGCTTGTTTTCAGTGACGAGTTCAATGCCGAGGATATGTCACAGCCTGTCGACGAAAAGTGGATGCGTTGCCAGCGTTACGGTGCAACCTGGAACCGTTGGCTCAGCGACAGCAAGGAGGTAATCTACCTGCAGGGTGGCGACCTCGTTGCACGCGCCATACCAAACCCCGACCAGGCGAGCGACCCTGTGCCGATGATTACCGGTGGTATAAAGAGCAACAACCGTTTCGGCTTTACATACGGTTACGTCGAGGCGCGCATCAAGTCCAACCCCTGGACAGGAAACTTCCCTGCGTTCTGGATGATGCCCGAGAATCAGAGTGCCGGTTGGCCCGATTGTGGTGAGATTGACATCTGGGAAACAATTGACTCTCAGGAGCGCTCTTGGCACACAGTACACAGCAACTGGACCTACGATCTCCATAACACAAATAACCCGCAGTCGAGCTTCAATGTCGCTACATCGCACGACCGTTACCATACATACGGCTTGAAGTGGGATGAGACAACCTTGATATGGTATGTCGACGGCAAGGAAGTCGGTCGTTATGCAAAATCAACCAACCAATCATATCTTGACCAGGGACAGTGGCCTTTCGACAAGCATTTCCATCTGATTTTGAACCAGAGCGTGGGCAACAACGCTTGGGCTGCCGATGCCGATGTGACACACACCTATGAGACACGTTTCGATTGGGTGCGTGTATATCAGACACCAGGTATGGAGAATACAAACGGCACGGTCGGTGTGGTGTCTGTGCTTGATGATGCCAATGCCGATGTTCGTGTCGCAGACAACACAGTCATTGTTTCTGTCGATGCTCCACGCAACGTGGCAGTGTATGATGTGTCAGGTCGCAAGGTGGCCGAGGATTTTGTCCGTGGCACACACTGCTTTGCCTTGTCAAGTGGCGTGTATGTTGTAGAGGGTGTAAAGGTTGTCGTTAAGTGACGGCATCTTTTCGCAGCAGCCCAACAGAAACAGCCTGAATTTTATTCTGTGATTGTTTGAGGATCGTTTTTTAGCAGATTTTTTTACTTTAAAGGCAGGAAACAGTGTCGCTGTTTCCTGCCTTTAAAGGAGTAAAGATGCAAAGACTGGTTCGAACTTTACATTGCCGTGCTTTAGTGTATTTAAAAAAAAATAGACATCTTCTTATGATATTTTAGTTTTTGCTAACGAATAATGAGCTTTTTATGGTTGTTTTTTCTGTCAAAAAGCACTATCTTTGCAAAAATTTTTAATAAATGCGTTTAATGGGCGATTGTGCGTTGTCCGGTAAATGACCGCAATGATGAACAGAATTTTATACATACTTCTAACAGCCGTTGTTGCCTTGGCATCCTGTACGTCGTATGACAAGGTGTACAAGATTGGTGACTACGATTATAGATACGAGACTGCAAAGGCGTATTATCTTGAGGGAAAATACACCAATGCGGCCGATTTGCTTGAGTCTATGGTGACAATGCTCAAGGGTGGCGACAAGGCCGAAGAGTCGCTTGTGTTGCTTGCAAGGTGTTACTATGAGTCCAAGGACTATGAGACAGCTTCGCAGTATTTCAAGCTCCACTACTCGAACTATCCCCGTGGCGAATATGCCGAGTATGCACGTTTCTATTCGGGAAAATCCCTGTTTATGGGTATCCCCGAGCCCGAGCTTGACCAGACGAATACATATTCGGCCATCAACGAGTTGCAGTTGTTTATGGAGTATTATCCTCACAGCGTCTATAACACCGAGGCTCAGGAGATGATTTTGAAAATGCACGATGTGCTTGTTAAAAAGCAGTATCTGTCGGCAAAGCTATATTACGACCTTGGCGATTTGGCCTACATCGGCAACAACTATCAAGCTTGTGTCGTTACAGCGCAGAACGCATTGAAGGATTACCCCTATACCAATTTGCGCGAGGAACTTTCGATACTTATACTCAGAGCAAAATACCAGATGGCTCACAAGAGTATCGAGTCCAAGAAAATGGAACGCTATCGCGACACGATTGATGAATATTATGCCTTCAAGACAGAGTTCCCCTCGAGCGACTATATAAAGGAGGCCGACAAATACTACAAAGAGGCGATAAAATTCGTTAAGGTAACAGAATAATAAAACAACATAATAAAAAATAAGATGGATTACAAGAAAACAAACGCTCCAACAAACACTGTCACACGCAATATGGCAGATTTTGTAAATGAAACAGGAAACGTGTATGAGTCGGTTGCAATTATCGGTAAGCGCTCAAACCAGATTGCAGCGGAGATGAAAGATGAGTTGCTCAAGAAACTTAACGAGTTCTCATCATCAACCGATAACCTTGAGGAGCAGTTCGAGAATCACGAGCAGATAGAGATTTCGCGCTATTTCGAGAGATTGCCAAAGCCTACACTCATTGCTGCGCAGGAGTTCCTTGAGGACAAAATCTACTTCCGCGACCCTGCTAAGGAGGTTGAGAGCGAGGAGGCATAATGCTCTAAAACTTTTGATATGAAATTCCGTTTCTATCAGCTGATGTATGTTGCATCATTGGCGTTGACAGTGCTTGCTTTGCTCTCCCCGGTTGTGGGTTTTACAGAGGCAGATGGTGCTGTGGCCGAGATGACAAACTTCAAGTATACCGCCCCCGATGGCGAGGTATCAAGGTCGGTAATCGCGCTTGGTGTGTTGTTGGTGTTTACGGCTCTCGTAAACCTTCTTGGGCTTGTGTTGTCGTTGTACAATAACTTCGAGATGCAAAAGAGGGTTACAATACTTACAATGCTGCTTTTTGCCGGTTATTACATTCTGTTCTTCGTCTACACGCTCATCCTTTCGGGCGATGCATCAATGGCAATAGAGGTGCCGATGCTCTATCCGTTTATGGCGTTGACATTGAACCTTGTGGCGTTCCTTCTGTTGCGCCGTTGCGAGGCAAAGATAATTGCCAAGGCGCTCGGTTTCCGTTTGAGAGACTGATAACAATATTCCTAATAAACAACAAATCCGCGCCCTTTTAAAGGATGCGGATTTGTTGTTTGTATTATGATTATATTCCTATACTATAATCAAGTGCCTGCGCCTGAGTGCTGTTAGTACGCTTTCTGAGGCTATTGGGTTTAGGCCACGGAAGGTCGTACGTTTCTTCAGTTCTGTCAATGACATTACAAGCAATAATTTTGCAATACATTCATCTGCGAATGAATTGCAGACAGAATTTATCTATTTCCTTATTAATTATTTCCTGAATTATGTTAATCAGATAAATCTGTTTATATTTGCAGAATATTCAATCAATTATGTGTGTGAATTCGTTGAAAAGTACAATCGCTTGTAAAAAGAGTGCTCAAAATTTGGCAGTCTTGGGTTTTTGTATAAACACACACAATCCCTATATATATTACAGCAAGGTAACAACAGCCGCACGGGCTGTCGTTGAGAAATTTAGGCCGCAATTTGCATTGCGGCTATGTTGGCTATATCCACATTTGAAATGATTGACATAAATTTTAACTAAATAATTTATTCTATGAAACAAAATTACTTTAAACATCTGCTCGCGGCGTTGTTGTTGCTTTGCACGACAGCGGCAAGTGCCCACGACTTTGTGGTCGATGGCATCTATTACAACATTAAAGATGCTGTAAATAAAACCGTTGAGGTGACTTATAAAGGAATTTCACACAGTGAATTTTTTGATGAATACACAGGGGACGTTGTCATTCCGGGGATTGTGTTTTACAATGACGTGACTTACAGTGTTGCAAGCATTGGAGAAAGTGCATTCAAAATCTGTTCTGAGCTTACAAGCATTAAGATTCCCAACAACATTACAAGTATTGGAGACGATGCTTTCTATGGTTGCACAGGCCTTAAAGAGATTTATGTTTTTTCGGAAGAACCAGCGACTATAAAATCTAAAACTTTCAGCTACCATTCTGCAACGCTTTATGTTCCGGTTGGTGCAAGAAGTGCCTATGCAAATGCCTCATATTGGGCAGATTTTACCAATATTACGGAATATGTCGATAAAGACCTTGTGTTCGAGGTTACGTCCGAAGGAAAGGCAACTGTTTCAGTTACCGCTTATACCGGAAATCAGCCAATAGTAGCAATACCTTCGCATTACACAATAGATGGAAAGACCTATACCGTAACATCTTTAGGTAGATATACATTTGATGGTTGTACTTCTCTTACAAGCATTGTAATCCCTAATAGTGTGACATCTATTGGAAGTTATACGTTCAGGGGTTGCAGCGCGCTTACATCGGTACACATCAGTGACCTTGCTGCTTGGTGTAATATTGATTTTGGAATATTTTATAATCCTAACGCCATTAAAGCCCCAGAGAACAGGGGTGTTGCTAAAATTCCTCCTGGTTACTATGGTTTTGCGACAAATCCATTGACGTCTGCCTTGTATCTGAATGGTGAGTTGGTAAAGAATCTTGTTATTCCCGATGGTATCAAAAAAATAAAGAGCGGGGCATTCTATGGCTATCGTGGCCTTGAAAGTGTTGAAATACCTAACAGTGTCACAAATATTGAAGAGTTTGCGTTCTCTTTCTGCTCCGGCCTTACAAGCGTTGAAATCTCTAATAGCGTTACAAGTATTGGAACTTGTGCGTTCGAAGGTTGCACCGGTCTTACAAGCATTGAAATCCCGGGCAGCGTCACAAGCATTGGAAATGAAGCGTTCCGTGGTTGCACCGGTCTTACAAGCATTGAAATCCCGGGCAGCGTTACAAGCATTGGACGGTATGCGTTCGATGGTTGCACAGGGCTTAAAGAGGTACATATAAGTGATATTGCAGCTTGGTGTGGTATTGATTTTGGTAGTGGTAGTGCAAATCCGTTGTGCTATGCAAAAAATCTGTATTTTAATGATGAATTGGTTACAGAACTTGTAATTCCCGAGGGTATAAAAGAGATAAGGGACTATGCGTTCTATGGTTTCACTGGCTTTACAAGCATTGAAATTCCTAACAGCGTAACATCTATTGAAGATTATGTTTTCTATGGTTGCTCCAGGCTTATAAGCATTGAAATCCCCAACAGCGTAACAGAAATTGGAGTGTGTGCGTTCAATGGTACAGCTTGGTATGATAATCTACCCGATGGTGTAGTATATGCCGGCAATGTGCTTTACAAATATAAAGGAACAATGCTTTCAAATACATCAATTGCTGTTAAAGATGGAACAGTGTGTATCGCAGATTCTGCATTCTCTTATTGCACCGGCCTTACCGCTATTGAAATTCCAGGCAGTGTTACAATGATTGGGAATAGTGCATTCTTTGGTTGCAAATCATTAAAAGATTTGCGTATTGAGGATGGAGAAGGTGGATTGTCTTTAGGATATAACAGATACAATATGGCCTCTTTAGGTGTAGGCTTGTTCTCTGCATGTCCATTGGAAACTTTGTATTTAGGCCGTGACTTGTATTATATTTCCGATTTAAATTACGGTTATTCTCCTTTCGAATATATAGAAACATTAACATCGATAACTATAGGTAACAACGTAACAGGTTTTGGACGTTCACTGTTCCGTGGTTGCACCGGCCTTACAGCCGTATATATTAGTGACCTTGCAGCTTGGTGTGGTATAGGTTTCGATGATATATATGCCAATCCGTTGTACTATGCAAAAAAATTGTATTTGAATGGTGAACTGTTGACAGAGCTTGTAATTCCCGAAGGTGTAGAATGGATAAGACGTTATGCGTTCAGTAATTGTTCCAGCCTTACAAGTGTTGAAATCCCTAACAGCGTAACAAGTATTGGAGCTTGTGCGTTCGAAGGTTGTTCCAGCCTTACAAGTGTTGAAATCCCTAACAGCGTAACATTTATTGGACAAAGTGCGTTCGAAGGTTGTTCCAGCCTTACAAGTGCTGAAATCCCCAACAGTGTTACAGAAATTGGAAGTAAAGCGTTCTTGGGTTGTACCGGTCTTAAAGAAATTTATTCTCTTTCGGCAGAGCCTGCGACAATATATGATGATACTTTTGATAACTATTCGGCAACGCTTAATGTTCTTTTGGGTTCAAAAAGCGCCTACGAAAAGGCTGATTACTGGAAGAATTTTACAAATATTGTAGAAATTCTTGATAAAGACCTTGTCTTCACAATAACATCCGAGGTGGATGCAACCGTTGCTGTTACCGGTTACACTGGAAACCAAACAATAGTTACAATTCCATCGCACTACACAATAGATGGGAAAAGCTATACTGTAACATCTATCGGTGAATCTGCATTTAATAGTTGCAAAGGCCTTAAAAGTATTGTGATTCCTAACAGTGTTAAAAGCATAAGCGCTCTTGCGTTCGATGGTTGCACAGGGCTTAAGGAGGTGCATATAAACGACCTTGCAGCTTGGTGTGGCATAGATTTTAAATCATCTTCTGATAATCCATTGTACTATGCAAAGAACTTGTGTTTGAATGGTGAATTGGTTACTGAACTTGTAATTCCTGAAGGTGTAAAAGAGATAAAGTTTAGTGCGTTCCGTTATTGCACCTCTTTTACAAGCATTGAATTTCCAAATAGCGTAACAAACATTGGAGCGGCTGCGTTCTCTGATTGCCCCGGCCTTTCAAGTATAACGGTTGCTGCCGGTAATACAAAATATGATAGTCGTGAAAATAGTAATGCAATAATAGAAACTGCTACCAATACACTGATTGCAGGTTGTAAAAATACAAAAATCCCTAACAGCGTAGAAAGCATTGGACGTTTCGCGTTCTGTGGTTGCACCGGGCTTACAAGCATTGAAATCCCTAACAGCGTAGAAAGCATAGGACGTTTCGCGTTCGGTTATTGCAGCGGGCTTACAAGTATAGTAATCCCTGACAGCGTAGCATTTATTGATGAATTTGCGTTCATTGAATGTACAGGGCTTACAAAAATAGTAGTTACAGAGGACAATACCGTTTATGATAGCCGAAATAACTGTAATGCAATTATTGAGACAGCGACAAACTCTCTTATTCTAGGTTGTCAAAATACTGTAATTCCTAACAGTGTTACAAGCATTGGAAAGTATGCATTCTCTTATTGCTCCGGCCTTACCGCTATTGAAATCCCTAACAGCGTAAAAAGCATTGGAGATAATGCGTTCTATTATTGCTCCGGGCTTACAAATGTTGTAATCGGCAACAGCGTTGAAAGCATTGGACGAAATGCGTTCGACAGTTGCACTAGCCTTACCGCTATTGAAATCCCGGGCAGCGTTACAAGCATTGGAGGGTGGGCGTTCTCTGGTTGCAACGGCCTTACAAACGTTGTAATCGGCAATGGCGTAACAAGCATTGGAAAAGATGCCTTCGCTTTTTGCTTCAGGATTACAAGCATTAAAATCCCTGACAGCGTAACAAGCATTGAAGATGGTGCGTTCCGTTATTGCTCCGGCCTTAAAGAAATTCATTCTCTTTCGGCAAAGCCTGCGACAATACAATCGAGTACTTTCGATAACTACTCAGCAACGCTTTATGTTCCTGCTGGTGCAAAAAGCGCCTATGAAAAGGCCGCTTACTGGAAGAATTTTACAAATATTGTAGAAATTCTTGATAAAGACCTTGTCTTCACAATTACATCCGAGGAGGATGCAACTGTTGCCGTTACCGGTTACACAGGAAACCAAGCAACAGTTACAATCCCATCGCACTATGTAATCGATGGAAAGCGTTACACGGTAACAGCTATCGGTGAATATGCATTTGATCGTTGCAGGGGCCTTACCAGCATTGAAATCCCTAACAGTGTTACAAGCATTGGAGAGTATGCATTCCGTAGTTGCTCCGGTCTTACAAGCGTTGAAATTCCTAATAGTATTACAAGTATCGGATACAATGCATTCGTTTTATGCACCGGCCTTAAGGGTATTGAAATCCCTGCCAGTGTAACGAATCTTGAAAATTCTGCGTTCTCTTCTTGTTCAGGCCTTGAAAGTATAGTGGTTGCTGAGGGAAATACCGTTTACGATAGCCGAAACAATTGTAACGCAATTATTGAGACTGCAACAAACACTCTTGTTCTTGGTTGTCAAAACACCATAATCCCCGGCAGTGTTACAAGCATTGGACATTCCTCATTCTATATGTGCAGCGGCCTTACAAGCATTGAAATCCCAAATAGCGTAACAACCATTGAAGATTATGCGTTCGGTTATTGCACCGGGCTTGCAAGCATTGAAATCCCTAAAAGTGTCACAAGCATAGGAGTCTCTGTGTTCGAAAAATGCACCGGCCTTACCAGTCTTGTAATAGGCAATGGAGTTACAAGCATTGGTAGTTCTGCGTTCGATGATTGCGACGGGCTTAAAGAGGTACATATGAACGACCTTGCAGCTTGGTGTGGTATTGATTTTGGTAATCGTGATGCAAATCCGTTGTACTATGCTAAGAAACTGTATTTGAATGGTGAACAGGTAACAGAACTTGTAATTCCCGTAGGTGTAAAAGATATAAAGAATTATACGTTCAGTAATTGTAGCGGCCTTGCAAGTGTTGAAATCCCTGCCAGCGTAACATCTA
Source organism: Bacteroidaceae bacterium (assembly GCA_017546505.1). Classification (GTDB taxonomy): domain Bacteria; phylum Bacteroidota; class Bacteroidia; order Bacteroidales; family Bacteroidaceae; genus HGM04593. The sequence continues at coordinate 62,626 of JAFYWV010000023.1, forward strand.
TAGGAGAGGCTGCGTTCTCTTATTGCCCAGGCCTTTCAAGTATAACGGTTGCTGCCGGTAATACAAAATATGATAGTCGTGAAAATAGTAATGCAATAATAGAGACTGCAACAAATACACTGGTTGCAGGTTGTAAAAATACAATAATCCCTAACAGCGTAACAAGTATTGGAGATAATGCGTTCCAGGGCTGCGAAGGTCTTACAAGCATAGTAATCCCTAACAGCGTTGAAAGTATCGGGTGGAATGCGTTCTATGGTTGCGCCGGGCTGAAGTTGGTATTGAATTATTCTGACCTCACCTTTAGAATTGGCTCAAGTGAATATGGCTATATTGCATATTATGCCGACAAGGTTACTAATGCTCCAAATGGTTTTGTCGATGGTGATTTCGTATGGGGAGAAAATGTATATACCGGTTCTTATATACTCTGTTCTTACCTTGGCGATGCTACAGAGTTGACATTGCCGGCTGATTGTAAAGGACTGAATTATGAAATTGGAGAAGCCGTGTTCTATGGTCGCACGGGCCTTACAAGCGTTGTAATCCCTAACGGTGTAACAGGCATTGGAGATAATGCGTTCTATGGTTGCACCGGGCTTACAAACATTGTAATACCTAACAGCGTGACATTTATTGGAAATTCAGCGTTCTATGGTTGCACCGGGCTTACAAACATTGTAATACCTAACAGCGTGACATTTATTGGAGACTATACGTTCTCTGGTTGCTACGGCCTTACAAGTGTAACAATCCCTAACAGCGTGACATTTATTGGAGATTATGCGTTCTATGGTTGCTCCAGGCTTACAAGTGTAACAATCCCTAACAGCGTGACAAGCATTGGAGATTATGCGTTCCGTAATTGCGGCGGGCTTACAAGCGTAACAATCGGCAACAGTGTAGAAAGCATTGGAGATTATGCGTTCCGTAATTGCGACGAGCTTACAAGCGTTGAACTTCCTGCTGCCTTAACGTGCATTGGAGAAGAGGCCTTCGCTAGGTGTTCATTGACAACTATAGTTATTCCTGCCAATGTTAAATCTATCGGTAATAATGCATTTGCAGATAATAGAAAACTTACAGAGGTTACCTCACTGATTTCTGCTGAAAAACTTTTTGCAATTCCCGCAATTATGTCAAGAGCATATTATAGGCGTTGTACTCTTTATGTTAATATTGGAGCAAAAGAGACTTATGCAGTGACCGAGGGCTGGAATCAGTTCAAGGATATTGTTGAAATGGACCTTTCTGCTATTGAAGATGTCCTTGCCGATGGTTTGAGCGACGCCGATGCTGTTTTCTATGATTTGAATGGCCGTGTGGTGGAGTATCCCACAAACGGAATTTACATTGTAAATGGTAAGAAGGTGTTTGTGAAGTAATTGTGTGAATCTTTAAATATGAATTTATTCCCTGCGCTTTATAGCGTGGGGAATATTTTTTTTGTACTCTTTCCGCCCTTGGCCGGGGTTTGCCGTTGCAATGGTAAGCCTCCGACAAAGTACATTCAACAGATTAGCCGCTACTAGCAGGTAGTACCCGTTAGTGGCGGCTATTAATTGTCAGTAGCGTGTTATTTTCTGCCATTAACTGTCAGTTGCTTACACAAACCCGGTTCAACGAAGTTAAAAGAGACTTTCTGCTATTAGATAACCGCGCCCTTATGTACTTATGTTCTTATGTCCAATAAAACAACCATAGACTTGCCCTTTGTGCTTTTGTTCTTCTGTCTCTTTAAACTTTAAACTGTTATGTGTGTGATTTTGAGATTTTTCGGCCAAACCATCAATTAAGTCTCTTTTGTATAAAAAACAAGCGCCCTTTGAAGGGCGCTTGAATGACTTAATTGATACTATACTTCTAAATCAGTTAATCTCCAACTCATCAACAAAGATGAACGCAGGGTAACCCACTGCAGGGTGCCACGCCGGCATATCGCGGTCCGAGAGTGCTGTAATCTTTACATATCGTGCCTCGGTCTCTTCAAACTCAGCCTTGTGGCTGTATATCCTGTTCTCGTCCTCGGCAGTGAGGTCGGGATACTCCTCGTCAAAAAGGATTGTGTAGTTCTCGCCATCGTTTGAGGCAGAAACGGTGAGCCCCAAGAGGTCGAACACCCAATCGCCCTTGTCCACGCTTGTGTTGAACGATACGCTGCTGAACTTCTCGGCTTTTTTAAGGTCAATGACAGCCTCGAGGTCGGTGAGGCAGAAACCCAACCAACGGCCTGTGCGGTAGTTGGGAGTGCCCTTCAGACCATCGACAAGTGTGATTGCGCCTTTGAAGGTGTAGTTCTCGTGTATTGGCTGCAAAAGGGTGATGGGCTTTGCTGTTGCCTTGTTGAAGAATATCTCCTCGGTGAGTGTTCTTGTTGTGCCGCGCTTGCCAATGCCCTTTGCCTTGAATGTACAGCTCTTGTCAAATTCAATGGGTGCGGTGTAGCGTGCCGATGCTGTTGTGGGCTCTGTGCCGTCGAGAGTGTAGTAGATAGGTGTGTCGTCAACAACCTTCAGTGTTGCTGTGATTACTCCACGCTCTGTGTCTGTGCCGAACTCCGGCTCAATATCAAGAATATGCTTTGCATAGTTGTAGCCGTTTGCCTCGTAAAGTTTCAGCAAGGGCATCAGGCGCTGTTTGAAGTTGTTGAAGTCCTTCTTCTCGGGGTTGCACCACTGTACCTCGCAAAGCGCTGCCATACGTGGCAGCTCCATATACTCGACGTGGCTGAATGTGGGTATATATTCGCTCCACAGGTTGGCCTGCACGCCGATGATGTGCTTTTGCTCCTCGGGTGTGAGTGACTCGTGCATAGGCTCAAAACTATAAACCTTTTCTACGGGAACATAACCGCCGATTGCCAAAGGCTCGTCATCGGTGTATGTTGTCTGGTAGTAGTCGAAGTACATAAAGCTTGTGGGTGACATAATGCAGTCGTGTCCCTGCTTTGCAGCCTCAATGCCGCCCTCGATGCCTCGCCAAGAGTGCACGGTGGCGTTGGGCGCAAGGCCGCCTTCAAGGATTTCATCCCAGCCGATAATCTGTCGGCCCTTGCTGTTGAGGTGCTTCTCGGCGTGGTTGATGACAAAGCTCTGCAAGTACATCTCGGCGCTGTGCTTGTCGTCGCCCTTTATGCCAAGAGCCTTTATGCGTGCCTGGCACTTGGGGCACTTCTCCCACTGTGTCTTTGGGCATTCGTCGCCACCGACGTGTATATATTCCGACGGGAACACCTCGACAATCTCGTCAAGCACATCCTCAATGAACTTCAATGTTGCATCGTTGCCGGCGCAAAGCACGTTGTCCGACACGCCCCACATCTTCCACACCTCGTATGGGCCGCCTGTGCAGCCATATTCGGGGTATGCGGCAAGTGCAGCCTGCATATGTCCGGGAAGATCAATCTCCGGGATTACGGTTATGTGGCGCTCGGCAGCATAGGCGATAATCTCGCGGCAATCCTCCTGTGTGTAGAAGAACGGGCCATAGTGCTGTCCGTCATATTCACCGCTGTTGCGTCCGATGACTGTCTCATCGCGCTCGGCAGCAACGGTTGTGAGCTTGGGGTATTTCTTTATCTCTATGCGCCAGCCCTGGTCATCGGTCAAGTGCCAATGGAAGCGGTTCATATTGTGCATTGCAAGCATATCGATGAAACGCTTGATTGAATCCTTTGTGAAGAAGTGACGCGATACGTCCAAGTGAGCGCCGCGATAGGCAAAGCGCGGATAGTCGGTTATTTTCACTGCCGGCATCTCAACCTTTTCTGCTTTGGTTGCAGGCAACGATTTGCGTAGTGTCTGTATGCCATAGAACACTCCGGCCGGTGATGTCGATACAATCCCAACACCATCTTTTGTTACCTCCATATTATAGCCCTCTTTATTTTCGGGGGCATTGCCAATGGCAAGATTGATGACGTTGCCGCTGTTCTCGTTGCTCAGTGCAATCTTCAGTTCAAGTCCGGTGCTCTCTTTTATATAGCCGGCAAGCAGTTCGGCATTGCGCCTCATTGCCTCGTCACCATTGTGTGTGATGACTGTGTTGCCGTTCAGCTCAAAGCAAGTGCCTTGTTCCGCAATAATCTCCTGTGGCAACGGTATGACGTTGTAGTCGGCTTTCTGTGTCGTTGCGCCATCCTTGTTACACGCCGTAAGGCAGCAACAAGCCACAAACAGTGATAAAAAAGTTTTTTTCATATTTCTTTCTTTGTTTATATTTTCACAAACATATACAATTTTATGGTAATTTTAAAGTGTTTTCTTCTTTAATTGACTATCTTCGCGTAAAATAATCAAAAACAAATTACTATGAAACGTGACAGACACATTTTTCAACTTATAGAGACTGAGTACCGCCGTCAGCTCAAGGGAATTGAGCTTATAGCATCGGAGAACTTTGTGAGCAACGAGGTTATGCAGGCGATGGGTTCGGTCCTCACAAATAAATATGCCGAGGGTTATCCCGGCAAGCGCTATTATGGCGGTTGCGAGGTTGTGGATATTGTAGAGGAGATTGCACGCGAGCGCCTGAAGGAACTGTACGATGCCGAGTGGGTGAACGTGCAGCCACACAGCGGAGCGCAGGCCAATGCTGCAGTTTTTCTTGCTGTGCTCAACCCCGGTGACAAGTTTATGGGCTTGAATCTTGCTCACGGCGGGCACCTCTCACACGGCTCGGCTGTGAATACATCGGGCTTGATATATACACCTGTTGAGTACAACCTTAACCCCGAGACAGGTCGTGTGGATTATGACAAGATGGAGGAGACCGCTCTGCGCGAGAAGCCAAAGATGATTATCGGTGGCGGTTCGGCCTATTCACGCGAGTGGGATTACAAACGTATGCGCGAGATTGCCGACAAGGTGGGCGCAATACTGATGGTGGATATGGCACACCCTGCCGGTCTCATAGCTGCCGGCTTGCTCGATAATCCTGTAAAATATGCCCATATTGTCACCTCTACAACCCACAAGACGTTGCGCGGACCTCGTGGCGGTGTAATAATTCTTGGCAAGGATTTTCCCAACCCCTGGGGCAAGACAACACCGAAGGGCGAGGTGAAGATGATGTCGCAGTTGCTCGACTCGGCTGTGTTTCCCGGTATCCAGGGTGGCCCGTTGGAGCACGTCATAGCAGCCAAGGCCGTAGCCTTTGGCGAGGCTCTACAACCCGAGTTCAAGGAGTATCAGGCACAGGTGAAGCTCAACGCGGCAGTGTTGGCACAGGAACTTATGGACAGGGGCTTCGGCATTGTGTCGGGCGGAACAGACAACCACTCGATGCTTGTCGACCTGCGCGGCAAATACCCCGACCTCACGGGTAAGGTGGCCGAGAAGGCTCTTGTTGCCGCCGACATCACGGCCAACAAGAATATGGTGCCTTTTGACACCCGCAGCGCATTCCAGACATCGGGTATACGTCTTGGTACACCTGCCATCACCACACGTGGAGTAAAGGAGAATATGATGCCTTTCATTGCCGAGATGATTGAGACCGTGCTAAGCGCCCCCGAGGATGAGAAAGTGATTGCCGCCGTGCGTGCAAAGGTGAACGAAACGATGGAGGAATTCCCGTTGTTCGCGTATTGAAAACTGAAAACTGAAAAGTTAAAGGTGAAAACTTGCGCAAGCCTTGAACTTTGCTTTTTATCCACTTCCTAAAGGTTGCTCTGCGGAGCAGCCTTTTTCTTTTTAGGCGGATGTCGTCCGGCTATTATTGGAATGTAATGTTATCTTCAAAACAATCTCCCCTGTTTGTTGTTCCTTATAATACACAAATAAGAGAAAGTTATGAGCAATATGAAGATTACAGTTTTTGCCGACCCTGTTTGCACTTGGTGTTGGGGTAGTGTGCCTGTGTTGAGGGCTTTGTCCTATCATTATGGCACAGGCATTGAAATGGATTATGTTATGGGTGGTATGATTGAGGACATAAGGACCTACAACAACCGCCGTTTGTCAATAGGTGGCGATATAGCCCTATCGAACCGAAAGATATATGACCATTGGGTCGAGGCGTCGGCAATCCACGGGATGCCGGTGTGTGAAAACGGCTTCCACCTTTTTTCACAGGAGCATCCCTCTACAATCCCACAGAACTTGGCCTACATTGCCGCGCGTGTCTACGAGGCACGCTATTCGGGCGAGGTGAAACCCGGTGCTGCACAGCACTATCTGCGCCACCTGCAAGAGGCTACCGCCATTGATGCCGTGGTGACAAGTGATGCCGATACATTGGTGGATATGTCGGCTGTGGTGGGTTTTGTCCCGGAGAAATTCCGTAGTATATACGCCGGGGATATTGTCAAGACACTTTATGACGAGGGTAAGGCTTTCTGTCGCAGTTACGAGGTCAACAGCTTTCCCACTTACCTGCTCACCTACCGTGGTGAGGAGATGATGCTGCGCGGTTATTCCACCTATGATGTCGTATGTAACTGCATTGAACAACTGTCGTTCGGGAATATAAAACCTGTTGGCGATGGCCGTGCAGCCTTTACACCCGAGAATGTGTTGTGTTTTATGGAGAGCTATGCCTCGACCTATCCGGTTGAGATTGCCACCGCCTTTGGGCTTGCAAGGCGCAACGGACACACGGCGCTGAATGTGGAGTCATACGATGGGCTCCCCGATATGCTCGAAAAGCTTATAGCCGCGGGTGAGATAGCTGTTGCTCCCCGTGGCAACGGGTTCATCTATTACAGGCTAAACGGCAAGCAGCCCAAACCGCATATACTGGGGCATAAATATGCCAATGTCGATGCCTGATGATGCAAATGTGTGCTAAGTGTGAAAGAATATTCTCTCTTTCACACTTTTTTTATATCTTCGCGTTGTAATGAAAACATCTATGAAACACGTATATTACACTCTTTTGGCATTTTTGTTTCTCTCCTGCGCTTCGTCAAAGGATATGAAAGTGCGTATGCACACCACGGCGGGTGTCATTGACCTTTGTCTCTATGAAGAGACACCCGGCCACCGCGATAATTTTATTAAGCTTGTAAAGGAACACCGCTACGATTCCCTGCTTTTCCATCGTGTAATAAAGGATTTTATGATACAGGGCGGTGACCCTGCATCCAAGGGCGCGCCTGCAGGTGTCCTGCTTGGTGAGGGTGACCTGGGTTACACCGTAGATGCCGAGTTTATGCCTCAGAAGCATTTTCACCGTCGCGGTGTCCTTGCAGCAGCGCGTGAGGGTGATGATGTGAACCCCACAAAGGCCTCCTCGGCTATACAGTTCTACATCGTATGGGGCAAGGTCTACACAAAAGAGCAGTTGCAAGCCTTCAAGGAGTACTACAAACGACGCACGGGGCGTGAACTTGTAATCACTCCCGAACAGGAGGCCGTCTATACAACCGTTGGCGGCACGCCGCACCTGGATGGTGAATACACCGTCTTTGGCGAGGTAGTCAGCGGTCTCGAGGTCGTTGAGAGCATACAGGGCGTGGCGTGTGACGGCAACGACCGTCCGCTTGAGGATGTGAGAATACTTGGAACAGAAATAATAAAATAATGGAGATATGTTGAATGTCGGTGATAAAGCCCCTGATTTCCTTGGTATCGACGAGCAGGGCAACGAACAGAGAGTGAGCAACTACAGTGGCCGCAAACTTGTGGTCTACTTCTATCCAAAGGACAGCACTCCCGGCTGCACGGCCGAGGCCTGTTCTTTGCGTGATGGTATGGATGAGCTTGTTGCAGCCGGATATGCGGTGGTGGGCATCAGCGCCGACAGCGTTGCGTCACACCTGCGTTTCAAGGAGAAACAGCAACTTAATTTCCCGCTTGTTGCCGATGTCGGCAAAAGCACAATAACAGCCTTTGGCGCTTACGGCGAGAAGAAGATGGCCGGCAGGGTGTATATGGGTATAATCCGCACGACATTTGTAATAGATGCAGATGGAGTGGTGGAGCGGGTAATCACAAAGGTGGATACAAAGAATGCTGCCCGACAGATATTGGACACAAAATAAAATTACTGACAAATAAATTATGTTTACTTTTCAATTTTTGAACGCAGTTGCAACCGATACGTTGGCAACTGCTCCGGGCATCTCCGAAATGATGTCTACAGTCTCGGGTATGAGCCCCGATGAAATCAAGGCGGCAATTACTTCTCTTGCACTTTCGTTCTCTATCAAACTGATAAAGGTTCTGCTAATCTGGTTTGTGGGGCGTTGGATACTCAAGCGTGTTGTAAAGCTGCTTGTTTTTATCCTGCAAAAACATATAGACAATGAGTCGGTAAGAAGTTTTGTCATCAGCCTTGTCGATGTGGTTGTGATGATACTGCTGATACTTATGATTATAGGTGTTCTTGGCATTGATACATCATCGTTCATTGCAATTTTCGCTTCGGCCGGTGTTGCCATTGGTATGGCTTTGAGCGGTACCTTGCAGAACTTTGCCGGTGGTGTGATGATTTTGCTTTTCCGCCCGTTCAAGGTGGGCGATTACATTGAGGCACAGGGTGTTGCCGGAACAGTAAAGGAAATTCAGATATTCAATACAGTTGTAACAACCCCGGACAACAAGGTGATTCTTTTGCCGAACGGCGCAGTATCGACAGGTATCATCAACAACTACTCGCGTGAACCCAAACGCCGTCTCGATATGTCTTTCTCAATAAGCTACGGCGACGATTTCTATAAGGCAAAAGCTGTTCTGCAAAAATTGATAGCACAGGATTCACGTATTCTTAATGCCCCTGCCGAACCATTCATTGAACTTGGTGAGATGGCTGCAAGTTCCATTAACATCGTAGTGCGTGTTTGGTGTAACCAGGCCGATTATTGGGCAATAAAATTCGACCTTAACAAAAAGGTATATGAGACATTCCCAAAAGAGGGGTTGAGGTTTCCGTTTCAGACATATACAGTTAATATTACAAAGGAGTGAAAATGACTAAAAAGCGTATCGCTGTGTTATGCTTGTCTTCAAAATCCTCATTTACGCTCAGTAAACTCCGTTTTTGAAGCCATCGCAAGCCTTGCGCTCCATCTTTTTATTCATTTTCATATAAAAGAGGGGTTCTAAAAAGCGTATAGCTGTGCTATGTTTACGGCAGGGAGAGGGCAACACCCTCTCTCTGCCGTAAATGTTAAATATTGGTGTTGCAAACAAAATTTATCAATCTATAAAATAAGTTAAAAAATATTTTTTTGTAATTTTGCACACCTTTTGTAAAAGGGGCTTTCACGGCAGTGTGTCGTGAGGCTCGCTTTGCTTTGAAAACCAAACAAATACATTATAATGAAAACGAAAAACATCATTGATTTTCATCCAAAGTTCATCGATGCGATGAAAAATTACTCTCGTGAAAAATTCTCGGCAGATGTAATGGCCGGAATAATTGTGGGTATCGTTGCCATTCCTCTTGCAATTGCATTCGGTATTGCCAGTGGAGTGGGCCCGGCCGAGGGACTTATGACAGCAGTCATTGCCGGATTGCTCATTTCAATATTGGGTGGTTCAAAGGTTCAAATTGGTGGCCCCACCGGTGCATTCATTGTAATCATATATGGTGTAATACAGCAGTATGGCATTGCCGGTCTTGCGATAGCCACGGTGATGGCCGGTATAATACTTGTTGTTATGGGATTGTGCCGTCTTGGAACAATCATCAAGTTTATGCCTTATCCCATCATCATCGGTTTCACCGGTGGTATTGCAATAACAATTTTCTCTACACAGATGAATGACCTCTTTGGTCTTGGAATAGAGAATGTACCTGCAAACTTCGTCGATAAGTGGGTGTGCTATGCAAAGAACATCTCTAGGATTGACTACTGGAGCGCCGGAATGGGTGTGTTGAGTGTCGTACTCATTGCGCTCACACCAAAATTCTCAAAGAAAATCCCCGGTTCGTTGCTGGCTATTGTTGTGATGACTCTTGCCGCTTGGCTTTTGCGTGAATTTGCAGGTGTGACAAGCATAAAGACCATTGGCGACCTCTACGAGTTGCCTTCGGGTCTTCCTCCGTTCACAGTGCCCTCTCTTCCCGAGGGAAAGACTCTTTTTGGAGCAATGCAGGAGCTTGCACCTGTTGCCTTTACCATTGCAATGCTTGGTGCAATAGAGTCGCTGCTCTCGGCAATGGTTGCCGACGGTGTCATTGGTGACCGTCACAACTCGAATACCGAGCTCATTGGCCAGGGTGTTGCAAATATTGTGGCTCCGTTCTTCGGTGGTATACCCGCTACAGGAGCTATTGCCCGCACAATGGCAAACATAAACAACGGTGGCCGCACCCCGGTTGCCGGCATTGTACACACTTTTGTGCTTCTGCTTGTTCTGCTCTTCCTGGGTAGCCTTGTAAAGCTCATTCCAATGTGTTGCTTGGCCGGTGTGCTGGTTATGGTATCCTATAATATGAGTGGCTGGAGAACAATCGTTTCAATGTGCAAGAGCTCAATGTCGGGTACAAGCGTGCTCTTTGTGACTCTGTTGCTCACAGTGTTCTTTGACCTTACATTGGCCATTGAGGTTGGCTTGGTGATGGCTATCGTGATGTTTATGAAACGTGCTATGGAGAGCGCACATATCTCTGTTGTCCGCGACGAGATGAGCGTGCACAACGATGGAGAGAAGGACGAGGTGCTCTCAATCCCCACAGGTGCCGAGGTGTTTGAGATTGAAGGTCCATTCTTCTTCGGTATTGCCAATAAGTTCGACGAACTCACCCGTAACAACGATGCAATGCCCATACGTATCGTCCGTATGCGTAAGGTGACATTCATTGATGCTACAGGATTGCATAACCTCGAGATTTTCATCAACGCTTCGCACAAAGAGGGCCGGACTGTAATCCTCTCGGGTGTACACGACAATGTCGAGAAGGCTTTGCGCAAGGGCGGCATTGCACGCCTTGTGGGCAAGGATAACATCTGCGGCAATATTCACCTTGCATTGCAGCGTGCACAGGAGCTCTCGGATGAGCTTTTCGCCAATAAATGAAATTGGCGGCAATGAACGGTAGTCTGCAACCGAAGCCCACGCTCGGGGTATATATTGCCGCATTTCTGATTGTGGTGATATGGGGCTGCACGTTCGTGCAGACAAAAGTGCTGATAAACGCAGGCTTGCGCCCCGATGAGATTTTTGCGCTGCGCTTTGTCATTGCCTACCTGTTGATGTTGCCCTTTTCGGGTCGCAGGCTCTTTCTTGATAGTCCGAGGGATGAACTTACGGCCCTGTTGCTGGGCCTTTCGGGCGGTTCGCTCTATTTCATAGTAGAGAACTATGCCCTTGCCTATGGATACTGTTCCAATGTCTCGCTGATTGTGTGCCTCACACCATTGATTACAGCGCTCATTGTCGGGTGGCGCTATCCGGCCGAGCGTCTTGGCAAGGCCGGTGCGGTGGGTTCACTGCTTGCACTTGCCGGTATGTCAATGGTGGTCTTCAACGGTAATTTTGTGCTCAAGCTCTCTCCTTTGGGCGATATACTGGCCTTTGCGGCCTGTCTCTGCTGGGCACTCTATTCGTTGCTCATCAAACAGCTTGGAGCAAGGTACAGCAATATGCTTGTCACACGCAAGGTCTTTGGATATGGTCTTGTGACAATCTTTCCGCTGCTATTGTGGCGCGGAATGAATTACGGCATAATCCTTGATGGCGGTGTTGCCGTGTGGGGTAACATCCTTTTTCTTGGCTGTGTGGCGTCGATGCTCTGCTTTCTTGGCTGGAACCGGTGTCTTGCCCGCCTGGGCACGGTGCGCGCCACGAATTTCCTCTACCTGAACCCGGTCATTGCAATAGTGTCATCTGCACTTGTGCTTGGTGAGCGTGTCACCTGGATTGCCGTGCTGGGTGCGGTATTGATTCTGTCGGGTCTTATATATATCGACAGGCACAGGAAACGATAGCCGGTACACTTCCTTGTCGGCGCTCCTTTATTTCGACAAGAAACGTTTGTGTATTGCTCTATATGCAATGGCGACAGCAATGGAAGCCAGTAGGTATCCCAAAATATATATTGTGTGAGTCATTTCGTTGGCAAAGTATCTCATACACAGTAAACGTACGGTGGGGTGAACGGCAAAAAGGAATGACGATAGTGTTCCAAGCCAAATACAGCTCTCGTTTATCCACCTATAGCGTGCCAGAACTTTTGTTAGCCCGATAGATGCCATAATGGCGAAAATGGGGCTTATGCACCACGCGTAGAAGTTGTAATTCGATATGGTTACCAATGCACCGCAGACAATAACCCATAGCCCATTTTTCCAATAGGAGTCAAACAGACTGTTCATAGATTTACATTCTGCAAACCATATACCGGCAGAGAAAGGCAACAACCATCCGATGAAGTTGTGTCTGACATAGTTCATCAATTCATAGCTCCACCGTGGGTATACTATAATGATTAATGATAATATGTTGATTATTAATAAAATACCCCCCCCTATGCCATAAATGCTGTTTGATTTTCGGATAATAGCGAAAAATATATAGAACTGGGCTATAAGGCCGAAGAACCAAAAAACTCCAGGGGAGATGCCGTTGGGGTTGAATATGTTTGATGTTAATGTGAGTTGCAAAAATATTTGTAGGTATTGGCCACGTAGCAAATGTCTTATTGCAAACAGAGTGTAGGGTATAAGCATCAATAGAAACACTCGTTTCAGATGTTTCCAGACGAATGAACCTGCTTTGAACGGCTGTTCTGTGGTAAAACCGTATTTCTGTGTGAGTCCATAGCCGCTAAGGAACAGGAACACTGCAACACCATACCATCCGAGGAAAGAAAATATATCTTTATAAAAGTAGGGGGTAAATTCCAAAGCGTGTTTTGCAAAAGTGTTAGAGCGTGCAATGCTGAATATGAATTCATTTTCGGTTGTCTCCAAAAAAAGATGCAAAAGGTTGTGCAATACAATGAATATGATGGCAATGCCACGCATTGACGTTGTTTCGTTTTTAGACAGTATAGGTTTCATAATGTTTATATTGGCTTGATATAATATCCCTTGCTCGTATTTTGCAAAGATATGCTTTTAAAATAACTTAATGATAGCCCGAACGGAATATTTTGTCGTGTTTTTTTGATATTTAGTCCTCAAAGAGCTATTTTTGCAGTATAATTGAACTTGTTGAAACAATTTTACAATAATGGAAAGTTTGGATGGCAGGCTGGTCATCGGCGTCTCTTCGCGAGCGCTGTTCGACCTTGAAGCCGAGAATGAGATATTTGAGAAATACGGTGTGGCAAAATACCGTGAATACCAGGAAGAACACGAGGACGAACCCCTTGAAAAGGGTACGGCATTCTACCTTGTGAAGAGTCTGTTGGAGCTTAACAAACAGGCCAATCGTCCCATTGTGGAGGTGGTTGTTATGTCGCGTAACAGCCCCGAGACCGGTATGCGTATGCTGAAGTCGCTCGATATGTACGGGCTTGAAATCACTCGCGTTGCGCTGTCGGGCGGTGAGTCGCTCTCAAAGTATCTGAAGGCTTTCTCTGTAGACCTCTTTCTCTCAAAGGACGAGGGTGACGTGCAGCGTGTGATGGATTCCGGCATTTGTGCATCGGCGCTCATCTATGCTCCGCCTACAGATTTCAACCCCGAGGAGAGCCGTGTGAAGATTGCCTTTGATGCCGATGCCGTGATTTTCTCCGACGAGTCCGAGTGCCGTTTCAAGCGCGAGGGCTTCGACGCTTTCTATAAGTATGAGAAGGAGAATGCCGATATTCCTCTCAAAGAGGGTCCATTTGCCAATCTTCTCAAAAAACTGTCTCAGATACAGGAGTCGTTGCCGACATCAATAGAACTCTCTCCTTTGCGTCTTGCCATCGTTACCTCCCGTAGCTTGCCATCGCATTTCCGTGTTATCAAGACATTGCGCAAGTGGGGTGTGTATGTCGATGAGGCTTACTTCTTGGGTGGTTTGCGCAAGGATGAGCTGCTGAAAGCCTTTGGTGCACACATCTTCTTTGATGACCAGGATACGCACCTGTCATCGTCGAGCAAGTATGTTCCTTCGGGGAAAGTACCTTATTACTCCGACTCGCAGATGAACGAGGTGCTTCGTGCCAGAGAAGAGGAGAAACGTAAGGCTCAGGAGGCAGAATGAAAACAGGGTGGCCGAAAGGTTTACTTTGATGTTCTGCAACGGACATAGTCAAGTCGGGCATTTTGCAAAATCTGTTTTTTATGCTCTTGCTGTAAAACAAAACAGCGGCGCAGTGTGTTATATTGGCAACCGGTACAATTCCGGTTGCCAATTTTTTATATGAACAGCAATGAAAACTCTATTCTCTACTCTGAAATTTATTGTCCTGTCGCTGCTTGTCGGTTATGTGTCAATGCTTTTGCAGCGCAACTCCATTGCAACGTGGTATCCACTGCTTGAAAAGTCGTCACTGACGCCTCCCGGATATGTGTTTGCATTGGTGTGGGGCGTGTTGTATATTCTGATGGGGCTCTCGGCCGGGCTGGTGTGGGGGCGTCGTGCAATCAATGCCTGGGTGTTGATGATGCTCTTCTTTGTCCAGCTGTTCCTGAACCTGCTATGGAGCTTTACATTCTTCTATCTGCGTCAGCCACTGGTTGCTTTTGTGGTTCTCATAGCGCTGTTCTTGACGGTGGCCGCATACACTGTCGGCTGTTATGGACAACGTCGTTTGGCAGCTTTCATAAATGCGCCCTACCTATTGTGGTTGTTGTTTGCGGCCTATCTGAATGGTTATGTGGTTGTCTTCAATTAGACGACAGGGATTTTATCTCTTTCAGCAGCTCTGTCTGCCGGGCGTTGAGTTGTGGCAATACTGTCTTTATGATGACGAACATATCACCGGCTCCCTCACGTTTGTAACGTGGAAATCCCTTGCCGCGAAGCCGTAGCTTGCTGTCGGGCTGTGTTCCGGCCTTTATGCTCACCTTGACACTGCCGTTCAGGGTGGGCACTGTGACTTCGCCTCCGAGCAACAGGGTGTATAAATCGCACGTTATTGTGGTGTACAGGTCGTCGCCCTCTCTTGTAAAGCGGCTGTCGGGTGTGATGTTGAATGTGATGTAAAGGTCGCCGCGTGTGTTCTCGCCGTATGTGCCTTCTCCTCCCCGACCTCTGATTCTTATTTTCTGCCCATCGGCAATGCCGGCAGGGATTGTCAAGGCAATTTTCTCCCCGTTAATTTCCACTATCCGCTTTTGTGTAGTGGCGGCCTCCTGCAGTGTCAGTTTCAATGTCGCTTGCAGGTCTTCACCCTTCTGTCGCCTGTTTGCGCGGAACGCTCCGCCGCCGAACAGCTGCTCGAAAAAGTCGCTGAAGCCGCTCTCGTTGCCGCTGCTGCGGCTGAAATCGCCAAACCCCTCGAATGTTTGCCAACCGCCTCTGCGGGTGTTTTGCTGTTGTGCCTCGAACTCGTCACTGTGCTTCCAGTGCTCGCCATACTCGTCGTAACGTTTGCGCTTCTCGGCATCGCCAAGTACCTCGTTGGCCTCGTTTATTTCCTGGAATTTCTCTTTTGCCTGTGGGTTCTCCTTGTTCAGGTCGGGGTGGTATCTCTTTGCCAACTTTCGATAGGCTCGTTTTATCTCATCCTGTGATGCGTTTTTGTCAACGCCAAGCACTTTGTAATAGTCTATGAATGCCATAATACTTTTATTTTTTGATTTATAAACAAATGAAAGCCCCGGCAGGTTGTCTTAAATCAATTTAACGGCTTGTGATTTGTTCGTTTGGCAAAAATGAACGATATTCGCGTCGTGAACGAAAAATTTGAAGCTGTTTTAATTTATATCGTCAATTTTTGAATAAATAATCAGCTTCCATAAGAAAATATTTTTTAGAAATTCAAACAGCTTCTTATTACAATGAAAAGACTATTGACAATTCTTGCTTTGCCGTTGTGCCTCGCTTTGGTATCGTGTAACGAGGATGAATATAATGCCGACACAGCCGAGTCCTATTATCAGCCCTATCCGGGTGCACGCCGTGTGGCATCGCTGAAGACAACCTTTGTTGAGAATGGTAACGAGAGCGTGTACGAGCATAATTTCCAATATGATGCAAAGGGGCGCATTAAGAGTATCAACTCAAATTCTGTGATATACACCTCCTTTGTGATGAACAATAATGGCTTCAAGGATACAGTCGATTGTAGGGGGTATATGACTTCTGCCGCAAACTATTTCTATCGTGGCGAGGGACTTGAAGTTGCATACAACGTCTCTATCGAATACCCCGACTACCCTTCGATGAACGGTTACTACAGCACTTCGGCCTATGGGGTCTTTAAACAGAATGGTGTTCTCGACTGTTTCTCGCAGGTCTCTTTCGACTATTCGTCAACAATGCTTCAGCGTGCGTATGTTGATGGCGGTACTTATGTTGATGTGACCCGTGACTCTGATGGCAATGTCACCGGATATAGACAATGCGAGATGTCGGGCGAGGTGCACGAGGATAAGGGTGATACCTACCTTTATCTCCCGATAACAAACAGAACCAACTTTGACTTCTCGGCTTATTTCGGCTATTGGGGAGTGGAGCAGAGTATCCCCGATATACGCATCCCCTACCGTGCTCCCTATCAGTTGGCTGCGTTTGGAATGATTGGCTCGACAAGCAAGTATCTTCCCTGGGGTGTAAAGGAGAGAGGGGCAGGCGGTGAGTACAATGAGATTAAAGGCGAGTGGGAACTGGATGAAAACAATATCTATCCGCTCTCTTTTGTCGACCCCTATGGACGTAGAACCGAGATAACATATTATAAGTGAACGAAAAAAATCAACGACCGCGGTCGTTGATTTTTTTTCGTTCACTGTTCATTTGCATAAATAGTCGAGATATTGTGTTATTGCCTTTTGGCACACCGGGCAGAAATCTGTCAGCGCCTTCATCATACACTCTGGCCAACCGCGGTAAATACCCTTTTCAAGATAGCCGCCGCCCTCGTATGCACCAATCACCCACTCCTTCTCGGTAGAGCCTTCGGGTGCAATGGTCGGTATTTCAGTGCCCTCGGCAATCATATCCTCCCATTTGCCTTTGAACTCTACAAATCGTGTGAGGTTTGCCTCCCAGGGCTCCTTGCCGGCAGGGTAGAGGGCGCTCACGGTGTTGCCCACCTCAATGTATTCGTCGCCCAATCCCATCAGCGAGTGTCCGAACTCGTGTACATAAACCTCGCCGGTTCGGCCGGTTTTTCCGGCCGAGCCAAGTCCGTAGAAATTGTATATTCCGCCACCGCCATATTTGTCGGTGTTTGTGAGTATGAAGATGCTCTCGTATGGCGCACCGGCTGCAATATCCCTCACTTTCTGAAACTCCTCGGTCATCTGGTAGCGTTCACTGTTCAGGGTGTAGAAACGGCTGCCCAACAGGTTGTCGACCCACTTGCCGATGCCGGGTTTGCTGATGCCTTTCTCTTTTGAAGGTGCCCACACGGCGCGTATGTTGATGCGGTGGGCGTTTTGTGTGAACGGGGCATAGCTGAAAAGCGCGTCGCTCCACATTTTGCACGACGCAAGGAATTTTTCTCTCTCCTCGGCAGTGAAACCGTCGGGCAGCAGCACTATGTCGAGGCTGTTGGCTATCTTGCCACCGATGTGTATGTCTATGCACTCATATTGTGGTTTCTGTGTGGCAATGTTGTAGTCGTTTACCTGTACCTCCTGTGTGTATCTCTTCTCCCACTCCTTCGTCTCTTTGTTGCGGGCATAGAACTCTATGCTGAAATCTTTTGACGGCTCGGGGAAAATAACGCCCTCGGGGAACGAACGGCTTGTTACCACAGCCTCGGGCGTTGTCTGCCACTCGTTGAACAGCGTGCAGTAGTTGTTCTTGTATATGACCTTGCCTGTAGCCTTGTCGATAATCCTGAAATGTTGCTCGCCATAGTTGAACGGGTTAATCAGCGACACCTTTGAGCCGGCCCATTCGCCCTCTCTTATAACCTTGTCAAAGTAGTAGAACTCCTGCTTGCTGTCGCCGGCGTGATGAAAGTCGAAACGCATTGTGTTGCCGGTGAAAAAATCATTGTAACAGACGTCGTAGTCGAATGTTTGCGGCGGGGTGGCCATCTTTTTGCTTGTGTTGCACGACAGCATTGCCATTGCAGCCAGTGCATAGAGAAAAATTTTTTTCATAGTGGTTGTTGTTTTGTCTCAAAGGTAGGCAAATATATCCGATTTATGCCATTTTATCGCCTGTTTTTTGACGTTAGGATAAATTAACAGTGGTAAAAGTTGAAGTTTTAGCGCTTTGTTTGTATTTTTGCAGAAAGTTTGCATTAATAATAAAAAAAATAACAACACTTTTATGAAGAAATTATTTGTAATAGCTTTTGCTGCCTGTGTGGCATTCAGTTTCACATCTTGTAAGTCGTCAAAGAACAGCGCATACAAAACTGCTTATGACGAGGCACGTCAGGCTGAGCTTGCCGAGGGTGATGCCCAGATGAGCGAGGCTGTGGATATCGCTCCTGTTGCTTCATCCACAAATGCCGCAAAGACAGATGTCGATACAACTTACCGTACCGAGAAGGTTGTGCTTTCATCCGGCAGCGAAGGGTCGCTCAAAGCATTCAGCGTTGTATGTGGCAGTTACAGCAGAAAAGAGGGTGCTGAGAATATCCGCCAGGCGTTGGTTGATGAGGGTTACAATGCAATCGTAGTGCAGAATCCGTCATCGGGTCTTTACCGCGTTGTCTGTGCTTCGTGCGACACAAAGGAAGAGGCTGCCGTTATACGTGACAAGTTCAAGGCCGATCATCCACGTAACAACGATTACCAGAAGGCTTGGTTGCTTTACAATAAATAAAAAATCATAAGGCTTCTTTTAACAGGAGCCTTTTTTTTGAATAATCTATGCCTATGAAAGAAAATAGCCCACAAGGATACACTGTTAAGGTGTATGACGGTCCGGTGAAGAGATACTGCCAGACACTCGACCTAAAAGACAGTCCCGAGCTGATATCTGAGTACCGTCGTCGTCACAGCGATGGCGAGGCTTGGAGTGAAGTGCTCGATGGTATACGTGCGGTGGGTATCCTGGAGATGGAGATATACCTCGTCGGCACACGTCTGTTTATGATAGTTGAGACACCGCTCGATTTTGATTGGGACAGTGCTATGGAGTGTCTTTCGACATTGCCGCGCCAGCAGGAGTGGGAGGATTATATGGCCGAGTTCCAACAGGCGGCACCAGGCAGTTCTTCAAATGAAAAATGGCGTATGATGGAACGCATATTCCATCTTTACGATAAAAAATAGTGGAAAATGGACAGAATGACCAACAAAAGTAAGTTGATTGATAAACGCTATCTGCTGCCGTTTGTCCTTGTAACCTCATTGTTCGCGCTTTGGGGATTTGCCAATGATATAACAAACCCGATGGTGGCTGCGTTCCAGACACTGATGGAGTTGCCCGCATCAGAGGCTGCGCTTGTGCAGTTTGCATTTTATGGCGGTTATGCAACAATGGCTGTTCCGGCAGCCCTGTTCATCCGCCGTTACAGCTATAAACGCGGAATTTTGATAGGTCTCGGTCTTTATGCTACAGGCGCATTCCTTTTTATCCCTGCAGCAGCGCAGCAGAGCTTTGCCTTTTTCTGCGTTTCGCTCTACATCCTCACTTTCGGTCTTGCCTTTCTTGAGACAACGGCCAATCCTCTGATTCTCTCGCTTGGTTCAAAGGAGACTGCTACACGACGTTTGAACCTGGCACAGGCTTTCAATCCCATAGGCTCTTTGCTCGGTATGTCTGTGGCTTCGCTTGTAGTGTTGCCCGGCCTGTTGTCCGACAAACGCAACGAGGCAGGTGAAATCATATACAACAGCTTGCCTGTTGCCGAAAAGGCCTTGATACGCGAGCACGACCTTGCTGTAATACGCGACCCGTACGTTGCTTTGGGTATTGTAGTGCTCATTATTTTTGTGGTGTTCTTCTGTGTTGTGATACCTAACCTTCAAGGAGAAAGGAATGTGCGTGCCAACAACAAGGCAACCCTCAAGAACCTGTGGAACAACAAACGTTACCGTTTTGGCGTTGTAGCGCAAATGTTCTATGTGGCGGCTCAGATAATGGTGTGGACATTCATAATACAGTATGCCGATAATCTTGGTATAAACAAGGCTATGGCGCAGAACTATAATATCTGTGCAATGGTTCTTTTCCTCTGTGGCCGTTTTGCGACTACAGTTCTTATGAGGTATTTTAAATCGGGCACTTTGTTGACTGTCTTTGGTATATGCGCAACATTGGCCTCTCTTGGTGCAATAGTTATAGTGGGAATGCCTGGGCTCTATTGTTTGATTGCAATCAGCTTCTTTATGTCACTGATGTTCCCCACAATCTATGGTATTGCGCTCGAGAATGTGAGCCGCGAGGATACTGCACTTGGTGCGGCTTTCCTTGTGATGGCTATTGTTGGTGGTGCGTTGATGCCGCCGCTGCAAGGTTTGATAATCGATGCCGGGACAATTGCGGGTATGCCTGCGGTCAATGTGTCGTACGGCCTGCCTATGATATGTTTCATTATTGTAACTGTCTTTGCTCTTGGATGCAGACAGGCGCAGCAAAAAAAGTAAACGATTGTCCTATGGCAAGGATTTTGGCTATAGATTATGGAAAAAAGCGTACAGGGCTTGCTGTGAGTGACGAATTACAGCTCATAGCCGGTGGCTTGACGACTGTTGCAACAACAACCCTTGTTGATTATATACTCGATTATGTCAAGCGTGAGCCTGTCGAGCGCATTGTTGTCGGCCTGCCCAAGCAGATGAACAACACTCCGTCCGAGAATATGTGCCGTATTGAGCCTTTTGTGAACCGTCTGCGTAAGTTGTTGCCCGAGATACCGGTTGAGTATCACGACGAGCGTTTTACCTCCGTGCTTGCTCATCAGGCAATTCTCGCGTCGGGTATCGGCAAGATGGCGCGACGCAACAAGGAACTTGTCGACGAGGTGAGTGCCACGATAATATTGCAGTCGTATATGGAGAGCCGAAGGATGAGGAAATGTTAAAACTGAAAGCTCGTGCAAGCGAATGGGCGGAAATTTATTTACGCACACAATGAGCGAAGCCGAGGTTCAAGCGCACGAAGTGCGGTTAAAGGTGAAGGTTCGTGCAAGCGAATGGGCGGAAATTTATTTACGCACGCAATGAGCGAAGCCGAGGTTCAAGCGCACGAAGTGCGGTTAAAGGTAAAAGTTTACCGTTTTCCGCTTTTTATGACATTTGAAAAAAACAATAAATTAAAGATATGATACTACCAATTTATCTCTACGGTCAGCCGGTGCTGAAGAAAGTTTCCGAGGATATTGATGCCGAATATCCAAATCTCAAGGAACTTATTGAAAATATGTTCGATACAATGCATCAGGCGCAGGGTATAGGTCTTGCAGCTCCCCAGATTGGTCTTGCCATTCGTTTGGTGGTGATTGACCTTGATGTGCTTGCCGAGGATGAGCCCGAGTTCAAGGATTTCCGTCGTGTGTACATAAACGCCCACATCATTGAGACATCTGATGAGACCGATACAATGGAAGAGGGCTGCCTGAGCCTTCCGGGTGTACACGAGAAGGTTACCCGTCCGTCACGTATCCACGTAAAGTATCTCGACGAGAATTTCGTTGAGCACGATGAGTGGGTCGAGGGTTATCTTGCACGTGTTATGCAGCACGAGTTCGACCATCTCGAGGGTAAGGTCTTCTCGGACCGCCTTTCGCCTCTGCGTCGCCAGATGAACAAGAACAAGCTTGGAAATCTTGCAAAAGGCAAGGTGGCTTGTGACTACAAGGTAAAGCGCGTGCTCCGATGATATTGCGCCGGGCAATGGCTGCCCTTGTGGCGCTGTTTGCTCCGTTGTTCGGCTTGGCTCAGTTGAACACTACGAGAGTGATGGAAATAGGGCGCAATGCGCTCTATTTTGAGGATTATGTCCTCTCTATCCAATATTTCAACAAGGTTATCGATGCTAAGCCGTTCCTCTATGAACCCTATTTTTATCGTGGCCTTGCAAAATTTTATCTCGATGACTTTGTAGGTGCAGACGAGGATTTGACGCTCTCGATAAGCCGTAATCCATACATTGCCCGCAGTTATCAATTGCGTGGGCTCTGTCGTGCCAACCTCGACAGTCTTGCACTGGCCGAGCAGGATTTTCGCGCCGGTATAGTGTGCGACCCGCAGAATGTCAATATATGGCAGAACCTCGCGGCGGTGATGATGCAGGCCGGCGAGTGGGAGCGGGCAACCGGTGTCATCGATTCGTTGTTGCTCTTTGCGCCTCGTTACAGTGCAGCTTGCATAATGCGTGCACAGGTGGCAATGAATATGAAGGACACTCTGGTGGCGTTTGAAATGGCAGAAAAGGCAGTGCAGAACGACAGCTACTCGGCAAACGTTTACGATGCCCGAGCTATGGTGCATTATGCTATGGGGGCGTATGAGGCTGCCGAGGCAGATTTGGATAAATCTATCGACCTGCTCCCGGGGCGTGGCAGTAGCTATGCCAGCCGTGCTTTGGTGCGTTATTTCCGCGATGATTTACGTGGTGCTCTTGCCGATTTCGATATGGCCGTGTATGCCGATTCTACAAGCCTTACGTCTCACTATAATCGCGGCTTGCTGCTGATGGAGGTGGGTGATAACAACAAGGCTATCAAGGATTTTGATTTTGTTTTGGGTGTTGACCCTGACAACACTCTTGCACGTTATAACAGGGCGCTTTTGCGCTCGGCAATCGGCGATTTTCGTGGTGCGGTAGATGACCTGTCGCTTGTCATTGCGGCCTATCCAAACTTTGAACAGGCATATAGCTTGCGTGCCCGGGCAAGTCGCAAACTGGGTGATGTTGCCGGTGCAAAGGCCGACGAAGAGTGGCTGTTTAATCGTCGCCAAGAGATTTATTTGAATGGTGTTGCATCGGTGCAGGGTGACTATTCGGCCGATGATGATGCCGCCCGCAAACGCTCCGATGAGAATGTCCGCAACTACAACAAGATGATTGTCCCGGCCGATGTGGATGCAAAACAGTACACCACCGAGGCACGCGGTAAGGTGCAGAACCGCAATGTGTACGTTGAACTCGAACCATTGTTTGTGCTAACTTGTTACAAGGATGAAAATGTAGCTGCGGCGCAAACATACAACAATCTTGTTGAGGAATTCAATGAGCAACGCAAGGATGAACGTCCATTGCTGCTCACCAACAAAGAGCGCGCCCTTACCGGGAGCGAGGCCGATTATCATTTTGCTCACATTGACGAGGTTTCCAAGGGTATAACCGATAGTAATGATGATGCTGCCGCACGCTGTGAACGTGCGTTGGACTACTATCTTGTTCAGGATATTGATGCTGCAATGGCTGATATTGACAGAGCGGTGCAGGCGTCAGGCGGCGCGTGGAGTCACTTCTTTATACGTGCTTTTGTGCGTTACAAATTGTTGGAACTTGGTAAATACAGTGCAAGCGAACAGAATGCTGTTCCCAAGCAGGGCGTGCAACAACTTGCCAATCTCGATTATCGTCTGGTGAAAGACGATTTCAGCCGTGTCATAGAATTACAACCCACCTTTGCCGAGGCCTATTTTAACCGTGCCAACGTTTCGGTAAAGCTAAATGACTATAAATCGGCAATTGTCGATTACACCAAAGCAATCTCTCTCAATGACCGCTTTGCCGAGGCTTATTTCAATCGTGGCTTGGCAAAAATCTATACAGGCAACGCCGAGGGTGGCGTAGCCGACCTCAGCAAAGCCGGTGAATTAGGACTTTATCAGGCCTATAGTGTTATAAAAAGGTTTCGATAACACCAACAGCCGATGGTCGCGGGTGGCATCGCGACGGTGATACATAAACAATAACGCTTCATTTGCTTAAAACCACCATACGAACAAAATTTAATCTATTTTGTTGATTTAATTGAAAATTAAATAATTTTTTCATCTTGGTTTGGAATTTTATCACTAACTTTGCGCGGCTTTGTGGAATGCTCGTTCTTGAGCCGTTTTTTATATTGCAAAAAGGCTAAAAGCGAATAAAAAAATAAACCTAAATATTAACTTTTAATTAACAAAAATGAAAAGATTTACTTCTTTGATGTTGATGCTGCTTTGCGCGGTGACAACATGGGCGCAGGCTGAACTGCCTGCTGAAGGAACGTTCTTCCGTTTGAAGAACACTACATCACAGCTCTATATGACTGTGAATAGCTACAATTCTGGTAATCAGAATGATGGTGGTATTGTTATTAGCGCAAAAAACACAGAGGACCTCTCAAAGCAGGTTTTCCGTCTCGTTAAGCAAGATGAAAAATACCATGTGTTGACATTCAACAACAATGTGGTTTCTACATTTTCATCTTGGGGTTTCAGAGCTGAGGCAAGCTATTCTAATGCTGCTCTTACTATAGAGCCTTCTGAGGGTGAAATTTGGACACTCAAGGGAACAAAGGGTTACATTGGTCCTAACAACGGCTCAAAGTCTGAAGGCAGTATCATTTACTCAAACCACGGTACTAGCAACAACGAGATTTACTGGGCTTTTGAGGCTGTGACAGAAGAGGAGACTACAGCGGCAGCTGCGGCAGCAATGCCTTTGTTCACACTTTCATCATTGAACAACAACTCTTGCTATACTATAACAGCCGGTGACGCTGGTCGCGGTTCTTGGTATAGTGGTGATAATGGTGTGACAAGTACTGTAAAGCAGAGTGTAGACAAGAATGCGGAAGATGTTAACCAGCAATTCGCATTTATTCAGAAAGACGGACAATATTACCTCTACAGCGTTGCAAAGAAGATGTTCGTTGCAAAGAGTGGTGATAATACAAAGTATACAAAAACTGCAGAGGATTATGTGACATTTGAAAAGACTGCATCATATGCAGCTCCTTATGTCATTGCATTGAATGGTGCTAGCCATATGGGTATCTCAAATGGTTATGATCCAGCTGTTATTACATTCTGGAATGACCTTGCTGACGGTGGTAATATGGCTACAATTGCTCTTGCTAGTGAGTTTAATCCAGAAGAGGCTCTCGAGACATTCAACACTGCTGCAACTGTTGTATATGAGTATCAGTACAATGGAAATACTTTGGCAACTCAGGAGGCGGCTGCTGTTAAGGGTGAGGCATATCCTGACCTTGTTACACCGGAACTTCCTTTGGGTTATGTTGTAACAGGTGCTAAGCCTGCCGGTAATGTTGAGGGCAATGCGACTGTACAGATTACTTTGGATATTGATAACTCATTGCTTCCTTTCAAGGCTGTTGCAGAGGGTACTCCAACAACTTGGTACTATGCTCAGATGCACTATTATACAACTGATAACTATAGCTATCGTTGGTTCATCGCTCCTGCAGAGGATGGTTCAAGCGTAAGAACTCAGGATCACGAGTTTGCTGCTGATGAGGTAGACGCTCACCTATGGGGCTTCGTTGGTACCGTTGAGGGTGGTTTCAAGATGGTAAACAAGGCTACAAATAAGGCTATCAAGTCAGAAAACAACGGTGTTGCAGCTATGGCTGAGGTTGCTGATGCTACAGCGTTCATTGCTATGGGTTCTGATGTTCATTCAGATTGGTTCTGTATGAAGAATCCTGCTGGTAACTATTTGAACGCACAGGGTTCTGTAGCTAATGCGTCAAACTGCAACTTCGTTATCAAACATTGGAGCGACAATGACGGTGGTTCTTCATTCTTCTTGACAGAGTATGTTGATGAGGACGTTACAGTTAATGTTTCTGAGGCTGGTTGGGCTACAAAGTACTTCGCTGAGTCAGTACACGTTCCAGCTGGTGTTAACGCATACATCGTTACCGGTGCTGAGGATGGTTGGATTACAAAGTCTCAGATTGCTGAGGGCGAGGTTATTCCTGCAAACACAGGTATTCTTCTTGAGAACGCAGGTGAGCACAAGTTCGCAAAGACTGTAACATACAACTACACTCTCGCAGACAACTTGATGCGTGGCTCTGTTGAGAATACATACGTTGAGGGTACAGCTTATGTACTTGCTAACCACTCAGAGGCTGGTATCGGTTTCTACAAGGCAGAGTTGAACAAGGATGCTGAGGGTAACGAGGGTACAACTCACTTCCTTAACAATGCGGGTAAGGCTTACTTGGTACTCCCAACTGCAAACGAGACTGTTGCTTTCTATGGTCTTGATTGGGAAGGCTCAACATCAATTGAGGGTGTAGAGGTAGAGAACGAGGTTAAGACAATCTTCGACCTCACAGGCCGCCGTGTAGAGGTTGCTGAGCGTGGTATCTATATCATCAACGGCAAAAAGGTATTGGTTAAGTAAGATAATATAATGTCTTTAGGGTCTTTAAAGACTCTAAGGACATTAAGGACTTTAAAATAAAAACAATAACAGATATATGAAGAAGACTTATGTATCACCTCTTGCAACAGAGGTTAGCGTTGCAGCAGAGACAATGCTTGCAGCATCATTGAAATTGGATAACGAAAAGACAGTAGATACCTCAAACGGCGGTCAGCTTGGTGGCAACCACCGCGGTGAGTGGGGCAATTTGTGGAACTAAACAGTTAGGAGCGCTTTGCAAAGC